>JBNMJW010000067.1:0-10545 GCA_050874025.1 Candidatus Ornithospirochaeta sp.
AGATTACTGACACAAATGGCAAGATATTAATACACAATCAGAAGAAGCAGCACTTCGAAATCTTTGAGAAATTAGGCATCTCAATGGATACTAACAAAAAGTGCTTAGGTTGATTTATACCTAACTTTCGCAAAAGTTGTGCTATAATGCAGAAACGAATTCTATAGATAATTCTCATTTATATTTGCATAATTCTCTAGGTATATCAGAAAAACGTTCTGGTTATTTAACAATAACAACTCAAATAGGAGATGTGTCAAAAAAGTGTTTTGTTTCTGTTGTAGATAAGTTAGTAGACCCTGAAACTTCAGAAAAGGAAGAAAAGTCGGTTGTTTTAGAGAATTTTGAGGTTCTTGATGCATCATATAATGATGGATTGATATTAGTACAGGCCATTCTGAAAAAAAATAATGCAGAGCTTACTTTTAATATAGACGATAGTAGCATAAGAAAAGTATTGGAGTGGTTTGTTGCAAACAGTAAGTTGGACAATGTTTCGGATGTTTCATATAATATTGTTGGTTCTAAACTTTATCTTACATACCCCACAAAGACAGAAAAATTGGTTGAAGACATGTGGTTGTCTATCAAAGCAGTACTTACCAAATATAATAAAGAAATAGCAGATATTTTAGACCCCAAAGCCAACAGAAATTTTGAAAATGAAAGCAGAATAATTTCAAATGTTGAAGAATCATCAGTAGAAGTAACGCCAAGTATGATATTCAGTTTAAGAAGTCGACTAGAAGCTAAAGGATCAATTGACTTTGCAAAAAAGACAATTGAAGGTGCATATAATGATGAAATTAAAAATGGGATAAGCGATAAACACGGATTGTTTGGGCTAATTCTGGAATCTAGATTTTTTCTCAATAATGGAGTGTTTGTATCTGTCTCAATTGGGCCTTGTACTTATGTATATAGTTTCACAGAAAGAGATAATACAAGCTTCAATGAAATCAAAAAAGAGTTTGCTACATACTTAAATGGTATATCTGCTGAAATTGGATTTGGTATACAGCATAAGTCTTTTTATGCTGGTATAAATTGTGGTGTTATAAAAACTTTTAAACCTAAATATAATGAGAATTTTAGTTTAACTTTAACTGGAGTTCTAGGCATTTTTAGTGGAGAACTAGGCTTTACAGTTGACTACAATGTAGAAGAGAAAAAAGCTCGTTTTCAAAGCGTATTTGCCATTTCATTACCTTTATGTCATATATCGTCAGAAGATGGTACGAAGCAATTGAACATATTTTAATTGTTGCATATAGAATGCTTCCTTCTAGATGAGCAACTAAAATGTAAAATGGGAAAGAATGGATATGACAATAAATGAGGATCGTTTTTTTATTATTGCCTATAAGTTTTATTTAGCTTAAGTGTTACTCAAGATTTGAACATTAATAAAAGAATTAAATATTTTTTATTGACGCATTAGCAAAAAATGTGTTAAAAAACCAACAATTAAAAAAGCTACGACGAAGACGGAAAAGGAAGATAGCTAGAGCGAGCTGGGTACGGTGTGAGCCAGTAGCAAAGGGCCTTTAAACCTATCACTTCAGAGCTGGAGGACAGAAAACAGAAATGTAAGTAGAGGCCTCTCGTGATTGCTGCGTTAATGCATACGGCTTGATGGAGCCTGAGTGGCGTAGAAATACGCAATTTGAGTGGTACCGCGGGTATTGTATCAAAAAATAGATATAACTCGTCTCAAAGGATTAATAGTCTTTTGGGGCGAGTTTTTTTTATTTGGAGGATTTGAGAAGTGGAAGCGAGAAGCTACAGTGATCCACTTAGAGACGTTGCATCTAGAATCAAAGGCATGAGAGAGATTATGGCTCTCTCTGAGAGTGAGATGGCAGAGAAGACTGAAGTTAGTCTTTCTGACTACAAAAATTATGAAAGTGGAAGTGTTGATTTACCTTTCTCTTTCATCCATAAGTGTGCTTTAGTCTTCTCAATAGATATTACCGATCTTCTTGAAGGTGAATCTACAACACTAACTTCTTACACTGTAACGAGAAAAGGACAAGGCGTTCAGACAGCAAAAGAAGAGGGTATAGATATCTTTAATCTTGCTCCAAAGTTTAAAGATAAGCTTGCTGAGCCTTATTGGGTACGTTATGAATACTCTGAAGAGTTGCAATCTAGACCAATTCAGTTAAGCAAACACTCTGGACAAGAATTTGACCTTGTTCTTTCTGGTTCTCTTTTAGTACAGGTTGGAGAGAATAAGGAAATACTTCATGAAGGTGATAGTATTTACTATAACTCATCGACTCCACATGGCATGATTGCTGTTGAAGGAAAAGATTGTGTTTTCTGTGCTGTTGTACTTTCTGGAGAAGAAAACAAGGGAGATGAGGTAATAATAGACTCTATTGTGCCTCGTCCAGATAAAAAACCACTTCTTGTAGAAAAGTTTGTTAAGTGTAGTGAAGATAAGGACGGTCACCTAACTGGCGTTGAGTTTAAGAATACAGATTCATTTAACTTTGGTTTTGATGTCGTTGATGCAATAAGTGAGCATTATCCAAATAAGACGGCCCTTGTCTATTTAGATAGAAATAGAAATGAGCGAAGATTTACATTTGAGGAAATTAAAAAAGAATCAAATAGATGTGCAAACTACCTTCTTAGTTTAGGTGTAAAGAAGGGTGATAAAGTTATGCTTGTCTTAAAGCGACATTGGGAGTTTTGGATTAGTATCGTTGCTTTACATAAAATAGGGGCAGTTGCTATTCCTGCAACTTACCTATTAAGAGAGCATGATTATATCTATCGCTTTAATGCGGCTAGTGTCTCAGCTGTTCTTTGTACAGCTACAGGTGACTCTGCTAGTATGATTGATTCTGTTTTATCAGAGTGTCCAACTGTAAAGACAAAGATTATTGTGCAAGGGGAAAGGGAAGGCTGGCATAATTTTGACAAGGAATATCCTCTCTTTAAAAGTTCATTTAAGAGAAGTGGTCTCTCTCCAAGTGGAGAAGAAAGCGCTCTTATGTTCTTTTCTAGCGGAACAACAGGCAATCCTAAGATGGTTGAGCATAAGCATACTTATGCTCTTGGACACTTTATTACAGCGCGCTATTGGCATTGCTGCGAGCCTGATGGCCTACACTTTACTATATCTGATACAGGTTGGGGAAAGTCGCTTTGGGGCAAGCTCTATGGACAATGGATGTGCGAAGGCGATGTCTTTGTCTATGATTTTGACCGCTTTGATGCTCACGATTTATTACCACTCTTTGCCCAGTATAAGATAACAACCTTCTGTGCTCCTCCAACAATGCTAAGAATGATGATAAAAGAAGACTTAACTAAATATGATTTTTCATCAGTAAGACATATGACAACAGCAGGTGAGGCTTTAAACCCTGAGGTTGCAATACAGTTTGCAAAAGCAACAGGCCTAGAGATTATGGAAGGCTTTGGACAGACAGAAACAACACTTACGGTTGCTAACTTTAGAGGTACAAAGGTAAAGATGGGAAGTATGGGAAAACCTAGTCCTGAGTATGATGTCCATATCCTCTCTCCAGATGGAGAAGAGTGCCTTCCTGGTGAAACTGGTGAAATTGCTATCTCTCTAAAAAATGGTAACCCTATTGGTCTTTTTACTGAATACTATCGCGATGAAGAAAAGACAAAGGAAGCTATACATGATGGCTACTATCATACGGGCGATACTGCTTGGAAGGATGAAGATGGCTATTTCTTCTATGTAGGAAGGACAGATGACATTATTAAGTCTTCTGGCTATCGTATTGGACCATTTGAAGTTGAATCGGTAATCATGGAGCTTCCATATGTCTTAGAGTGTGGTGTCTCTGCATCCCCTGATCCTATCAGAGGCCAAATTGTTAAGGCATCGATCGTTCTTACAAAGGGCATAGAACCAACGGAAGAACTAAAGAAAGAAATCCAGAACTACGTAAAAGAGCATACAGCTCCATATAAATACCCTCGTCTAATTGTCTTTAAAGATGAACTCCCAAAGACAATTAGCGGAAAGATAAAGAGGAATGCACTATGACGAAACGAATGAAAGTTGCCTCCATTCAGATGGACGTTAAATTTGGTCAAAAAAGAGAGAACTACGAAAAGGCACTTGTGCTACTAGAAGAAGCAAAGAAAAGAGGCGCAGATGTAGCGCTTCTACCTGAACTATGGGACTTGGGATTTTTTCCTGAAAACAATCTCTCTCAAATGGCAGATTTAGACGGCTTAGAAACAAAGGCTTTCTTGTCATCTTGTGCAAGAAAACTTGATATGAATATTGTTGGAGGCTCTGTTGTAAATAAGAGAGGTAAGGAGCTCTATAACAGCTGTTTTGTTTTTGATAGAAAAGGTCACCTCCAAGCTGAGTACGATAAGACACACCTTTTTTCACCTCTTAATGAAGATAAGTTCTTCACACCAGGGGATCATCTATCAACATTTATGCTTGATGGAGTTAAATGTGGCGTCATCCTTTGCTATGACTTACGTTTTCCTGAACTCTCTCGTCGCCTTAGTTTAGATGGTGTAGAGATGCTTTTCGTTAGCGCATCTTGGCCACTTGTTAGGAAAGAACATCTACTCACACTTTCAAAAGCGAGAGCTATAGAAAACGAAATATATCTTGTTCTCTCTTCATCTGCAGGAAAGAGAGAAGATATAGATTTCTGTGGGTGTTATTCGATTTTTTCTCCAACAGGAGAGGTGATGGCCACACAGAATAATCAGGAAGAAGGGATAGCTGAAGCTTATTTTGATGAAAAAGAGGTTTATTCAGCTCGAGTAAACCTTCCTGTTTTTAAAGATAGAAAACCGAATTTGTATAAATAGAGGAGGAAAGTATGAGTTTCGATATTAGAATTGAAAGAACAACAGAACCAAAGGAAAAACCAGATGAGAACCATCTTGGATTTGCAAAGTATTTTACAGATCACATGTTTTGTGCTGACTGGACAGAAGACAAGGGATGGCATGATTTTAGAGTTGTTCCTCATAAGCCAATATTAATTGAACCTGCTTCATGTGTCTTACATTATGCACAAATGATGTTTGAGGGAATGAAAGCATATAGAGCACCAGATGGAGATGTTCTTCTTTTTAGACCAGATATGAATGAAAAGAGAATGGAGAAAACATGTGAAAGAATGTGTATTCCGATGCTACCGAAAGGCCTTCTTGTTGAGGCAATAAAAAAACTAATTGCGGTAGATGAATCATGGGTTCCATCAAAAGAAGGAACAGCTCTTTACATTAGGCCTTTTATCTTTGGTGATGAAGTTTCTTTTTCAGTTCTTCCTGCAAAGCATTATCGCTTTATGATTATTCTTACTCCAACAGGTTCTTATTATGCATCAAACGATGGAGGATTATCTACAACAAGAATCTTTGTTCAAGATAAATACATTAGAGCTGCAGAGGGCGGAACTGGATACGCTAAGGTCGGTGGTAACTATGGTGGAGCAATGAGAGCGAGCGAAGATGCTATGCGCTTTAACTGCAAAGATGTTTTGTGGCTTGATGCAAAAGAACATAAATATGTTGAAGAAATAGGAACATCTAATGCTTTCTTCGTTATAAATAATGAGGTAATTACAGCTCCTCTCGATAATGGAACGATTCTTCCTGGAATAACTCGTGATAGTGTTATTACACTTCTCTCGTCATGGGGGATTAAAGTAAGCGAGAGAAAACTCAGTATCTATGATGTGCTTGATGCAAGCAAGAGCGGAGCGTTAACAGAAATCTTTGCCTCAGGAACTGCTGCTGTAATTTCACCTATAGGATGTTTGTGTTTTAACGGCGAAGATTACCCTGTTAAAGACCAAAAAGTTGGGCCTGTTGCTCAGAAACTCTATGATACTCTCTATGGTATTCAAACAGGGAGAATAAAAGATGAGATGGGTTGGTCTTATAGCTTGGGTTTAAAAAAGTGAAAAGGATAACTCTGTTTCTAGGTCACTATGGATCTGGAAAAACTAATGTAGCTATAAACTACGCATATAGCCTTAACAGAGAAGGCAAAAAAGTTGTTATAGCTGATTTAGATATCGTGAATCCATATTTTAGAACCAAAGATAGCCAAGAGGAATTGGAAGAGGAAGGAATTGAGGTTATATCTCTTCCTTTTGCTAGAAGCAATGTAGATTTACCATCTCTCCCATCATCTATTTATAGATTAGTAGAGGATAAATCAATTTATTCTGTTATTGATGTAGGCGGTGATGATAGAGGTAGTTACGCTCTAGGTCGCCTTGTTCCTTACATAAAAGAAGAGAATAACTACGATATGTTCTATGTTGTGAATTTTTATCGTCCTTTAACTCAGAATGCGATAGATGCATATGAAGTATTAAAAGAGATAGAGAGTGCATCTATGCTATCTTTTACTGGAATAATAAACAACTCTAATCTTGGTGGAGACACTACTAGAGAGGTGATAGAAAAAAGAATAGATGAGGCTGAAAAACTCTCTCGTCTTTCTAAGCTTCCAATTGTTTATACAACAGTTGAAGAGAAACTAAAAAGGAATAGTGAATTTGGTCTAAAACTACAAAAAAGGCCATTTGATTAAGAAAGGAAATTGTTATGGCAAAGATTACTTTTGAAATAGACAAATGTAAGGGGTGTGGGCTATGTGTGGAAGCTTGCCCAAAGTCTCTTCTTTTTCTTGATAGAAGCAAAATAAACAAGAAAGGGCACAATTGTGTTGCGATAAAAGATATGTCTAAGTGCGTGGGTTGTGGCTTCTACTTCGCTATGTGCCCAGACTCAATAATTACGGTGGAGAAATAGTATGAGTGAAAAGGTATTAATGAAGGGCAATGAAGCTATTGCTGAAGCAGCTTTGAGAGCTGGATGTAGACATTACTTTGGTTATCCAATTACTCCACAGACGGAAATTGCTGCATATATGGCAAAGAGAATGCCCAAAATAGGAGGGGTTTTCCTTCAAGCCGAAAGTGAAATTAGTGCGATAAATATGGTCTATGGAGTCTCTTCTACAGGAAAGAGAGTTATGACAAGCTCCTCTAGCCCTGGAGTCTCTCTTAAAATGGAGGGGATTTCCTATCTTGCTGGATCAGATCTACCTGCCGTAATTGTAAATGTACAGCGAGGAGGCCCTGGTCTTGGAGGCATTCAACCTAGTCAATCTGATTATTTTCAAGCGACAAAAGGTGGTGGACACGGCGATTATCACATGATTGTACTTACACCTGCATCTGTTCAAGAAATGGCCTCTCTTACAATGTTAGCTTTTGATTTAGCAGATAAATACCGTACTCCGGTTATGATTTTAGCTGATGGTACTATTGGTCAAATGATGGAAAGTGTTGTTCTTCCTGATGAAATTAAAGAGAAAAAATATGAAAAGCCTTGGGCTTTAACAGGAACGAAAATGATGAGAGAACACAATATTGTTAACTCTCTCTATCTCTCTCCTGAAAAGTTGGAAGAGACTAATATAGAGCGCTTTGAACGTTACAGGAAAATTGAGGAAAACGAAGTTCGGGTTGAGAGTTATATGATGGATGATGCGTCTTATGCTCTTGTTGCCTTTGGAATTGCATCTCGTGTTGCGAAGGCAGCTGTAAATGAACTGAGAACACTTGGTGTAAAGTGTGGCCTTATTCGTCCTCTTACAGTATGGCCATTTCCTTCAAAAGTAATAAAAGAAGCATCTTATAGTGTAGAAGCATTCATCTCTGTAGAGCTCTCTATGGGCCAAATGATTGAGGATATTCGCCTCTCAGAGGAGTGTAGAAAACCAGTTTATTTGTGTCAAAGAGCTGGTGGAATTATTCCATCCACCTCACAAATTGTTGAGAAGGTTCTCTCTATACAAAAAGGAGGTAAGTAATGGCTGTATTATTTCAAAAACCGAAGAGCTTAACAGATAAAGAGCTTCACTATTGTCCAGGATGTTCTCATGGTATAATTCATCGTTTAGTTGCAGAAGCTATTGATAGCCTTGGTATTGAAGGTAGAACAATAGGTGTTGCACCTGTAGGCTGTGCTGTTATGGCATACGATTATTTTGCTTGCGATATGATAGAAGCTGCCCATGGAAGAGCACCTGCTGTTGCAACAGGTATAAAAAGATCACTTCCGGAAAACATTGTCTTTACCTATCAAGGGGACGGAGATCTTGCTTCAATTGGTATGGCTGAGACTGTTCATGCAGCAACAAGGAATGAAAATATTACAATCATATTTGTTAATAATGCTATCTATGGAATGACGGGTGGTCAGATGGCACCAACCTCCCTCCCTGGACAGATTACACAAACTTCTCCATATGGCAGAGATGTCTTTACACAGGGCTATCCAATAAAGGTATGTGAGCTCTTATCTAGCTTAGACGGTCCATATTTTATTTCACGTGTTGCTGTTAATAATGTAAAGAATGTTCTTAGTGCAAAAAAACATATAGAGAGAGCATTTAGAAACCAAGTTGAAAATAAAGGTTTTTCTCTTGTTGAGGTGGTTTCTGCATGTCCAACCAATTGGGGTTTGACTCCACAAAAGGCTTTAGAGTGGGTTGATGAAAAGATGATTCCTTATTATCCACTTGGGGTTTTTAGAGATAAAGACGAGAAGGAGAGAGTATGACTACTAAATTAATTATTGCAGGCTTTGGCGGCCAAGGAATTCTTTTCTTTGGCAAGTTACTCTCATATAAAGCATTGTTTGAAAATAAAGAGGTTAGTTGGCTTCCGTCCTATGGTCCTGAAATGAGAGGTGGTACAGCGACATGCTCTGTGACAATAAGTTCTTCCCTAATTGGTTCTCCAATTATTGATGAACCAGATATTCTTGTTGCAATGAATCTACCTTCTCTTGATAAGTTTGAAAATAGAGTAAAGAGTGGGGGCAAGATTTTTGTCGATTCTACTATGGTGGATCGTAAGGTTAAACGCAGTGATGTTGAGGCTTTTTATATTCCATCTTCAGCAATTTCACAAGAGATGGGGAATGTTGGACTTAGCAATATTGTGCTATTAGGAAAAGTCCTAAAAGAGTGTCCTGAACTTGGCAGAAATAAAATTGAAGAAGCTATCAAAAAAGTTGTCAGTGCCAAGCATCAGGATATGTATGAAATAAATTTGGAAGCTATAAACAGGGGCTTCAATTATTAAAGGGAATCGTATAAATTCTCGTATCGACGAGAGGAATTGGACCAAGACCAATCTTCTTCCATTCCTCTCCTCATCATCTTTCTCCATTCATCTTTTTTCTCATAATAGAGCCAAAGTGCATGGTTTATTCTATCCATCAAAACTTGGGGATTGAAGTCGAAGAAAGAGAAACCAGTTCCTGTTGAAGTGTATTGGTTATAAGGTTTTACTGTATCTTTTAAACCTCCTGTCTCATGAACAATTGGAATAGCGCCATACTTTAATCCTATTAGTTGTGTCAGCCCACAAGGTTCGAAAGCAGATGGAATAAGAAGGCTATCTACTGCACCATATATTTTATGAGACAAAGCTTCTGAAAATTCTATTTTTGCTCTGACTTTATTTCTATATTTTGACTCATAGTACCTAAACATATTTTCATATCTGCTATCCCCAGTCCCTAGAACGATTAGGTTTATTCTATTAGCGCAAAGTCTATCCATAATTGGATCAAGCAAATCTATTCCCTTTTGATTTGTTAATCGAGAGACAATAGCAATTGTAAAAACGTCTTTATCTTCTTTTAATCCTAATTCTCTTTGAAGCTCTGTCTTGTTCTTTTCTCTTTCTTTGACAAATGATGAAGAGGAATAATTATGGGGAAGAAGTATATCTTTTTCTGGGTTCCATACTCCATAGTCTAGACCATTAACAATTCCTAATAGACGATCTCTTCTCCACGAAAGTATATCTTCTAGTCCTTCTCCATAGTTATGTGTTTGTATTTCATTGGCATATGAATAGGAGACTGTAGTTATCCAATCAGAGAAAACAAGGCCTCCACGTAGCATCGTGGCATTCCATTCGTCTTGTGGATAAGAAGTATCTTGGAAAGGCGATACAAGAAGACCTGGCATAAATAATTCTTTAGGTAATCCTGTTACCCATCTAAGGTGTCCAACATTCCAACAACCTTGGAATCTAAGGTTGTGAATGGTCATTATTGTTTTAATTCCGTGAAAGAAACTATCACCTTGAAAAATTTTATTTAGATATACTGGGACAAGTGATGTCTGCCAATCATGGACGTGGATAATATCTGGCTTGAAGCCAAGAAGTGGAAGTGCTGAGAGAATTGCTTTTGAGAAATATGCAAATCTCTCTAAATCAGAAAAAAGATCGAAATAAGGCTTAGTTCCAGAGAAATATTTTTTGTTATCCACAAAGTAATAGGTTATGCCATCAAGTTTTAAAGTATTAATTCCAACATAAATTCTATTATCCATTTGAAAGTAAACAAGGTTTTTCAAATCCTTTTTATACTTCTCATCCATGCATTCATATTGGGGTAATATTACTCTTACATCATACTTTTTCTTGTCTAAAGCTTTCGGTAGGCTACCAACTACGTCTGCAAGCCCTCCTG
>JBNMJW010000068.1:0-10542 GCA_050874025.1 Candidatus Ornithospirochaeta sp.
CCTCTGAACAATGCTCCAAGTTGTTCAGAGGTATATCTAAAGACAGTGCTCATATTGCTACAATTAAAGATACAACTATTACATCTAAAAATTCCGAACCAAGTGAATATCAAAATAAAGAATGGAAAGCAGGACTTGAAATTCCATCTGCTGCATTAGTTGTTGGTAATAGATGTAAAACTTCATACAATAACCCAACTACAGTTCTACTTGATAATGTTGAGCTAAAGAGTGGTAATGGTGTTGATATATATGCTTATCAAAACAATGAAGATGAGAAAGTTGTTGTTGCAGGCACCGTAAAAGGTAGTTGTGTAGTAAATGATGAAAACACTAGAAATGGTGCTGTTGTTTTTCCAGAAGCTAAGATAGGAGATAGTTATTATCAGACTCTTGGTGAAGCTTTAGAATCTATTAATACTACAGATGAAATAACTGTTGATATTTTAAAAAATAATGTAAAACTTACAACAGCATTAGGAGAATATCTAAAAGTTGAAGGAAACAATATTGTACTTAAAGGAAAGGGGTTGGATGCAACAACATTAGATTTAAACTATATAAATGGAGAAAAAGTTGGTTATATAGGGAATAATCCAGTGTCAAATATAACTTTCAAAGATTTAACATTGGTTCATAATCCTAAAAATGAAAACTATAGAGGTTTCTATGATTCAGGCAAGAAGACTTTTGAAAATTGTAAAATAATTGGAAAACTTTTCTTATATAGCAAAACATCCTTCTCAAACTGCATTCTTGAAAATTCTGGAGACTATTGTGTGTGGACATATACAGCTCCAGAGGTATCTTTCTATGGCTGTACTTTTAAAGCGGATAAAAAAGTATTGTTAATGTATAATGAACTAGAGGATTTCAACCAAATTCTTACCGTTAAAAGATGTACCTTTGAAGGTGGTCAAAACGATTCAGGAAAAGCTGCTATTTCTGTGAATAAACTTCCAAATGGCCAAAAATGGAATAAGGCTAGATTAGAGGTTAGTGATAGTGATTTTTCAAACTGGGCCGGAATAGAAAGTACTTCTAAGTCTAATATTTGGGGAAATAAAGATAATCTTGACGCTAGTGAACTTGAAGTAACAATTAATGGATCTAGAGTTTATCTAAAGCGTATTGTAACTAGCAAAGATTTACAGGAAGCATTAACAACCCTTACAAGTGCCGGTTCTGGAAGTAACATTATTGAAATTGATGATGATTTTGATTTAAAAGATGGTGAAACATGGACTCCTGCTACTGTTGATGGATATCATGGTTCTGGCGTTATAACAATTAATGGTAATGGACATACAATTTCAGGTTTAAATGCGCCCCTTCTTGCTGGTGGATTCGCAGGAAAGAGTGGTATAATTATTAATGAATTAACTCTCGATAATGTAATTATTAATGATAACACTAATAGTCAAGGTATAGGTGCCTTCATCAGTTGCATAGATTCTATGCCTAAAATTGAATTAAACAACTGTCATTTAACTAATTCAGAAATAACAAGTACTGGTGGAGCTCGTGTTGGAGGACTCATTGGATGGACAGCTGGATATAATGGTAATGATGGTCCTGTAAATACAAATATAACAATCAAAGATTGTTCTGTTGAGAATTGTAAAATAACAGCTAAAGGATCCGTTGGTGGTATTATTGGTCATGCTGGTAGTAATCCTGCAACATACCATACAATCGAAAACTGTACAGTAAAGAATACTAGCCTTAATTCAACAGATGATGGTGGATGGAGAGTTGGTGTTGTTATTGGTACAGCTAATGTAGGTGAAGTTAAAATTAGTGGAACAATTGAAAGTGGAAATACTTTAAATCAAACTGATAAAACTGCTCCTACTGGTCAGAGTAATCTTTATGGAAGATTTGTTCCAGGTGCAACAGGAAAACTTGAAATTAATGAAAATTCAATTTATTAAATGGATGTAGACTATTCTTTGAATAGATTACATAAATAATTATTACTCCCCTGTACCCCTTAGTTTCTTGCTAGGGGGTACACTATTGTGGTAGGTTTTCATTATGAGTATTGCTATTGTTACTGGTGCTTCTTCTGGAATGGGAAGAGATTTTGTTTATGCTTTATCGTCTTCGTTCTCTTTTAATGAAATATGGGTTATTGCTAGAAGAGAAGAGAGGCTAGAAGAAATAAAGAAAGAGTTAGGGCCTCGTGCTGTCCCTATCGCTTTAGATTTAACTCAGGCGTCCTCTATTGATAAGATATCTTCTCTTCTTGCCTATAGAAGTGTTGAAGTTGGTGCCCTTGTTAATGCATCAGGCTTTGGAGTATTTAAAGCTTTTACAGAATGTAAGCGAGAAGAGATGGAGAATATGATAGAGCTCAATTGCCGCGCTCTTGTCTCTCTTACACATACTGTTCTTCCATATATGAAAGCAGGCTCTTTTATAATTAACCTTGGCTCTAACTCTTCTCATCAGCCTGTACCATATATGTCAATCTATGCTGCAACGAAAGCTTTTGTTTTGAGCTTTTCGCTCTCTTTAGGCGTAGAATTAAAGAAGCGTGGTATCTTTGTAGAATGCGTGTGTCCTGGGTGGATTAAGACGGAATTCTTCTCTCGTGCCGTAAGAGATAACACTACTATCGTTTATTACGATAGATACTATGAAAGTAAAGATGTTGTCAGAAAGGCTCTTAAAGATTTAAAGAAGAAAAGGCGTGTTTCTATTCTTGGTTTTCCTGTAAGAATGCAAGTGTTCTTCGTTAAGATACTCCCTGTTAAATGGATTATGGCTATTTGGTGTAAACAGCAAAAGAAGTAAAGAGAGAAGAAAAGAAGCTGATAGCCTTTTCTTTGTCCATGTATTTACTACTATCAGCACCATCAAACTCTAAAGGTATAATCTTTTCAGGATGGAATTGGATTGCTAAAACGCGTGGGTTAGTAACATCTTCAAACGCTTCAATGATAATTAATCCATCTGTTTCTGTGTAAGCTGTTACCTCTAGTGGAGTGTTTTCAAGGGTCTTTATTGCTTGGTGATGCACACTTGGTAGACCTTCAACAATTGTCTCATTAAAGAGAGCGTAGAGTAGAGAGTCTTTATTTGTTATATAAATACTGTGGGCGCTATATGGTTCTTCTTTTGTTTTGTTTACGCTTAAGTGTAGATTATTGTATTTAACTCCCTTCTCGCTAAAGAACGAGGATAAATCTTGTATAAGAGGAGCACCATAGTAAACAGCAATCATTTGCATTCCTCTACATATTCCTAGTAGTGGAATATCATTATTGAGAGCGTATTTAATTAGAATATAATCAGATATATCCTCCTCTTTACTCTCATTCTTGCTTCCGCGCTCTTCGTCTCCATAGAGTGAAGGGGAAATATCTCTTCCTCCTGGTATGATAATTAAATCAATTTTATCCTCTCCAATTACCTCATTTATATTTGTATCACTAAAGCTTATTTCTTTTAGTTTCACGGCATCGAGAGGTGTTAATCCTCCGTTTTGAGTCTTTTCACTACTAAGCGTTTCTACTTTTATTTGATCTAAAAACAAAGGAAAAACACCTGCTTCTAAGAGTGTTTCAAAAAGAGGATTATCAACTTCTTCACGCCAAGCAACACAAACATTCAAGTCGTCAGCGTAAAGAGTGAAGAAAGCTAAAAAAAGGATGAGAATAGTTAAAAATAGGCGTTTCATTTATAGTAGTCATTCCAAGCAGAATACGGGTATTCTTTATTAGCTTTTTCTATCATGCTATCTGTTATTGTTTTAATAACAGATGTTGGTTTATACGGAAGATTATATATCTCTAGAGCTTTTGATGTAAATAACTCCTCTAATCTCTCTTCTTTCATACCCTCTTTGCGAAGAAACTTGATTAATCTAAGCATTCCTTCGAAGCCTGGAATACCATTAGCTCCATTTAGCTTATCGCATAGAGTATGAGGTGCATGGTCACTCTCAGCACAATCAATAGAACCATCAAAAAGAGAGTCTAAAACAGCATCTCTATCTTTTTTGTCTCTTAGTGGAGGATTCATAGTTCTAAATATATCTTCGTCTTTTATAGTCAAAAGAGCATGATGAGGAGTAGCACCACATGTTATTTTTATTCCATCCTTTTTTGCTTCACTTACTAGCTCTATTGCTCCTTTTGTAGATATGTGAGCTATATGTAATTTTCCTTTGAAACCTGTTTTAATTACATTTTCAATCTGGTCCTCAACGCTCTTTATTTCGCTTATACTAGGGCGACTAAGAGAGTGACTTTTCTCATCTTTATTAAAGAGACTCTCTTTTTCCGCATGAAGAGTTAATACTCCCAAATAGCCAAGAGAAGAGAGAAGAGAAAAGACTCTTCTTTGTTCTTCTTCATCTGTTATCCCCATATTTCCAGTAGACTGCGAAAGAAAAAGCTTTAAGCCACAAACATGAGGAAAGAGCGAAGAGTGAAGCTCTACCATCTCTCTAATTTGGTCTTCACTCTTAGTGAGACCTAAGAAAATAGAGTAGTTAACGCTTCCTCCTTCTTTTTTAAGCTTTTCTATAACTTTCTTTCCGTCTTCTATTCTCTTTTGTGCATTTTCTTTTGTTGTTAAGCTAGGTTTAGTATTCGGCATATCGAGAAACGTATCGAAGCCACACCTAAGGCCAACTTTAATGCCATGCTCGATAGTCTCTTTATCTTTTTCTTCCCAATCACGAAAATGAACGTGGCCATCTATCATAAAGCACCTTCTTCTATAAGACGGGAGAGAGTAAAGAATGTACCATGTTGACACATAAGCGTATGGCCACAGACACATTCACCACAAAGTCCAACTCCACACATAGTATTACGCTCCATAGAAAGGAGAATTGATGAGGCGCTTACTCCCAAGTCTATAAGCTTTTTTGCTCCATTTTTCATGAAGATTTCCGGGCCTACAAGATAGAATGCAATATCACTAAGGGAGGTTTTGTTATCAAGAGAAGAGTTTATTTCATCTTCTATTGTGTCTAACACACGGCCAACCTTTCCACAGTCAGAAATGCATTTATATCTTCCTTTTTCTCTTAGTGTACTCTCAAGTATTCCTTTGTTTCCACTCTCACTTGTTCCGACAAGGAAGGACATCTCCACGCCATCCTTTTCTAGCTTTTCAGATAGGGGAGCAGCAACAGCTTCCCCTGTTCCACCTACAATGATGATAGCTTTCTTGCTTTTTATATCATTTACCTCATCTCCATATGGACCACGGATATATATCTTGTCACCTTTTTTTAGAGATGAGAAAAGGTAAGAAGTAAAAATGCCTCGCCTTTTAATAATGAAAGTAAGAGGAGAAGATAGAGCTAGTGAGAATGGCTTTTCACCAACTCCAGGAACCCAAAGAAAAACAAATTCACCAACTTTAAAGTCGTCAACTGAGCCAAATAGAGTAAGAATCATAGTATCTTTTGAATGCATTTTTATTTCTTTGACAGTGTGTTCTTCATACTCTGTTATTTTGTGTTTTCTTAGTAGTTCTCTAGAAGTAAGTTCTACCTTTTCTCCTTTTAGAATACCCTCTGCTTCTCTCTTTATTCTTTTAAAGTACTCCTCCCAATTCTCTTGCTTTATTCTACCAAGAGCGGAGCCAATACCAACACAATCAGCTCCACTTTCAATTAAGAGGGAAGCTCTTTCTCCGTCACTTACTCCTCCCATTGCTATAAGTGGTATGTCATCTGGAATATTTTTTCTTATTTCTTTGGTGGCACGAAGGGCAATAGGAAATATGTCGTCACCACTTTGACCACCTTTACCTCCAATTGCGTTTTGGAGTATTGGCTTACCACTTACTCTATCAATATGGTCAACAGGACCATAAGTGTTGATAGCAACAATGCCATCTGCACCACTAGAAACAACAGCTTTAGCAATTTCACCAATATTGGGGACATTTGGGGTTAGTTTAATAAAGAGAAGGCACTCTCTATTTCGTGTTGCTTCATTGATTATTTTAGTGTAGTTTGATGCAAGCATTATATCACTTCCGATACTTGCCCCAAAGCCTTTCTTTGCATGTGGACAGGAAAAGTTTAGCTCAACAGAGTCTGCATAAGGTGAAAAAGCATTAACGAGAGTAATAAAGTCATCTTCGTTATCTGCAGATAGAGAGACATTAAGCCATTTGTTTAGTCTGTCTTCTCTGAGGCGTTTTATTTCTTTTACTGCCTCATCCATTCCTGGGTTTCTCAGTCCTACACTGTTTCCCCATGTGCCAAGGCTATCTTCTGTTACTATTGGCTCTCTATTACCACTATTAGGTTTAACTTGAACGCTTTTAGTCGTAATAATATCTACAGAAGGAACTAATGTATCAAAATATTTAATGAGACTAGCTTTAGTGGAAGCTACTCCACTAACAGTTGCGAGCTTTACCTCTCGTGTTTTATGGCATAGGGGAAACTTCTTAATCAAAGTGAACACTCCTTAATAAAAGACTCAATATTCTTTAAGCAAACATCTTTCCAATTCTTTGGTGCACTCTCTTTCGTTTTTGCCCAAGGATGAGATAAGGCAGAAGAAGAGTTAATTCTACATACTTCAAGTGGGTACTCTACTTCTTTTAGAATTTCAATTACATCTTTTGCACTTCCTCCCTGTGAACCAACTCCAGGAATAAGTAGTGGAATAGAGTAGGGTGCAAAGAGAGAAGTTATATCTCTAAACTCTTTAAGATTAGTTGCTCCAACAACAGCACCAATACCAGATGAGTATTCTTTATTCCAGCCTAGTATTGTTTTTGCAACCGTCATATATAGTATCTCATTGTTATCCATTGTTTTATTCTGTAAATCTTTTCCTCCTGGATTACTTGTACGATTTAATATATAGACGCCTTTGTCCTCAAAGTTTATTGCAAAAGGGTTAATGGAATCACTTCCCATGTAGGGAGAGACTGTTACAGCATCACTAGACCAAGAAGAAAAAGCTTCATAGGCATAGTTAAGGCTACTAGAGGCAATATCTCCACGCTTTGAATCTAGGATAAGTGGGCGAGATGGAAGATTAATAATTATATTGGCTAAGCTCTTTGACCCACTGTAGTCTCCTTCTAGTGGTTTATCTAAACGTGCAAAGTACCCAATATTTGGCTTATATGCTCCAACTGCTAAGCCTTCTTTTTCCATAAGATAAAAGATTGTTGTGTAGAATTCATCAATACTAAGTCCTTCAGGAAGTGCGCTGACGTTTGGGTCTATTCCCATGCATGCAATATTTTTGCTTTTGCTACTAGATTCCTTTAATAGTTCTTGATAGTTCATTACTTAATCTCCCTCTTAAAGCCATGCTTTTCTCCCCATTCAAATGGTGAAGATGACCAATCAAGAAGCATATTGAACTCATCTTCCTTTATGTAGCCTGTCTCGTGGGCAATCTTAATTACGTAGTCATAATCAAGTATTGTAAGAGCCTTGCACTTTGGAGAAAGAGAGGAGAAAGCTTCTTTTGCTTCTTTTGTGCCATACGAGAAGATAGCAAGGCAGTATGGAACAAGGCCGTTTGCTTCTTGTATTGCTTTAACAGCAGCGATTGAAGACCCACCTGTGCTGATTAAGTCTTCTATCAGCAATACCTTCTTTCCTTCATAGCTCTTTGCTCTTCCTAAACCTTCTATTTGGTTCTTAAGTCCGTGGTCCTTGTTTGATGACCTTACGTAGCTTAGGCTCTTCTTCATTTTGTCTGCAAGCGTTGTTGCATGAGGAATTCCAGCTGTGCTTGTTCCGGCAATATTATCTGGATCAAAGGAAAGTGAAGAAAGAATTTCCTCAAAACTTAGAGCAATCATCTCTCTTGCTTCTGCGGAAGCAAGAAGTGTCCTGTTGTCGTTGTAAATTGGCATATAGTAGCCACTTGCCCAACAAAATGGCTTATTTGGCGAGAGTCTAATTGCCCCCATTTCTAATGCTTTTAGTGCAATTGCTTTTGAATAGTTTGTCTTTTCCATCTTATTTATCCTTTGATTTGAATATTTCCTTGAAGCTGTGAACTCTGCCACAATAAGCACACCTGAATTTGTTGTCGCTTGTTCTGATGAACATTGCACCAACATTTTCACTCTGCGTATCGTTAGATATACATGCTTCATTTGTACACATTAAATCATCGAAGTTGTAGATTCTTGGAGGCATTTTAGTTTTTATCTTCTTTGTTACCTTTCCATTCTCAATTATATTTAGTGTACAACCTGGAGCGACTGCTGCAAGTCTCTTTATTGCTTTATGATCCAAAGAGAAGAATCCTGGACGGAAGATTATTCCTTTGTATGACCCACTAGAGCCTTGACTTACCCATTCACCACCCTTAAGACCATCGAGGTTCATAACTTTTCTAATCATAATCATATGACGTCTTATTTCTTCTGGGTTTTCTCCTGAGAGGATGTGGTCAATAACAATACCATCTCTTATTGGATTAACGCCTTCTGAAATTACTCTCTTCTTTTCATTAGTTGGAATTACTGCGCTAATCCATTCTTCCTCTTTCTTTTCTTCTTGTTTTTCAGTAGAGACAAAATCATCGCCAATCTTTCCAGAAACGAGACCAAGAAGAACAATACGAGTATACATTCCATTAATTGATTGACGTTCCCAACCGTTAAGAGGAGTCTTATCTAAAAATGTTGGGATAGTTGGGTGTTCTTTATGTCTTGGAAGTGGATGATAGAACTTTGTGTTCTCTTTTAAGAGTGGCATAAACTCTTCTTTGAAAGTAATTGTTGCTCTCAATTCATCTTGCTTTTGGAGTATTTTTTCTCCCATTCTCTCTAACTGTGGGCGAGTAAAGTACCACTTTGTTGCTATATCATCATTCTTCTTAAGGTACTCTTCAATAGATGAGAATATTCTTACTTCAAATCCATTATCTTTCATCTCAGTTATATATGAACTAGGCATGCTCAGTTCTTGTGGGGCAATTAAGTCAACCTTAACTTTATCCCATAGTTTTAGGCCATCTGCTTTGCTATGAACAGTGCGGCCATGATAAAGGTCTCCTACAAGTGCAATATGGAGGTAAGATGTATCCCAATTGTTATCTTCAAGAAATGTAAATTCATCTAAGAGTTCCTGTGTAGGATGCTCGTGCTTTCCATCTCCAGCATTGATGAATACAGGCTTAAAGCCAAGGTCATTTCTTTCTGCATATTCCTTGCATTCTTCTCTTAGATATGCACAAACTCCTTCGACTTTGCTTCGAATAATGAAGATTCTATTGTTATAACCGCAAAGAGTATTAAAGGTATCTGCGTAACTTTCACCTTTATTAAATGAAGAATTATCAGCACTCATCTCTGTTAGTTTAGCATGGTGAAAAGCTATTGCATTTCTAAAGCTTTCTTTTGTTCTTGTGCTGTCTTCGAGGAATACCTCATAAATACCATAATCAGGATCATTAATTCTGAAGCTATCAAGTGTTTTTTTATCGCCTTTCTTTACAGCTTCTTTAAGCTTTCTTACCTGACTAAACAAATAGAGTCTTTCTTCTTTTGTAAAATCATTGATTACGCAAAGTGAACGGCCTTTAAAAGTATTCATTTTTATCTCCTTAAAGCAAAAAAAATACCGGTCAATACCGGTATCTTTAGTTATTATAAGTAATTGTATGTAAATTCAATTCTATGCTTATTCATTTGAAAGAGAATCTACCATACCTTTGCATAATTACTCAATAGGTTTTTGAGTTTTTTTACTTTAATCTAGTAATAATTCTCTTTTGCTTTATTTTTTAAGTGACTCTAAAATTTCTTTTTTAAGTTCTTCAGGAATAGTAAGACTGCTAATTGTTTCAGTAACTCTATAGGATTCTTCTTCCCTACCTTCCTCACGAGCCTCTTCTCTAGAGAAATCTATAAACTTCTTGATTCTTTTTTCTTGACTCATATTTCTCATAATTTCATCTACCTCTTCTTTATGCTCTTTAATGAAGTCAACTAAAATTTCGCTTTCTAGACACTCCTCAATTGTCTTTTGTATCGCTATTTCTGTTCGCCCATACTTATCTCTATTTTTATCATAGATTTCTGAGAATATACAGATTTCTTTAAGTATACCAAGCGCATTATTTCTGCTTATTACCTTTACCGGCATACAGAATTCTTTTCTCTTCTCTCCTTCATTACTTGAACCATATAACCAATTAGGGATATCTCTTCTTCCTCCTGTATAGAGACAGAAGAAATGTGGATCAGGTATATAATCTTTTCTGTTCTTATATTTCTTGTCATCCCAATTATCAACAAGCTTTCCAATTGTCTCGCCATAGTATTCAATCATCCTGTAAGGCAAGTTGGGAGACCAAGTAGATTGGCACTCTATAAAGACTACTAGCTTATCTCGTACTTTGAAGCTTATGTCATTATAGAGGCCATTAACAAATATACTCTCGAGAGTAACAATTTCTAATTCTTCTTCTCTAATATCGCTGTCGCTAGGGTAAAGAGAGATATATACCTCTCTTAGCCATTTCTTTCTTTTTACTAAAGCAGAGAAGATACTGTCTTTAATCGCTCGTTTGGGTATTTTTA
>JBNMJW010000069.1:0-10403 GCA_050874025.1 Candidatus Ornithospirochaeta sp.
ACAACTCCCTTTTTCTATTTAATTACTTATATTAAAAAGAATTACGCTTAACAATCTATATGCTTTTGTTGATTTCTGAAAGACAAAAAAATGAGGCTGTACACCTCATTAGATTTTATAATCTTTCGTGCAACAGCCCCGAAAATTGCATTGAAGTTTTCAACCTTGTATCTGACATTCTTGATGAAATTCCTTTCGATTATTTGGATGATAATGGTTATGGCTCCATCTCTGACGTAGTTTCTTCTATAGAAAGTATAATGAATAAAGCTTATACCAATGCAGAAAACAAGACGGAGATAGTAAGCGAAGCCAAAGAAAGATTATCTAGTTCTGATTCGTATTCTATATATGAAGACTTTTTAATATTTACTGTCAAAGATAAGAATCTTGCGAAGAAAGAGCTTGATTCTATTAAAAAAGATGTGTTTGAAGTCTTTGCTTATCCTGTAGAAAGAGTAGTTAATTTGATGACGGTACTAGAGTGCAATGATGATGAGATTGATAAAGAGTTGATGAATCATTTGGACTTGCCTTCTGCACAGACAATACTCGCTCGAAGGCTCAATGATAGTGGTAAATGGCAACAGTGTATCGATGTTATAAAAAGCATTCTATCAAAATACAGAAGAAATAAAGAATGCTTCTTGATACTAAAAAGTATCTACTCAAAACATGACATGAATAACGAGCTGATTGATTTGCTTTACTCTGATATCATTTCAACTATTCAATACAATCTCGATAGTATAAAAGAATTGGAATCTTTGGTATCAAAAGAGCAATGGAATGATATTTGTGAAGAATTAAAAAAATCGTCTTCTATGACCATTATCATGCCAATGTTTCTTGAGAGCATTGAAACTTATTCTGATCTGATGGATTGGTTTGAGAAAAATAGTTCTATAAATAATCTAGAATATGGCCGTAAGTTATTAAAGCTTTTTCCTGAAAGGGCTCTTAATGCATATAAGAACATTCTTTCCGATAATGAAAAATATCTTGATGGAAGAGATTCTTATAGGCAATATGCTAGCACTCTTGAGGATTTGCTTTTAGATAATGAAGGAAAAGCCTTTGTTGAATCTCATATTAAAGAGCTTCTGATTAAGTATCCTAGAAGACCCGCTTTAAAGGATGAGCTACAAAAGATGCGTAAAAGGAATAATCTATAGGTTTTTTCTTCCATTCCTCTCTATAATTTTTCTGTCAAAAAATAGGGGTTTTCATATTTCAGAATAGATTAGTTTGTGTTTAGTTGTTGAAAAAAAAGTCAGAACTGATTTTTCAATTCTGACTCTAAGTCGGGATGAATGGACTCGAACCATCGATATCCTGCTCCCAAAGCAGGCGCCATAGCCGCTAGGCGACATCCCGAAACACTAGAGGAGTATAAGAAAAAGTAATAATAGCGTCAATATGAAAATTAAACTTTCTTAAATTTTGACATATTTTAAGAAAACAACGCTTATATAGTATGTGCAAAAAAGTTGTTGTGAAGGGAAATATAAGCGAGCTTGTTGTTGATAGTAGCCTTGATTATGTTGTCTACAGGATAGGAGAGTGTGAGGAGATTCCTCTTTGTGATGTAATTATTTTGCGTCCAACTAATCTTTTTGGTTTTGCTTATGACATAACTCAAATAAAAAAGAAAAATGAAATAGCAAGAGTTATAGTCTATCCATTTAAATACCAAGAAAACTTAATCTCTGCGCTTTTTCCTTTTGTAGAGTTTGCTACAAAAGGGAAAGATAAGTTATCAGAAATAATTAAAGAGAAGAGAACTTATCCATTTAATAAGCCATATGAGAAACTTTCAAAAGGAGAGACAAGTTTGCTTCTTGCTTTAGGCTTTGGTCTAAGAGATGACGAAGTTGCAGATACATTAGGTGTAACAAAAAGGACAGTTTCAAGAGTTAAGCAAAGGATAATAAATAAGACTGGCCTTATTAGTACCTCTCAGCTTTACATATATGGAGCACTAATGAAGATTGTAAAAGATTCGAATTAAGTGTTTTTGTTTGAATAAAACAGAAATAAAGATAAAAAGTTCTATTCTCTAGAGTTTTTCCTCTCTTTGCTATTTACAAAGATTTCTTCTTTGGAGTATATTTGTTTAGTGTTCAGACGGCATATCTTTGCCATGCTCCCGGCTTTTATGCCGACAAAGGTTCCGTCTAATAAATGTGATTATTAATTAAGGTGGATAGAGAGAAATGGCTAGAAGATGTGATATTTGTGGAAAAGGTACAATTTCTGGTTCAGTTGTAACAAGAAAAGGTCAGCCTAAGAAGAAGGGTGGTGTTGGACAGCACATTGGTGTTACTACAAAGCGTGAGTTTAGACCAAACATTGTTTCTGTTAAGGCCCTAATTGACGGTACTCCAAGAACTATTAAAGTTTGCACTCGTTGCTTAAGAGCAGGAAGAGTCCAGAAAGTTGTATAATTAGGGATAGTTTATCCATAAGTTAGATGGGACTCCAAAAGGGGTCCTATTTTTTTAAATCGAGGAGGAGTTTATGAGTATTCGAGTTCATGCGTTAGAAGGCTCGATGGTTTCTACTAAGAAGGGAATAGAAAAGCTAATAATGATAGAGAAGGGCTCGGCTGAAGATACCTCGATATTTGTCCTTCCTCCTCCTTTAAGCCCAGAGTTATCTTTTTCTAAGCTTTTAGACAAAGCAAGTAAGAAGGAAGATGACTTATGGAACCTTTTTGAGATGAAAAAGTGCGGATGGCTTGATCTTGTTGTTTCATCTCTTTCTGATGTTGATTCTCTTATCGTGAGCAAAGAGATAGAAGATTCATTTGATAAAATTAGTGATGTTTTGAAAGCTGTATCTATTCTTTCAAATAAAAGTGGTGGATCTTCTGAATATCTTGAAAATTTATCAAGTACTTTTCTTGCTCTCATTCTTTCAAAACGATTTGAAGAAGAAGGTGTTTCAACTTTAGTTTTGACTCCAAAAGCTATTTTAGATGATCCATCTCTTATTAAAGGTAAAAAGGTTATTCTAGTTGCAGGTGAACTTATCTATTGCGATGACGATAAGGATGCATCTGGTAGAGAGCGCGGCGACGAAGGATGTGGCGAATACAGTGCTTCTTTAATAGCGTCTCTTTTAAAGGCTCCATTAACTTTTTGGAACCAAAAATCACTTCTTTATTCGGCTTCAAAGAAAGATGTTCCTAATGCTCATATAATTCGTTCTCTTTCATATGCTGAAGCAACAGAGCTTTCATTCTTTGGCGCTCCTGTTGTTCACCCTCATTCATTTATTCCTGCAGAAAAAGCGGGGCTAACACTTTCTCTCAGGTATTGGGGTGATATAGAAGAAGAGGGAACAATTGTTAAGCGTGAAGATGAGAAGTGCGAAGAGGGGGTTAAGGCATTTTCTGTTGTAAATAATATTTCGCTTATCAACGTTGAAGGCTCTGGTATGTCAGGTGTTCCTGGTGTTTCTTCAAGACTCTTTACAGCATTAAGAAACGAAGGAATAAGCGTAATCTTTATCTCTCAAGCTTCAAGTGAGTATTCAATTTGTATAGCTATTCCATATCAAGAAAGTAGAAAAGCTAAAGAAACAATAACTAAAGAATTCGAAAAAGAGCTTAATAGCCATCAAATATCGAGTATCGAAGTTGAAAATGATCTATCAATTTTAGCTGTCGTCGGTGAAGGAATGCCTGGACGAGTAGGTGTTGCTGGAAAATTCTTTTCTTCCCTCGCTCGTGCTGGCGTAAACATTAGAGCTATTGCTCAAGGTTCTAGTGAGCGTAACATTAGCGTAGTAATATCATCTCACGATGCTGTAAAGGCAGAGAGGGCGCTCCACGCTGTATTTTTCATGTCGGCCCAGACATTGTCTTTGGGGCTCTTTGGGCCAGGTAATATAGGTGGGACTTTATTAGATCAAATAGGACGAGAGAGCGAACGACTCAAAAGAGATTTTGATTTAGATATCAGAGTTCGTGGTATTGCAACAAGTACTAAAATGCTTCTCTCCGATGAAGGCATAGACCTAAAGTCTTGGCGAGAAAAGATGGATAAGTACGCTATTAGCTACAATGAAGAGGTATTCCTTTCTCATATAAAAGCTTCGTACTATCCACATTTTGTCCTTGTTGATGCGACTTCAAGTATGGAAAGAGCTATGCAATATAAGTCATTTATTGAAAGTGGATTCCATGTTATTACTCCTAACAAAAAGGCTCCTTCTGGACCTTATGATAACTATGAAGCTATTTCTAAAGCCTCAAGAAGAACAGGAAAGAAATTCTTGTATGAGACAACAGTTGGTGCAGGCCTTCCAATTATTGTTACACTCAAAGACTTAAGAGAGACAGGCGATAAGATAGAGAAGGTTGAAGGAATGGTATCTGGAACACTTTCCTGGCTTTTTAGCTCATATGATGGGACAGTTCCATTTTCTTCTCTTGTTCTTAAAGCCAAAGAATTAGGTTTTACAGAACCAGATCCTAGAGATGACCTTTCAGGAATGGACGTTTGCAGAAAGACTGTAATTCTTGCTAGAGAGCTTGGCTATAAGGTTGAAACAGATGATATTCCAGTTGAATCTCTTGTTCCTGAGTCATTAAGAAATATTTCAAAAGATGAGTTTATATCTCGCATAAGTGAAATGGATGAAGGCATTTTCTCTTTATTTGAAGAGGCAAAAAAAGAAGGAATGGCACTTCGCTATGTTGGCACAGTTGAAAAGGGTAAGTGTTCAGTTGGCCTAAGAAAATTTAGTCTCTCTCATCCATTTAGCCAAGCAAAAGGTACAGATAATGTAATACAATTTACAACAAGTAGATACCATAATCAGCCATTAGTTGTTCAGGGGCCAGGAGCTGGTCCTGAAGTAACAGCGGCTGGAATATTTGCAGATATATTAAGACTAAGCGCATATTTAGGATCCAAGATTTAAGGAGGAAAGGGTAATGAAGTATGTTTCAACAAGAGATAAAAACGGAAAAGAGTTTAGTTGTTCGGAAGCAATTTTAAAAGGTCTAGCTCCAGATGGTGGTCTTTTTGTTCCAAAATCTCTTCCTCATGATATTTCCTCTTTTACACTTGATAACGGTCTTAGCTATGCTCTATATAGTGCTATCAAACCATTTTTTGAAGGTGATGAGCTTGAAGATGAACTTTTAGATATTTGTAATGATGCTTTCTCGTTTCCTCTCCCTTTTCGAGAGATTGAAGATAAAAAAGTCTTCATGGAATTAATCTATGGTCCAACAAGTGCTTTTAAGGACTTTGGTGCAAGATTCCTTGCTTGCACAATGGAGCGTTTATTAGTGAAAAAAGGAGAAGAAAAGACAATTTTGGTTGCAACAAGTGGTGATACAGGTGGTGCTGTTGCTGCAGCTTTCTATAAGAGAAAGAATCTTAAAGCTAAGGTGCTTTTCCCAAAAGATAGAGTCGCCCTCAGACAGCGTGCACAACTAACAACTTGGGGAGAAAATATCGAAAGCTATGAGGTTAATGGTAGCTTTGATGACTGTCAAAAGATGGTTAAAGAGGCATTTATGGATGAAAAATACTCTTCTTTCCTCAGTTCTTCAAACTCAATTAATATAGGACGCCTGCTTCCTCAGATGGCTTATTATGCTTATGCTTCTTCTCTCTTTTTACTTAAATATGGCGAAGAGCCAACAATAATCATTCCATCTGGCAACGTAGGTAATGCAACTGGTGCCTATTGGGCTAAAGAGATGGGATACCCAATTAAAAAGATTGTTCTTGCTTGTAATGCTAATAAAACTATTCCAGATTATCTTGAGAGTGGAGAGTATAAACCAAGAGAAAGCGTAAAAACACTTGCTAACGCTATGGATGTTGGTGCGCCTTCTAACATGGAGAGGCTCTTTGATTTATATCCAAAGTTCTCGATTTTTAAAGAGAACGTATCTGCTTACTCTGTTTCTGATAGTGATATTCAGCGCACAATTAAAGAGACATATGATGATTACTCACACGTAATATGTCCACATACTGCGTGTGGCGAAAGAGTTAGAAAAGATTACTTTAAAGATGATGCAACTATTGTTGTATCGACAGCACATCCTGCTAAGTTTAATACTATTGTAGAGCCATTATTAAATATAGAGGTTCCTATTCCTAAGAACCTCTATGAAATTATAAATAAACCAAGCAATGCAAAATCTATAGGATGCAATTAC
This sequence comes from Candidatus Ornithospirochaeta sp., assembly GCA_050874025.1. Taxonomy (GTDB): domain Bacteria; phylum Spirochaetota; class Spirochaetia; order Sphaerochaetales; family Sphaerochaetaceae; genus Ornithospirochaeta. The sequence continues at coordinate 6,191 of JBNMJW010000069.1, forward strand.
AGAGAGCTCTTTTGAGCTCTCTTTTCGTTGTATACATTCTTAGAGTTGTAGTAAATAAAGAATAGTATTGATACTAATCCCCAAGAGATGGCGTAAGATAACATTACTCTTTCTATTGATGCTCTGCAGAATGGAATGCTTAACCAAACAATCCTTAGTCCACATATACCAAAGACAGTAAAAAGAGTAGGGACTAATGTCTTTCCAACACCTCTTAAAGCTCCAGAAAGAATTTCAATAGGAATATAGAGGATAAATACTGGAGCTATTGTTCTAAGAATCCTCATTCCTATTGCTATTACCTCTTCGTCTGAAGTAAATAGCCTAAAAGCATATTGGCCAAAAGCTAAATATAGTACAGTCATTACTACTGAAACAGAGCCTGCCATGTATAGACTTATTTTTACTCCCTTTTTAGCTCTATCGATTTTTCCTGCACCATAGTTTTGTCCAACAAATGTTGTGGCTGCAATGCCAAATGCGTTGATAATCATCCAGAAAATTGAGTCAAGCTTATTGTACGATGCCCATGCTGCAGCGGTGTCTGTACCAAAATGATTTACGTTCGTTTGTATAATCATGTTAGAGATATTATACATTATTGATTGAATACCACCTGGAAGACCTATCTCAAGCATTCTTTTTAGCATTGAAGCATCTATATCTAATGAACGCCTTAGATAATACTTACATGAATCTTTTCTAAGGCACAAAAATAATAAAGTTAAGAATGCAGATACTACTTGGCTAATAACAGTTGCCTCTGCAGCACCTCTAACACCCCTCTTAAATACAGCAATAAATAGAATATCTAAAAAAATATTCACAAATGCGCCAGCAATTAAGAACCATAGAGGGTGCTTAGAGTCACCAAAAGCTCTATATATTCCAGAAGCCATATTATAAACAATTAATACGAGTGCACCACCAAAGTAAACATGTAGATAATCTATTGCTAATGGTATTACATCTTGTGGCGTATCTATTAGCTTTAAAAGAGGTTCTGTTAGCAGATATCCACCGACAGAAATGGCAATACCAAATATAATTGAAAGACCAATTGCTGTATGGATGCTTTTCGATACCTTTTCATCATCTTTTGCTCCATAGAATTGCGAAATAATAACAGTTGCTCCACTAGCAACTCCTGTGAAGAAACCAATAATTAAATTAACAAGTATGGTTGTGCCACCACTAACGGCTGCAAGAGCCTCTTTTCCCAATAATTGGCCAACAATGATTGCGTCTACAGTATTGTAGAGCGTCATAAAAAGCGTGCCGAACATTATAGGAAAAAAGAATAGTAGAATTTGCTTCCAAATTACGCCTTCAGTAATTCCGTTTACTTTTGTCTCATTATTGTTCATAAAAAATGGATTCTAATGTTTAAAATCAAATTAGTGAATACTATAATAATCTGCAAACGCTTTTATTTCTGATTGAAATAACTGTAGAGCATCCTTTTCCAAATACGCTTTCCATTTTTGAAATGTATTTTTCAAGTAATCTTTTTGGAACGTAGGCTTGTATTGTACCAGCAAAACCACCACCGTGTACACGTGATGCACCTTCGCCCATTAAGATTTGTTGACTCAAAAATAGGGCAATGGAAAGGCCTTGTTCTTTAGTATTAATTGATGGATATACATTCTGAAGGTAACAGAAAGAAGAAATACCAGACTCATTTACGTTGTAAAGGAATGTGTCGATATCTTCATTTTCTAGCTCTTCCCTCATAAATGTGACTCTTTCATTTTCGCTAAAATAATGATATGCACGAAGAATAGCTCTGTCATTTTTAAGCTTTTCTCTGAGTTCTTTTATGTTTTCTAAGAAAAGATTATAGTCAACTTCTCTTAAGCTTTCTTTGCCAAAGAAATGAGCTACATCTTTCATTTCATTTGGTATTGCTGCATATTCATTTGTTAAAGATGCGTGACAATCTCCAACTGCTGTTATGACCATAGCTAAGTCAAACGAAGCTAAATCGAGGTTTAAAGACTCAATAACAGGTTCATCTTTATCTTTAAAATCTATTAGAACAGCTCCTCCATTAGCGCATGAGACTTGATCTAGTAGTCCTGATGGCTTCCCAAAGTAGATGTTTTCTGCATATTGTCCTATTTTAGCTATTTCAATAGGTGAGAATTTGTCTTCGTTGAAGAGCGAATTGAAGATTTCTCCAATTAAAACTTCAATACTAGCTGATGAAGAAAGTCCTGAGCCAACTAAGACTGTTGAAGAGACATTTGCATCCCATCCTCCAACTTTAACGCCTCTTTTTATAAAGCCATTAGCTATTCCTCTTATTAATGAGTTAGTTGTGTTCTTTTCATTTTCTTTAACTTCTGTATCTGAAATATCAACAGTAACAAGAGGAAAACCTTCGCTTATAAATGTTACGATAGTATCATCTCTCTTTGTCACTGCTGCTACTGTATCTAAGTTTATTGAGGCACCTATAACAAGGCCTAGATTGTGATCGGTATGATTACCTGCTATCTCAGTTCTTCCTGCAGCAGAAAAAAGCATTGGTGAACTATTGCCAAAAAGTTCCTTATGCTTTCCGATAAGTGATAAAAAGCGATTATCTAATTCTTTTTCATTACAATCATTTCCATATAAAGAAGGGTAAAGTGGGTGTAGTTTTTCAATCATGGATAAATTCTATTTCCATTAGAAAAATAGATAAAGTGTTTATTTGTAAGAATGAATGATTTTTTTACAAGAGTAATACGTAATACATAAAACATTTTATTTTTTATTTATTATTCTTTCTTTAATTAAAAATGGTCCCATTCTTTTTATTTTCTTTTCTGAAATAAGAATATTTATAGCTTTTTCTATTTCTTCTTTACTCCAATCTTTTAGTGAATATTTTCTCGATAGAGGTGTCCAAAAGAGAAGTGAACGTATCAAGGCCTTTTGTGTAATAATAAAATAATAATTAAGTAAAGAGAGTATCTCTTTTTCTCCATATGAATATAGGCCATCGTTTACACAATGAGAACACATTAGACATCTATCATTTTCGACTTCTTCATTCATTCTCTCTAAAAGTTGGCGTCTTATACAGCTTTTGTTTCTAAATATTTCTAATAGTTCAGATTTATCATCATTTGAATATAGCATAAATGACGAGGCATATTTCCCATCTCTACCAGCTCTTCCTGATTCTTGTAGAAACGATGATGCATTTGTAGGAATATATGTGTGGATAGTTGATCGTATATTATTCTTATCGACCCCCATTCCAAAAGCAATTGTTGCAACAAGAACTCCGTCTTGTGATTCCATAAACCATTTTTCAATTGTTTTCTTTTCTTCATTGCCCATTTTTGCATGATAATAAAAAGTATCATATTTGTATTTTCTTAAAAACAAAGCTAAATCTTCTGTTTTCTCTCTGCTATTACAGAAGATAACGGAAGGTCGTAATGCTTTATCTTTTAAGATGCTTAAGATATCTCTCTTTATAGATAGAGTTCTAAGTGAATGATAAAAAATATTCTCTCTGTCGCTTGACCCATGAACTATATATGGTTTAACACCATTGAAAACTTTATCTATAATCCTTTTCCCATTCTCTTTATCTATTGTTGCACTAAAGGCAAATATATTCTTAGGTTTTAAGTATTTTAGTATTTTATCTATTTCTAGAAATGAAGGTCTAAAACTCTCGCCCCATTCTAGGAGAGTATGTACTTCATCAATTACGATTGTTTCGATTTTTTCTTTTACAGAGTCTATCTCTTTACTTTTTATCAAAAAAGAAAGCATCTCAATATTTGTAATAATTACCTTACTTTTCTTTTCTTTGAGTAGACGGAATGATTCAATTCTTTCTTTTTTTGTCATTCTTCCTTTTAAAATAACAGGGTAAATAGATGATGAAATAAATCTATTTGCTTGGTCACTCATAAGCGCAAGTAGGGGATAGAGGCAAATAGTTATTCCTTCGGTAAGAAGTATTGGTGCCATGAAACATAGACTCTTTCCACTCCCTGTTGGAAGGGAAGCAAGTATATTAGTACTCTTGTTTTCATCTTGATTGTCGAGAATATGACGTATTATTAGCGTCTGATAAGGCCTAAGATAACCTATATGAAATTTCTCTTTTATTAGTTCTTCAAATTCTTCTTGTTCCATATCTATATAACAAAAAAATAGAAAAATATGTTTAATAAAAGATAATAGAATTCCTATATAGGAA
>JBNMJW010000070.1:0-10227 GCA_050874025.1 Candidatus Ornithospirochaeta sp.
CACTAAATTAACGAGTAGCTTAAAGCCGTAAAGAACAATTACTACACCACAGATTCGATTCATCCAAGTAAGAACTTTACTGTTGATTTTACTCCCCAACAAATTAACAAGAATTGCGAGAGCGTTAAACAAAATAAAGTTAGCAGATGCAAAACCTAAAATAAAATATGAATCACTACCTGCTTCTAGCGAAGCACGAAAAGCACCCAGCATTAAAGTTCCATCAATCAATGCTTGGGGATTTAACCATGTTACAATAAAGGCAGATCCAAAATCTTTCCAAAGTGGTTGATTTGTCTCAAGCTTTTTCTCATCACTTAAAGTTGCTTTAGTCCGTATAAGCCCCACTCCAATATAGATAACTAATAATCCGCCTAAACCTATAATGATTTTCTCTAGCCAAGGCAAAGTTTCCATTAGTGCCCCCACCCCAAAGAAACAGGCTAATGCAAGAGAAATGTCCCAGAAAACAACAACTAGTGCCGTTAATAATGCACGTCCTATTTTCTGATTCATGGCACTATTGATTACAAACAAGTTCTGCATTCCAATTGGAGCAACGTAAGCCAGCCCTAAAGACAATCCTTGAAGATACACTGCTATCATTTACAGATAAAACCTCACCAAATACCTATTTTTTTAATAAGCGCAATAAAAAAAAGAGCAATCAAGTTTACGATTACTCCCCTTTAGCATTTTTATAATGACAATACTATTTTTTATTTAAAAATAAAAGCTCATTTTAGTATTAAAAACACTGCTTTCTAGAACTTTATCCATAAAAATATCTCTACCGAAAATAGTAGAGATACTTGCATTTATTTAAAGAAACCAAAAAGTCCTTTTTTCTTTTCATAAGGATGAGAAGAAAAACCTGTCACTCTATAACCCAACTTTCCAAGTTCCTCTTCTAGCTTTTTTCTGTCAATTTCATCTTCACTGATTATTGTTGTTTCACCATTATTCTTTAGTGTTGCATTAACTTTCTTTACAGGAAAAGCACGACGAATAGCATCATTAACATGACTTGTGCACATTGAGCACATCATGCCGTCAATATTTACAATAGTCTCGACCATATCTGTCCTCCAAGCTAAAACAATAATAGTTCAACAAAGAGTTAGTTGCAACTACCTAAAATAAAACAGCCCCATTTCTGAGGCTGTAATTACTCTAAGCAATTGATCAAAGCTGAGGACCAGCAGCAACAAGAGCCTTTCCTTCTGCACTACCTTCGTACTTAGCAAAGTTCTTGATGAAGCGCTGAGCAAGATCCTTAGCCTTAGCTGTCCATTCATCAGCATTCTTGTATGTATCTCTTGGATCAAGAATAGCTGAATCAACTCCTGGAAGAGCTGTTGGGACTTCAAAGTTGAAGTAAGGAATCTTCTTTGTAGGAGCAGAGAGGATGTCGCCATTGAGAATAGCGTCAATAATACCTCTTGTATCCTTAATAGAGATTCTCTTTCCTGTACCATTCCATCCTGTATTAACAAGATATGCCTTTGCACCACTCTTTTCCATCTTCTTAACAAGCTCTTCAGCATACTTTGTTGGAGGAAGCTCTAGGAATGCCTGTCCAAAACAAGCTGAGAATGTTGGAGTTGGTTCTGTAATACCTCTTTCTGTACCAGCAAGCTTAGCTGTGAAGCCAGAGAGGAAGTAATACTTTGTCTGTTCTGGTGTAAGTACAGATACTGGAGGAAGAACACCAAATGCATCAGCAGAAAGGAAGATAACATTCTTTGCAGCAGGAGCAGCAGAGATAGGTCTAACAATCTTTTCAATGTGATCAATTGGATAAGATACACGAGTATTCTCTGTGACAGACTTATCTGCAAAATCAATCTTTCCATTAGCATCAACTGTAACGTTCTCTAAGAGAGCATCTCTTCTGATAGCGTTGTAGATGTCTGGTTCACTTTCCTTATCAAGGTTAATAACCTTAGCATAACAACCACCTTCGAAGTTAAAGACGCCATTGTCATCCCAACCATGTTCATCATCACCGATTAAGAGTCTCTTTGGATCTGTAGAAAGAGTTGTCTTACCTGTTCCAGAAAGACCGAAGAAGATAGCTGTATTTTCACCATTCATATCTGTATTAGCTGAACAGTGCATGCTAGCAATACCCTTGAGTGGGAGATAGTAGTTCATCATAGAGAACATACCCTTCTTCATTTCTCCACCATACCATGTGTTAATAATAACCTGTTCACGTGATGTGATGTTGAAAACAACTGCTGTCTCACTGTTAAGACCAAGTTCCTTGTAGTTTTCAACCTTTGCTTTAGATGCGTTGTAAACAACAAAGTCTGGCTTGAAATTCTTAAGCTCTTCTTCTGTTGGCTTAATGAACATGTTCTTTACAAAGTGAGCCTGCCAAGCAACTTCAACGATGAAACGAATAGCCATTCTTGTATCTTTGTTAGCACCACAGAATGCATCGACAACAAAGAGTCTCTTATTTGAGAGTTCGTCGATAGCAATCTTCTTGACAGCATCCCAAGCTTCCTTAGTTGCAGGATGGTTGTCGTTCTTGTAAGCGTCACTTGTCCACCATACTGTATCCTTAGAATTCTCATCAACAACGATGAACTTGTCTTTAGGTGAACGACCTGTGTAGATACCTGTCATAACATTAACAGCACCAAGTTCAGTTAACTGTCCTTTCTCATATCCTTCAAGATTTGGTTTTGTCTCTTCTTCAAAGAGCTGCTCGTAAGAAGGATTGTAGACGATTTCTTTGGTACCTGTGATACCATATGCTTTCAAATCGATAGCCATGTTTAATTCTCCTTGTACGACTCAAGAATTGCTTTCCAATTCTCGGTACACAAACATATTATTAATTTTTTCTAAATTAATCATCATATTGAAAGACAAAAGATAAAAAAATACAAAATTGAAGAAAGTGTCTTTCTTTTACTAGCCTACAGGTTGCCCTTTTCTTTTTCTTCATTAATGAGTTTAGCTATATAAAGATTGTAATCTTCTACTTCGGTTTCACTCTTATCAACAAGCTTTGTTTTTTTCGTCTTTTTTCTTAAGGAACAAATAATAACAATGACAAGAATGATTAAAAATAGAGAGAGAATAGCTACATACAAATATTCAATAGGAAAAGGAAATGATGACTCCACTTTCTCTTCTGAATGTTCAGTGTTGATAACTTCTTTTTCTTCTTTTTTTATTTCCTCTTCATTTGAATAAGTTTTATTTTCAGCAAAAGTTGGTATTTCTGTAATAGTTCTTTCTTCATCTCTGCTGTAAAGAATTCCGCTTTCATATAGAGGTGTTAAATTTGAGTAATCTTCTTCCACATCGTCATCTTTCTCTTCAAATAAAGGATTTTCGACAATAGGAGAAGAGACATCTTCTTTTTCAACTGGATTTATATCTTTATGAATTCTGTTGTATTGAGTAGAAGAACAGGAGAATAAAAGAATAAGAACAAAAAAAACTATGAATAAAGACTTCTTTTTCATTTTGATTCTCCTATTTTTATAGTATCACCAACAACTGTGATTTTATCAGAAAGCAAAAGAAGGATTCTATCTAGTTCCAAGTAACGTGATTTGAGTACAGCTCTGTACCCACAGTATTGGCCTAGTTTATTGTACAAATCAGACTTTTCTATAGGTGAATATGTTTCAATAAGTTTTAATAGACCAGACTCTAACTCTTCTGGTGCTATATGAGAAAAATCTCTTAATAGCTCTGTTCGCCTGAAAGGGAAACTACTTTGACCTATCGAATAAACAAAGCCATTTTTAAGAGAGAAAGATATACCTTCGATTTTTTTCATAGCTTCTTTATAACTTTCGATAGTTTCCCTGGTAAGGTACTCTTCTCCACCTAAGAATGCTAAACTCTTCATTAAATCACGTTCATAAATTGGAGCTTCAGTAGCTAAGATTTTTTCAACTAAAGAACTGAAATTAGGAGAAGAGAAAGATGTAACACCAAGATTATTAGCTTCCTCGTTAATATCTATGTATTCATAGAGAGGAAAAAGCTCTTCTTTTTTCTCTTCCTTCTTTTCTTCTTCTGCACTCTCATCTTTCTTCTCTTCTTTTTCCTGCTGACAATATGAAGATATTATCGCTTCGGGACTAAATGAGTTATCTAGAGCAGAATTAAGAAAATCTAAAACACCCGCTTTTTCACACTCTTTAATAACAGGAACAACCTTTTCCCAGTTACCTCTATTTTCTTTGTGTTCATAAGCATCTCTTGTTTTTTCTTCAAGAGTTTTTAGTGATATTTTGGCTTCGTCTATTACATTTTTATCAAAAAAAGAAGAGTACAGAAGGTAGCTATCGTAATATTTATCTAGAACTGAAGATATAGAGATATAGTAATTATAGAGCCGCTCTTTTGCTTTTTCCCAATCATCAAGAGAAAACGTAGGTAGCTTACCATATTTACTCTCATCTTCTTTTATATTTTCAATTAGTGGTCTTAACTCTTCTGCATATCTCTTCCAATCTGTTTTATGACCGTTGTAATAATCATTCTTAATCAACTTGAGAAGAGTTTCTTTTTCTTTATACTCTTTTCGCTTTTTCCTATAGAAAACCATATCAGAAGATAGAGAAAAGACATCATCATCGCTTAATTTGCTATTTTTTCTGTAGTAAGAGCCTATTTGTTTTTTTATTTTCTTATATTCTTTGCGACTAATTGTTTTATTATAGACACCTCTAAAAAAGCTCTTATCTATTGAAAAGATCTCAGAAGAAAAGAGCGATAGTATCTCACTCCTTTTCTTTCTTATCTCGACAGAAAGTTTCTCTAAATCAGATAGATTATATACCCACTCTTTTATTTTATTCCTATCTATAAGCTCTGGACGTATTATTGGTGATGTTGATACAGCATAGAGAAAGTCTTTGCATTGTAATGCACTAGAAATATTATTAAATGTAAAGGAAAACTCTTCTTGTAAGTCATCAGCAATGACCGATAAATCGTGAGCCATATCAGAAACATCTAAGATATAGATAAAGAGAGAGTTTTCCTCTCTCTCTGTTAAAAAATGTACTTTATAGCCCCACCATGGATCTTTTCTGTAATCATAATAAAGATTGTTAATGACACACTGATTGTACTTTTCAAGTGCATCTTGTCCTTCTTTTGTGATTATTCTCTCATCCATCAGTGCCCCCTTTCTTTTAATTTTATCATGAGAGAAAAAATAATTCCACGTTTGAGAAAGCAATAAGAGAGATAAGACCTTCTTATCCCTCTTCTTTTAACGAACTGAAATGTCTATTTCACCACTAATTGTAGTTGCAGAAATCCTTGCTTCCTGATTGCCATATGTATAATAATTCTTATTTTCACTAGTAACGCCATCACCTTTTACATAGATACGACCAGAAGTGCTCTTTGTTTCAATTGATGCCCCTACAATGTTGAATAAATCAATAGAAACATCACCACTTGTAGATTTTGCTGTGCATTCTTTTAATGTTGAGCCTGATTCTAGAGAGATATCGCCACTAATAGAAGTGAGCTTTGCCTCTTCTATTTCGCCCTCAATATCTATATCACCACTGACAGTTGATGCCTCAATACCTTTTCCGTCTCCATTCTCTAACTCAACATCACCACTAGTAGAAGAAAGAACTAGAGAAGAAAAGCTAAGAGATTTCAAAGAAACATCTCCACTAACAGAACTAAGTAGTCCATTTTCGATTTTCATATCTCTAAGTTTAACATCGCCACTTGCACTCTTTGCCTTCAATTCCCCACAAATAAGATTTTCTGAGCAAATATCACCACTTTTACTCGTAGCGCATACTCGTTTTAATCCATTAGGTAGCCTAACTTCAATTCTTCCATCTCCAGAGTTGAAAAATGAGAAGAAACCACCTTTTTTATCTTTCTTTACTTCAAGAACAAGTTCATTTCCATTCTCACGTGATTCAATATAATAGTTATCATCAGTATCAAATAGATCCGCCTTTATTTCACCACTATATGGAATAAGAGTAATGTCTACATCTTGAGTATCTACAACTAGAGATGAGAAATGAGAAGTGAAGAAAAAAGAGGAATTAGCACTCTCATCTTTTATTGATTCTTCTTTACTATTGCTTTTGTTTTCTTCATCTATTTCCTCTATCATTTCTTCTATATCACCGAGCTCCTCTATTATTTCTTCATCACTCTTTCCTTCTCTTTTACCTTCTTCAAAGTGCTCAATGTAATCAGAGATGATATCGTTTTTAATATCATCAGAATATTGGCTTAGCTTGCTCTCTAATTTAAGTAAGTATTCTTCTCTAGTCATTTTTCTCCCTCCACAATTATTTTCTGTACAGCAAGAGTGAATTCTTCCCACTCTTTCTTCTCTTTCTCTTGTCTCTCTCTTCCTTTTGCAGTAAGGCTATAATACTTTCTTGCAGGACCATTTCCAGAATCAACAAGATACGTTGTTACATATTCCTCTTCTTTTAATTTCCTCAATATTGGATAAAGAGTCCCTGAAGCAATTGTCAAAGATTCTGAAATTGTCTCTGTTAATTCATAACCATACTTATCCCCACGGGCTAAAAGAGATAGAACACAAACCACTAATGCACCTTTTTTAAATTGGATGTTCATACCCTTCTCCTTAAAAAGGGATAATAGCAGACGCTATTATATAATGCAATATAGTATTTGATAAAATATATTATTTTTTAACTAATTATTTATATTTTTGCTCCCCCTATTAAAAAATTAGTAAATAAAAGAGAGACTATTTCTTGACGGCAAAGGAAAAACGAAAAAAACTAATCATATAAACTAATTAAAGGAGTTTTTATGAAGAAAAACTTTAAGAGACTATTAGCTCTCGCTTTAGTTTTTACCTTGGCTTTTTCTCTCTTTGCAGGAACAGCATACAAAGGTAAAACTGTTATCCTACATAGCAATGACGTTCATGGCGCTATTGCTGGATATAGCTACATATCTGAACTCAAAAAAGATTTTGAAAAGGAAGGCGCTACTGTAGTAATGGTAGATGCTGGAGATTTTAGCCAAGGTACAACATACGTAAGTACAACTAAAGGCCTTGATGCAATCACAATGATGAATGCAGCAGGCTATGACCTTGCAACACTTGGTAATCATGAGTTCGATTATGGTTATGCACAGCTAAAAGAAAATATAAGTAAAGCTAACTTTACTGTTCTTTGTGCAGATGTTTTTGATGAAAATGGCTCCCCTATTTATAGTTCTGGAGCTATTGTTACAGTTGGGGAACTTAAAATTGGTTTCTTCGGCCTCGAAACTCCAGAAGCACAGACTAAGGCTAACCCAGCTTTAATTAAAGGCTTAAAGTTTGTTAGTGGCGAAAAGCTCTATAAGCAAACACAGGCTGTTATTGATACACTCAAAGAAAAGGGAGCTTCTCTTATCATTGGACTGACACATCTTGGTGTCGACGGAGAAAGCGAGCCAAATAGATCTATTGATTTATATAACAATACAAATGGCATTGATTTCTTAATTGATGGACACTCTCACACAGTTATGACAGAAGGCGAAAACGGAGAGCCTATTCAGTCAACTGGAACAGCATTTAAAAACATTGGTGTCATTATTATCGACAATGAAAGTGCTAAAATTGAGAGTAATTATCTACAGAGTACTGAAGGCTTAGCACTAGACGAAGGTGTAACAGCTACTGCTCAAGAAATCATTGACAGAGTTAATGGCGAATATAATGTTGTATTTGCATCTTCTCTTGTTGAGCTCAATGGAGATAGAGAGCCTGGTAACAGAACCGAAGAAACAAATCTTGGCGACCTCATTACTGACGCAATGATGTGGACTATTTTAAAGGAAGAAGGAAGTCTTTCTGTAGATAAGGGCCATACAGTTGCACTCACTAATGGTGGTGGTATTAGAGCATGGATTCATGCTGGTGCTATTACAAAGAAAGATGTAAACACTGTTCTCCCATTTGGAAATACTATTGCCGTTGTTTATGTTAAGGGTTATGAACTATTAGAGGCACTTGAAGCTTCTACATATTGTACTCCAATTTCTCTTGGAGGATTTCCACAAGTTGCAGGCCTTGATTTTACTATCGATACAACAAAAGCATATGACAAAGCTGATAGCACATACCCAGGATCAACATATTATGGTCCAAAGTCTATTAATAGAGTCACTATCAACTCTGTAAATGGCGAAAAGTTTGATGAGAATGCAACATACGCTGTCATTACAAATAACTTTGTTGCAGCTGGTGGCGATACATACTACGCATTTGCTTCTGCTTCTAGCCAGTTCGATACAGGTATTGTTCTCGACGAAGCCGTTATGTCTTACATCACAACTGTTCTCAACTCAACAGTTGGTGAAGAATACAAGGATCCACAGGGAAGAATCCATGTTATCACAGCAGAAGATGAGGATGATGGAATTATCACAATTGGTGGTCTCGATAGCGATATTTGGTTCACAAAATATGGTAATGTCTATTTAGATATCAAAGTTAAAGATTTCTTTGCTCTTGGCTATGAAGAAGGCGACATCGTATCTGTTAGCTTCTTAGACAAGACTCTTAATCTTCCTGTTGTTCCTACATACTCATATGTAGACCAAGGCTCTCCTGCTATTATCGCTCCACTTGGAGAAAAAGGTGAACCTACTGGATACATTTCACTTGCTATTAACATGGGTAATTTCGGCGACACATATGGCTTAGCATATAAGACAACTAATGCCGATAAAACATGGTTTTGGACAGCAAAAGAAGGCGTAAAATTCCCAGTTGAAGTCAAATTCTCTATGGCTGAAAAAGGTGGATACCTCTCTCAGTACATTCTTCACGATCTAACAAGAACAAATAACAGAGAAGATTATAAAGAATTAACAGATGAAGAATTTGCTAACTTTAGAGAAATCACAACAACAGGTATGGGTAAAGGTAAACTTTATCGCACATCTAGCCCTATTAACCCAGAACTTGGCAGAAATAAATATGCAGACGAAGCATGCAAAAAGGCAGGCGTTTCTGTTGTTATGAACCTTGCTAATAGCAAAGATGAAGCTGAGAAATATGAAGGCTTTGCTTCTTCATACTATTCAAAGCAAAAGGTTATTTACCTAAACCTCGGTGTTGATTTCCAAGCAGATGAATTTAAAAAGGGCTTAGCTGAGGGCTTAAAGTTCTTCGCTTCAAACAAAGGTGTTTACGCTGTTCATTGTACAGAAGGCAAAGATAGAGCTGGCTTTGTCAGTGCTCTCTTAGAGTGCTTAATGGGCGCAAACTATGATGAAGTTATTGCTGACTATATGAAGACCTATGAAAACTACTATAAGGTTGAAAAAGGTACAGAAAAGTACAATGCAATTAGTCAAAGTAATATTGTTAAGACACTCGAAGCTGCATTCAATGTTACTAACCTCCAGAATGCTAACCTTCAAGAAGGAGCTATTTCCTACATTAAGTCTATTGGCTTAACAGATGCTGAAATTAATGCATTAATGGCTAACCTTAAATAAGAGCATATAGCCCATTTTCTCCCCTACATTCTCTTTGATGTGGGGGATTATTTTTGAGTCTAGTTAGTAGAGCGTTGCTTTCCTACATTCTCAAAACAACAAATTCGGTGTAAAAGTCAAACTCAATATGTTGTTTTTAAACACCCTTCTCATAACTATTTATTTCTTTCATATGGTAAGAAAAACCATTAATTTTAAGCCTATCAAGAATAGTATTAGCAATAACAGAACCAACAAAGAACTTCAATCCATTTATTAAAATGCTCTAAGTAGCAGAAATGGTAGACTTATTCTTGTGGCGTACTGCAATTAGCTGAAAAGCCACATGAAGAATTCTTTTTAAAAGGTTAGTACCCAATTTATCTATATTTTTCTAAGAAATGTACGAATAGATTTTGCTCTTGAGTGGCATTCCAAAAACTAATCTTTTCTTCCTTTCTCATCCTGTACATACCTCTATCTAAAATGTCTTTCTTCATTTTTACTCATAGTTTCCTAGAGCTATTCTATTGAAAATAACATTTTGAGATGACCCTTTTTCTACATTTTGAGTTTAACCTTTACAACAATGTGTTAACCTGAGACATATCAAAGTTCAATAGTAAGCGTCAAATAAATCTCCAAGAAAAAAGTATTTCCATAAAGTAGACTATATTCACAAGAGGATAATAGTCATGAACATCAACATTGAAGAATACAACATTTATATTAAGCCAG
>JBNMJW010000071.1:0-10215 GCA_050874025.1 Candidatus Ornithospirochaeta sp.
ATCATAGCCTTTCCTATTGCTATTACAACTATATCTGACGAAAGAGTAATCTCTTTCAAGTTTTTTGTGTGTGAGTTACATAGAGTAACAGTAGCATCAAAGCCCGGATTTGATAGAAGCATCATAAGAGGCTTACCAACTATATTTGATCTACCAATTATGCAAACTCTCTTTCCCCTTGTTTCTATATTGAAATTCTTGAATATTTCAACAATACCAAGTGGTGTACATGGTACAAAAGTTGGCTTATTAAGTGCTAGTAAACCAAGAGAAGTTGGCGTAAAGCCATCGACGTCCTTTTCCGGACTTATTCTTGCAATGACTTTATCAGGATTTATAGTCTTAGGAAGAGGAAGTTGAACGAGTATTCCATCAATCCTATCATCATTGTTTAAATCGTCAATCAAAGATAAAACATCGCTCTCCAAAGAATCTTCACTTAGAGAATACTGAAAATGCACAAAGCCTAATTCTTCAGCTCTTTTAGTCTTTGATTTAACATAGCTCTTACTTGCACTATTATTCCCAACAAGTATTACAGCAAGACCTGGAGCCCTATTTTCTTTTTGTATAAAGAGTTTTGTCTCTTCTTTAATTGATGAAAGTATGTTTTTTGATAATTCTTTGCACTTTAATTCTATCACTCTATGATAATACTCCATTCTTAATTTCTCTAACAAGACCAATTTGAAAGAGAGAGATAATTAACATATAATAAGGCTATGAAAAAGATATTAACTATATGTTTAGTACTAACTCTCTTGTTATCATTTAATCTTGGTGCCGAAGACTATTATGACACAGGCTCTCAAATCTTTACCATTACAGTTGGTGTCGATTTACCTTTTACTAATACAGTAAAAATCGGAGATAAATTCCAAACAGGATACTTCTGGGGTGAAAATGGCACACACTTCAACATTGGTGGCTATGGCTCTATTGACTATGAAGTATTTACAAATAGCAAATTAGCTCTTGGTGGAGAGATTGGCTATCAATTTAATAGATGTTCAGATGAAAAGCTCTTTACTCAAGTACCACTACTATTTAAGGTTACTTATCTTCCTCTTCAGGGAAAATTTGAGTTACCTATTTCTTTAGGTGTGGGCTTTAATTATCTATCATACAACAATAAGTCTATGTTTGCTCTTTGCACAACGCTATCTGTTGGAGCAAGGTACTTCATTACAGATAACTGGGCATTAGGTATTAAGAGTGGAATTAACTTTACTCCAGAGCTTTACTTCAAGAGTGAAAAGAATGGATACCACTCTTCTATTCCTGCTCAACTCTTTGCATCATATCGTCATTAATAAGGAGAAAGAAATATGAAAAGAATAACAACTCTTATATCAATAATACTTCTTCTTGCCCTATTACTCTCTTCATGTAATATGGATTCAAATACAGGCTTATTTCAAGAAGCAGGACAATCTGAAAGAAAAGTTAATTACACTATCTACTCTGTCTTAGCTAAAATAAGTGAAAAAGAATATCTTGTTTCATCTACAGATGGTGTATTTGTATTTAATGTTAATGCGAACAATGAAAATGCAGAAAAATACCTAACTGGTAAAGATTCAACTGAAGTTCTTTTTGCTAAGAAAGACGGATCTTCATGGGAATTTGTTTACTACAATACAGACGATAATACTTACTATAAAGTAACAAGTGAAAGCGCAACGCCAGATAAATACAAAAACATTGATGGTAAATATAAGTTCTCTTCTTCATATACAGATCTAAATGACCCTGCTAATTATGCTTTAGTTTTCAAAGATAGCGAAGGCAAAAACTATATTTACTATGGTTCTTATCCTACAGCTTCATTTGAACCAACTAAGACTGAATTTGAAGATGTCAGCTATGCTGGAAATGGTTATTTTATCGGCACAAAAGAGAAAGTTAGATATATCTTTAAAATAGAAGATTTAACAGAAAAACCAATCGATAGTAATACCGTAAGTGTTATTTCTGATAATTGCTACATTCTTAAAGATGGAAAAATTATGGTTAATGGAGTGAATAAAAACTCCTCTTCAGATTCTATTACTGTAGGTTCTTCTTCTAGAGTTATTAGTTATACTGAAGGAGGAAAAACATATATTATTCTTCCATCAACTAATACTGTGTTTATATATGATGGAGGAACAAACCTAGAAATGAAAGACTGCGCTGGACTTAAGAATATTGAAGTTAAAGCAATTCTAGGTGTTAAGAATGATAGTCTCAATGTTATAACAGCAACTAGTGCGGCTAAATCTCTTAATCTAAAAGATGGTCTCATTAGTGACTGGGTTTAGTTTTAATACGTAATAAATAATAAAGGATGTTCATCATAAAAGGTGGACATCTTTTTTTTATGATATTGAATTAAAAAGCAAAACGATATATAAACTCTAAAAATTAAATATAGGAGGATAAAATGGATTACACTAAACGTTTTGATGGAAAAGGTGAAATATACGCAAAAGCAAGACCAAAGTATTCTTTAGCACTTTTTGATTATTTAAAAAATACACTCCATATTCCTCAAGATAGTATTTTTGCTGATGTTGGCTCAGGTACAGGAATTTTCACAGAGCAACTATTGAATGAAGGTTATCGTGTTTATGCTGTTGAGCCTAATTTTGATATGAGAATTAAAGCAGAAGAAAAGCTGAAAAATAATAAAAACTTCACATCAATTGTCGGTTGTGATAAAGATATGAACCTACCGTCAAGCAGTGTTGACTATATTACAGCTGCTCAAGCTTTTCATTGGTTCGATTCTGTAGCATTCAAAAAAGAATGTAAAAGAGTACTTAAACCAAATGGTAAAGTTATAATTGTCTACAACTTCCGCATTAATGATGCTGAATGTACGAAAGCACTTAGTGCATTACGCCATAAATATAATCCAGATTTTCATGGCTTTTCTAATGGAGTTACCGATAATACTTTTATTGATTTCTTTGATGGTAAATGTGATATATTCCATTCAGATAATTCACTCTCATATGATAGAGATGCTTACGTCAATCGTGTTCTCTCCTCTTCATACTCATTAAAGGAAGATGATCCTAGATATACTGAGTACTTAAAGGAAATAAACGATATCTTTAATAAGTTCTCATCTAATGGAATAATAACAATACCTAACGAAACTGTTGCTTATATAGGTGAAGTATAAGAAAAGAGGCGCTCTAATTACGCCTCTTTATATTAGCTTTTATTCTTCACAGATTTCATGAAGAATTTCTTTAACTTCTGGGTCTGTGTAAACTTCTTCAATCTCATCATGCGTTAAGCCGATAAACTCATGACAAGTATAGTGAATCCAAAGGTAATCATCCTTGCTATTTAAAACGTGCTTACGGCACCAATAATCTGGCTGAACAGGAAGAGCTGGTTTTCCATCAATCCATTGATAGAGACAAATTTTATAGTCATAAACAGCAACTTTAATATCTTCACGTGGAATACCACACTTCATGATAGTATCAACAAGAGAATTAACTGTAAGACCTGTATCGAAAATATCATCAACAATTAAGACTTTTTGGCCTTTCTTAAGATTTTTTGGAGACCATGTCCATCCATCAATATCGACCTTATTGGTATGCTCAACAAGCTTTCCGTAAGAACGAGCAACAACTGCTGCATAAAACACTGGCTCACGATTAGTCTTTTGACAAATAAGCTTGTAATACTCACTAATAACGTTAGCTAAATAAGCACCACCACGAAGAGAGTCATAAATTACATCAGGAACAAACCCATCTTCTTTATACATTCTAGACGCAAGCTTAATACCAGCATCTCGAATCATGTCACATGTAATAAAATCTTTCTTTGGTTGTTCCATCTTTCTCCTCTCCTTATAGTGTTGTTAATATTTCAAGTCCATTATTAGTTATTGCAACTGTATGTTCCCAATGGCATGCTGGCTTTCCATCGCATGTTTTTACTGTCCAGTCATCATCCTCTAAATAGCACTTTCCACTACTACCCATTGTAATCATTGGTTCAATAGCCAAAACCATACCTTCCTTAATTCTAGGATTAGGATTAGATAGACTGACGTAATTTGGAATCTCAGGATCTTCATGTAATTCTAAGCCAACGCCATGACCACAGTAATCTTTTAAAACCCCAAATTTAAACTTTCTGACATACTGAGAAACGGCTAAGCCTATATCTTGAATACGAGCTCTTTCTTTTGATGCAGCTTCAATACCTAAATATAATGACTTTTCAGTTACAACATTTAACTGATGAACTTCAGGAGTAACATCCCCTATTTCATATGTATGGGTACTATCAGAGATATAGCCATCAAGATCAATACAGCAATCTATGCTAATAATATCACCATTCTTAAGAATCTCTTTTTTGCTAGGAATACCGTGAATGATTGTATCATTAACAGATGTACACGAAACATTAGGATAACCAAAATAGCCCTTACATGGGCCTTTTGCATGATGCTTCTTCATGAAATCTTCGCATAACTTATCAACATCATAGGTGCTCATTCCCTCTTGAATCTCACCTTTAACCATTTCAAACATCTCAGCTAAAAGTTTGCAAGAAGAACGAATCTTATCTATCTGATAGTCATTCTTTAACTGAATCATTTCTCTGCCTCACGTATGTATCGAGAATTCCATTAATAAACTTAAATGAAACATCGTTGCTTAGCTCTTGGCTAAGCTTTACTGCTTCATCGATAATAATTGTTGGATGAGTAGATTTATCATAAAGAAGTTGAAAGAAGGAGATACGAAGAATAGCTCTATCAACATAATCAATCATCTCAATTGGACGATTAGTTGAGTAAAGCTTAATGAGTGAATCAACTTCGCTTAGATGCTCTATGGTTCCTTCTATCAAATACTGAGCAAAAATCTTAACTTCATCTGTTAATTCATTAAGCTCTTCTTCATTTAAGCCTTGAAACATAAGCCAATCTCCCTCTGGAGGAAGATTGGAATTTAAATCTAAAGAATATAATGTACCGATGGCTATTTCTCTAGCCCTATGACGTTCTAATTTCATTGTTCTTTATAAATAATATTAATTTTTGCCTGATTTCTAAGTTCAGCAACTAAAGTATTATAAGCATTTAAGAAAGCATACTGGCTGTTCTGATAAACTAAACCTTGATAGATATAGTCATGTACTGTAATACCATAATCTTCAATTGTATCTGTTAAAGAAAGTACTTTAGGATCCTGATGAACAGTACACTTAGCAATAACATAAAGATAAGGTGTTTCAAATACTTTAGTGATATCGCCTGGTTCAAGAAGCATAACAGCATCGACAAACTCATCACCCATGCTAGAGCGTGTATTTTCGTTATCGCTCATAAAGCCCCAATCTCCACCATTGGAAAGACTAGAAGAATCTTCACTATACTGCTGAACGGCCTTTTCAAATGTTAACTGGTTAGAGCTAATTTTCTTGTAAGCTTCTTCTAATTCAGCCTTTTTCTTGCTATTTGATACAGCATCATCTGTCTTTTCTTTAGCAATAATAGAAAGTCTTACCATCTCAGGCATCATGAACGAAGAAGAGTTCTGTCTATACCAAGTCTTAATCTCACTCTCAGTTGGTTCTTTAACATTAGCTAATAAATCAGCTTTTGCTCCAGCAACATAGATCTGAGTTAAGTATTGTTCCTTAAGATAAGCTTTATATTCATCGACTGAGCCATATGATTCTTCAACAATCTTCTTAAATTCATCATCTGTAAGAGTTGTTCCAGCTTGCTGAGAAACACTCTGCTTTTGAGAAGCATATAATGACTCTACATCACTATCAGAAACACTGTATCCGTCTCTTTGAGCACCCTGTTCAATCAAGATTTCATCAATTAAAGAATTGAGAACATCTGTAGTAGAAACTGAATAACCATTGTTCTTATAGAATTCTACCTCTTTATTGAGGGCATCCATGGTTATTACTTTATTCTTTGTCAAATTAACAGTAGCTGCAGGACTAGAAATAGTAACAGCAGATAATGAAAAACAAATCAAAAGAAATATGGAAGCAACAGTTAATAGTTTTTTCATAATTAATAATTCCTTTCTACATTAATCGTATTAGCAAAAGAGGCAGCTTGACTAGAATTTTTAACAAACTGACTTGTCTTTAATATAACGCCTTGACCTTCAACAATAGACATTAAAGAAGACATTGCTTTTGTTTTAAACAAAGTATTGCCAACTAAAATAGTTGAGCCTCTCTTACCAGATATTGTACCTGCATTTTCTAAATATTTGGATAATTTAGGCGACACTTTACTAGAAAACAAGGAGAGTGGCTCAGCTACAATAATAAGATAATCAGATAATATGAGTTTTTTATCTGTATCAATAGAAGTATTAAGGAGTTCTGATGAATATCCACGTTTTTCGAGAGTTGTAGCTAGAGCTCTTCCAACATCCATCAAAGCCTTACTTTCTTGTCCCTTAGGAGAAACAACAACCGATACTTTCATATATCTCCTTAATGAAAACCGACCCCTTGGTAAAAGAGGGTCGGCATAAATCAAACACTTTTAGTTTGATGCTGGTGTTGCATCATTTTCACTTAACCAAGTTGTACCTTCAACCTGAGTTGTCTGTGTAGACTTAATCATTGACTGAATTTCAGATTCACTAGACTTGTTAACAAGTGCAACAACAAGAGAAAGAACCATGAAAGCAACAGCAAGAATAGCTGTAGCCTTTGTTAAGAATCCAGATGTTCCGCTACCAAAAGCAGAATCAGAGTTTCCACCAAAGACACTACCTAGTCCAACACTATCTTCGCCCTGGATTGTAACCAAGAACAAAAGAAGTAAAGCAACAATACAAAATACAACTAGTAGGATAATTCCTAAAACACCCATTTCACTACCTCTAATTATTCGTTATAGGCCATGATAGGAAGGAACTTTTCGACTGAAAGTGAAGCTCCACCAACGAGTGCTCCATCGATATTTTCCTTGGCCATCAACGCCTTCACATTTTCAGCCTTAACAGAACCACCATACTGTATTATTAGCTTTTCTGCAATATCTTTTGTAAACAAAGAAGCAACTGTAGAACGTATAAATGCATGTGCATTATCTGCATCTTCAGGTGTTGCTGTCTTTCCTGTTCCTATTGCCCAAACTGGTTCATAAGCAATAGTAATCTTAGACATTTCTTCACTCTTAACATCCTTAAGACCAACAGAAAGCTGCTCAGAAAGGACCTTTTCAAGTCTTCCACTCTCTCTTTCTTCTAGTGTTTCACCAACACAAAGGACAACTTCCATGTTTTCCTTAAGTGCGAGAAGAACCTTTCTGTTAACTACCTCGTTTGTTTCACCATAATACTGTCTTCTTTCACTATGTCCAAGAATAACTGTATTTACACCGATATCCTTAAGCATTAATGGAGATACTTCTCCTGTATAAGCACCTTCAGTATGGTCAGCCATGTTTTCAGCAGCAACGATAACATCACTACCCTTAACAGCCTCAACAACATATGGAAGATCAACAAATGGACAAGCAATCATGAAACGACAATCACAACCCTTCTCTTTATATGCTTCACTGAGTTTCTTTGCATATACTTTTGCTTCAGATGGAAGAATATTCATCTTCCAGTTTCCAGCTATATATGTTCTTCTTTCAGTTTTTTTTTCCAATGCTTTAATACCAGGAAGTTCCTTACCCTCTAAGAATTCGAGTGAAGCACCACCACCTGTTGATACATGGCTAATCTTTGATGCAAGACCAAACTTATTGATTGCAGCAACAGAATCACCACCACCAACAACTGTAATAGCCTTTGATTCACTTAGAGCCTTAGCAACTTTCTCTGTTCCCTGAGCGAACTGAGCAAATTCAAATACGCCCATTGGACCATTCCATACAACACTCTTTGCGTCTTTCAAAGCGTCAACAATTAAAGCAACTGTCTTATCACCAATATCGAGTCCCATGAGATTATCTGGAATATCAACACCGTCAACATAAACGCTCTTAGCATTCTCATCGAAAGCTTCAGCACAGAGGTGGTCTACTGGAAGAATAACCTTAACGCCCTTCTCTTTTGCAGCATCAAGGAAATCACTAGCTGTTGTGAGGTAATCATCTTCAACTAAGCTCTTACCAACCTTATGTCCTAAGACCTTAAGGAATGTATATGCCATACCACCACCAATTACGATAGTATCACATGTCTTAACGAGGCTCTTGAGGACACTAATCTTACTAGAGACCTTGCTACCACCAATAATTGCAACAAATGGATGTTCTGGATTCTCCAAAAGTGGAGCCATGAACTTAACTTCTTTTTCAATTAGGAAGCCAGCATATGATGGAAGATAATGTGAAACACCTTCTGTTGAAGCATGAGCTCTGTGAGCTGTTCCAAATGCATCGTTAACATAAAGGTCTCCATACTTTGCTAATTCTTTAGCAAATGTAGGATCGTTTGCTTCTTCTTCCTTGTAGAATCTTACGTTTTCAAGAAGAAGAACATCGCCTGGCTTAAGAGCAGCAACTTCCTTCTCTACTTCTGGTCCAATTACATCTGGAGCAAGAGTAACCTTTCTTCCTAAAAGCTTCTCAAATTCATCTTTTATTGGAGCCATTGAGAAATCTGGATTCTTCTGTCCTTTTGGTCTGCCGTAGTGGCTCATAACAACTAGGCTAGCACCTTCATTAAGAATGTAATTAATTGTAGGAAGAGCAGCTTTAATTCTTGTATTATCTGTAACAACACCACTCTTTACAGGTACGTTGAAATCAACTCTGATTAAGACTCTTTTACCCTTTAAACATGCATCTTTAACTGTATTAAGTACCATTTTATTCTCCTTTAAGGATAAAAAGGCCTGCTCTTCTGGAGACAGGCCTCATAATTAGTCTAACGACTCATTATTAGCCGTTAACCTTCTTCATATGTGCAATTAAGTCAAGAACCTTGTTAGAATAACCAATTTCGTTATCATACCAAGAAACAACCTTAACAAATGTATCTGTTAAAGCAATACCAGCCTTTGCATCGAAGATACTTGTTCTTGTATCACCGAGGAAGTCTGAAGAAACAACTGCATCTTCTGTGTAGCCAAGAATACCCTTGAGCTCGCCTTCACTAGCCTTCTTCATAGCATCACAAATTTCAGCATATGTAGCTGGCTTTGCAAGGTTAACTGTAAGGTCGACAACAGAAACATCAAGAGTAGGAACTCTCATTGACATACCTGTAAGCTTTCCGTTGAGAGAAGGAATAACCTTACCAACGGCCTTAGCAGCACCTGTTGAAGATGGGATAATATTACCGCTAGCAGCTCTACCACCTCTCCAGTCTTTCATGCTTGGACCATCAACTGTCTTCTGTGTAGCTGTTGTTGAGTGAACAGTTGTCATAAGACCATCAACGATTCCAAAGTTATCATTAAGAACCTTAGCAATAGGAGCAAGACAGTTAGTTGTACAAGAAGCGTTAGAAACAAACTGTGTTCCCTTTACATATGTGTTTTCATTAACACCACAAACAAACATTGGTGTGTCATCCTTAGAAGGAGCTGACATAACAACATACTTAGCACCAGCATCAATATGACCCTGAGCCTTTTCTTTTGTGAGGAAAAGACCTGTTGATTCAACAACATACTCAGCACCAACAGCATCCCAAGCTAATTCTTTAGGATCCTTAACAGCTGTAACTCTGATCTTCTTTCCATTGACAATTAAAAGAGACTTCTCGATATCACAATCGATTGTTCCATCAAAATGACCATGCATTGTATCGTACTTAAGCATATAAGCAAGATAGTCAACTGGGCAAAGATCGTTAATTCCAACAATCTCAACATCCTTGCGGCTCATTGCAGCACGGAAAACAAAACGACCGATTCTTCCAAAACCGTTAATACCAACTTTCATCTTTTATTTCTCCTTAAATAGAACAAAGATTATTCGATAAATTACTATCGTAAACAAGCAAGTATGCTTTAACACATTTGTTCTAAAATTGCAATAAAGCAAAAGAATTATCGATAAAAAATATGCAAGATTGACACATATTTTTGACTTCTCTTACATATTTTTCATTTTTGAGGTTTTTGCAAAAGTCAGAGATTAACTAATTAGGTAATCTTTTATGCATAACATATACAAATATATTCAAGAACAGGAAGATAATACTTTCTGTGAGTACTTTTTGGAAAGTTCTATGTGAAATA
>JBNMJW010000072.1:0-10066 GCA_050874025.1 Candidatus Ornithospirochaeta sp.
GCCAACTGCTCTACCCTGCGTCGACTTACCTCAAAACAATAATCAAAATTACAATACTTGTCAATAGATTCGTTGCTTTATAGAATTTAGGTATGGATGCAAACGAAAGAAAAGCAATTCACATAAGAGTGAAAAGCATAATTAGTAACTTAGAGAAAAATAACTTCAGAGCAACCTATGTTGAAACAAAAGAGGAAGCATTAACACTTGTTAAAACTATTATTGCTCCTTCTTCTTACACCGCTAGTGGTGGCTCAATGACACTAATAGATTGTGGCATCATGGATTATCTGAAGAAAGAGACAGATTACCATGAAGATAGAAGAGACGCATACAGAGCCCAATACTATCTTGCTTCAGCAAACGCAATAACAGATAGTGGCGAAATATATGAAGTGGATGGCAGAAGCAATAGAATAAGCGCAATAGCATTTGGACCTGAGAACGTAATTCTTGTTGTTGGAATAAATAAAATAGTTCCGTCCCTCAGAAGTGCAATTGAAAGAGTAAAGAACATAGCAGCTCCAAGTAACGCAATTCGACTATGCAAAGATACTCCATGCGCAAAGCTTGGACACTGCATTTCACCTCTAAGCTCTCCTGATAAAATGGGTGCAGAAGGTTGCTATAGTGAAGAATGCATTTGCTCTTCGCAACTAATACTTAGAAAGCAAACTGAAAAAAATAGAATAACTGTAATCATTGTCGGAGAAAATCTTGGATACTGATTTACTCTACGCTCCATACATAGACGAAAAATACAAGGAGTTCTCTTCTTCCCTTTCTCTTACAGATAAGCTTGAAAGAAAGGGAATTAGAATCCCTGTCTTGCGCTCTCTAGCAAAAACTGTTAACAGCGATGAGATAGAAATAAAATACCATGAGGATGTAATTCTTAAGGGATTAAGCCTAGGAAGGGAGAAAATTCCAACAGAAGAAAAGCTCGAAAAGCTTACTACTCTTCTCCCATATCTAACAAGTTGGGATCAGACAGATATTATCCAAAGCGGTTTTAAACCAAAGAAAGATGACAAAGAAATCCTTTACTCATACTTCTTTTCTCTTTTAGATAGCAAAAACACTTATACAAAAAGACTTGCAATTGTTTGGTTGATGTCTAACAGAAAATGCTATGACAAAGAGCAAACACTCCTTGCCATAATTAATGCAGATGACGAAAAAGAATACTATATCTCAATGGCTGTAGCTTGGGCCTTTTCTTTGTTTGTAATTGATGACCCTACTCTTGTTGCATGGCAGGATAAGCTTCAAGAAAAAACTAGAAAAAGAGCACTACAAAAACTAAGAGATTCTAGGCGTTTTTCTTTTAGTCCTCAGCTGTAGTTGCATCTGCTACTTTTCTTAGAGGCACAAAGCCTTTACCCATTACATTATAAGCTTCATTAACAAAGACAAAGGCCTTTGGATCGTCTCTGTTAATTATTCTTAATAGCTTCTGATACTGATGATTTTGGACAAGCACTAAGAGAATTTTATGTTCATGTTGGGTATATACGCCTGTTCCATCAAGAAGTGTACCTGTCTTCTTCATCTCCTCAACAACATCTTCTCCTATCTTATTCATATTATCAGAAACAATATATACGGCTTTGCTTCTTCTTGTTCCAAATCCAGTTAAGACATAGTTAACCATGTAAGAAGAACATGCCATTCCAATGATTGAAAAAAGCATAGGCTGTAAGCCAATAAAATATCCTGAAGAACCAACAACAAGTGCATTTAAGCAGAAAGAAATAGTTCCAACAGCTAATGGCGTATAGTGAGCAATGGATTGCGCGATGATATCTGTACCGCCAGTATTACATCCAGCCTTCATCGTAATGCCAATACCTGAGCCAAGCAATACTCCGCCAAACAAGGCGGAAAGAAGCACGTTAACAGGCTCACTTACATCCAATATCCCTTTGTAAGATGTTATCTTGCCAAAGAATGAAATCCAAAAAGAAAGAAGCGATGAGCCAATTAATGTTTTTAGGCCATACTTAAAGCCAAAGACAACCATTCCAATAGCAATTAATGGGATGTTGACACATAAGCTTGTTATACCAAGCTCAAAGCCAAAAAGATTATATAGAATATTTGCTACTCCGGCTGCACCGCCACTAGTAATCTTCGCAGGTGTATAGAAAACAGCAATGCCAAATGCTGCAATAGCTGGGCCTAATAGCAAATAGAGAATATCAAAAGAGTTGTGAATAACGTGAATCGATTTGTTCATAGCGCTGAAAATGATACAGTCTTTACTTTTAATTTCCTAGCTTAAAAATCCAAAAAAAGGCTATTTTTCTGCTTTTCTGCACCTTTTACTTCACTTTTAGAGCTTATCCTCATATATGGAATTTGTTAGAACAGAAACATGCTTTAATGCTTCATCAGAGAGATGGGTATATCTATCATTAATTTCCTTGGATTTATGTCCGAGAACAGCCATTCTGTCTTCTTGCGAAATGTTGTAATCTCGGCCAAGAGTTGAGAACGTATGTCTAAGAGAATGGAATGTAATATTCCTTTCTTTCCTCTCCTCTTCACTTATTCCAATTTGAGAGAGAAGAGTATAAAAGCCATTTCTTAAAGATGGTGTTGATATATATTCCTTACTACTCTGAGGAGATGGAAGCAACACGCCAAAAGATGATGCATTACTCTTAAGCTCATTTGCTAAAGTAGACGATATAAGCACAGAGCGCTCGTACTTGCTCTTCGTGCTTTTAAGTCCACTTATATAAGCAACAGAGTGCCTTATGATGACTTTTGATTCCCCTTCTATATCGCTAGGCATGATATCTGAAGCATTTAAGGCTCTTATTTCAGATATTCTCATCCCTGTAATAAGCCCTAATAGAATGCCATAGTATAGAGACGGAAAGAGATTATCCTTTTCTCTCTCTAACTCTTCTCTTAGCCTTTTTACTTCATCAAGAGATAAAATTCCCCTCTCATTTTTACTTCCGCATGACTTAAGAATGCTATCGGCAGGATTAGACGCTATGTAGCCTAGCCTTCTAGCTTCTTTAAGAGGAAGAGAGAAAGAATAGATAATAATGTTTATAGTGCTATTTTGCTTTTCGCTCTTGTAAAGGGCCTTTACAACACGATCAAGAATAGAGGAAGTTACATTTACAAGCTTCAACCCTTTAGGTAAAAGAGGCTCAACATTCTTCTCAAAGTTTTTCTTCATGTTGTATGCGTATTCCCGTCCAATAGCATTCTTCTCAAGCCTATTTTTTAACGTAATATACTCAGAGTTGTCATAATCCCAAAAATCCTTACACCAAGAAGAGAATAGCACTCCACTTTCCTTTGAGTTAAAAAGCCCTTGTTCTAAAGCTTTAGATGCAACAATTGCAGCATCTTCTTTCCTTGTTATTGCTTTAAAGTCCATAATGCCTAGTTTTTCTTTTAAGCAGTCAATACTTTTTGCACTTTGTTGCTTCCCTGTTTCACGGTCTAAAAAACAAACATACCAATAGTCTCCTCTCTTCTTGTGTCTTTTATAAAGATAAAAATCACGTCTATGCGCCATACTAGCCTACTCCTCTTTGAATTAATGAGTTTAACATTTCTGCACTTTTTTATACACTTTGTCATTTTTTTGCATTACTAAACTATTTTCATACCACACATTTTCTTCCAAACAAAAAGCCTAATCACAAATAAAAAGAATAGGTAAAGCCTAAATAAATATTTGAGGAAAAAATGAAAAAAATCCTTACAATCGCTCTCGTAGCACTCCTCGCAACAGCAAGTGTATTTGCTGATTTCACAGGCAGTGCAACACTTGGTCTTGGATATAATTTTGAGGACAAGTCATATGGTTTTTCAAATGATTCAGCAGTTAAAGTAACTTATGAGCTAACAACAGGTGCTTATCCTACAGAAGAAACACCAGCTCTTGAAGGTAATGTTATTGCAGGAATTAAGGCTTCTTTTGCTCTTTCTATTAAAGACTACGAAAAAACAGCTGAAGGCGCTCCTACATGGAATCTTAAACCAGAAATTGCTGAAGCATATGTTGCTGGTACAGATTGGAAAGTAAGCATTCTTGGTGCTCAGGCAAGTCAGGACTTTGCTTCTTCTGCTATTGATAAGTATGCAAAAGATGGTGCTTTAAAAGCAACTACAGTTGCAGTTGGTGTAACAGCAGCTCCTGGATTTACAGCTGAATATAAGGGCTGGAAGATGTCTGCAGGATTTGCTAATAGCAATAAAGACACAACAACTGCTGATGCAGAATACAATTATTATATAGTTTTAAACGGCTTGGCTACCAATTACGTATTTACCGAAAAACAGTTTGATGCTTGGGTAAAAAGATTAGGTGCTGATGATGTTTACACAGTTGTTGCTAAGCAGTTAAAGACAAAGGCTACAGTATCTTCTGAGAACTATCTTGACTATAGTGCAACAGTTGCTACTCCAGATTTCGCTTTTGGCGATGTTAAGGTTACACTTGGCGCAGCAGTTGGTGATGCAACAGCAAAGACAGCTAATCTTGGTTTCTCTGGTAAGGTTGCTTATGATACAGAAGACATCAAAGCATCTGTAGCATCTGATCTTGTTCTTGCCAACATAGGTGATGAAGTTAAGGCTGATGCAGATGTTGCTCTCAAGGCTTCTTATAAGTCTATCGCTCTTGATGCTTACTATGCTACAAAGGTTGCAACACAGCCTGTTATTACTCCTAATAAGAAAGCAGCTAACAAGACAGTTGAGAACCTTCTCTCTGTTAAGCTCGCAGCTGACCTTAAGGACTTTGGTGCTCCAGTTAGCGTAGCAGTTTATGGAAAAGATTTAATCAACGAAAAGGTTCTTGGTGCTTCTGCAAAGCTCGCTCTTGAGAATTCCTTCAAAGCTAGTGCATCATTTGATTATGATTTAACAGCTAAGGATTATGCTATTGAAGGTTCTGTAGGCTATACACTTAATATCTTTGATCTTGCTGCAGGTGCAACATTCAAGTATAAAAATGCTACAGATAGCAATCAGCTCTATGCTAATGCTTCAGTTGAAACATCTAAGCTTATTCCTGGTGCAACACTTAAGCTTGCTTATGGCCCAGTTTCTGATGCTGCTGGCGTTGCTACATCTAACCTTCTCAATGAGAAGTATGGAAAGGTTGATGCATCTTGTACAATCGCTTTCTAATATAAATAAGTTATCCCTTGTTTATAGTGCCACGGCTTCTTGTCGTGGCATTTTTATGGAGTACTCTTTAAAAATGTGAGACTAGTTTTACTATATTAAAGGCTTACTAGTGTATGACAATAAATATAAAGCCCACATTGATGTCTACAAACGTTTATTGTTCTGATCTATCTATCCCAAATATTGCATTTTGATATAAAAATGACTTTAATTCTTCCTTATCACCCGTGTCATAGAAAGAACAAAGAAGAGTATTAAACTCCTTCATATTCTTCTCTTTTATAGTTAATAAACCTCTTCCTTTAGACAGTAATAGCTTGTTTGCAGCACACAATGATGTTCTTTTATTTCCATCCCAAAATAATTGGTTCCTCGTAATAAAGCAAAATATATCTAAGGCTTTTTCTGTTATTGAAGAAAAAGAAAGTAATATATTATTAAGTTCTTTTTCAATCAAATTTCTTTTGGGGATTGGAGGAATATATGACGTACCAGATATTCCGACATTACCATTTCTTAAGACTCCCCACTCCAAAGCTTCATCTCTCGCTATATATGAGTTCAACTTACAAATGTAATCTAGAGACAATGGCTCATACGCTGTAGAGAATATATATTTCCATGCATCTCGCATATTTCTGATTGCAAAGACATCGTCTAAGCTTACTTCACTGACATTTATTCCTTCAATGATTGTTTTTGTTTGAGGGAATGTTACAGCTCTATTTTCCATTCTCATCCCACAATAAACATTTTCATCCCAAAATTTCTTTGCAAGAAAGAGCTCTTCTTTTTCTGTAAGTAAATATTTGTCTTTATATTTATCGTCTTTTTCCATTCTTAATAGTTCATCAACAGTTAAGGACAAAGAATTTGCTAGTTGGTAAACAGTTTCAACAGTGCAATTCATTATTGTCTTTTTACCATTAACAAGTTCTGAAATAGTAGAATAAGGTAACCCTGATTCCTTAGATAAATCTGCTATAGTTTTATTTGTATCCCCTAAATATTGTTGTAATGTCATACAAATAATTATAACTGATTTACATTATTTTTATAATATAAATTAACTGAAAACAGTAATAAATATATTCAAAATATTTTTACTCTCCATTTTTACTTTCTTGCACCCATTGGCCAGGAAAAAATTCAATTATATTTTTAATGGAAAGCTTACTAGTGGCAAATGGATAAAACTCACAAAGTGTCAATCTGCGACAACAACTAGAGATTTAACACATCTTTGTTCGAAAAGAATTTTAATTAAATCCGATGAGGGAGGTAGATCTTGTCGGTATAGTCTGAATCCAATTATTATTGCAATGCTGTAGTTAAAAAAGTTTCTTATTTCAAATTCTCTTACCTAATCAAACTTCGATAAAGCGTCATATATGCGATTGAGGAAAAAATGAAAAAAATCCTTACAATCGCTCTCGTAGCACTCCTCGCAACAGCAAGTGTATTTGCTGATTTCACAGGCAGTGCAACACTTGGTTTTGGCTATAATTTCGAGAAAAGAAATTTTGGTTTTTCCAACTCTACAGCCACAACTCTTGAATATGAAATTACATCTGGAAAAGCTGAAGTACCTGCTCCAGTAGAAGACGCTACAGAAGAAACAACTGAAGCTGCTGATGTTCCAGCAGAAGTTACAGAAGTCGCTCCAGAAGAAGCTCCTTCTATCTATGCAGGAATCAAAGGTAGCTTTTCTTTAAAAGCAAAAGATGCTGCAATAAGCTTAGATTCAAAAGTTGACGAAGCATATGTTGCTGGTTCAAATTGGAAAGTAAGTATTCTTGGTGCTGCTGATGGTTTAGATTATGCTTCATCTAGTCTTGATTCTTACTATGATTCTGATGCAGATGCTAAAGCAACAACAACTGTTAAAGTTGCAGCAGCTAAGGCTCCTGGATTTACAGCAGAATATAATGGATGGAAACTTGGTGTAGGTTTAGTAGCAGGAACAAACAAAGTTGCAGAATACAATACAGATGGTCTTCTTGAAGTTTATAAGTACACATACTACGAAAATGCAGAGGATGCAGAAAAGGCTATTGAAGACGTAAACAAACTTAAAGAATTCTATGGCAGTAAAAAAGATTGGAAAAACTATATTGATGGCAAAGATGATTTAATTGAGGTAAGCAAGACTCTTTATGGATATGCTAAACCATCTGCAGAAGGAGAGGAAACCACCAACCTAAATGGTGACAAATCTGGTGCAATTGATAAAAAAGTTAAGGCTGAAATTGGAAAGAATACATATAAGACTCTTGACTACAGTGTATACTTTGAGACTCCAGAATTCGTATTTGGCAACTTTGCACTTAAGGCAGGTGCTATGGTCGGTGATGTTACTGACGCTGACACAATGGAATATCTTAAGAAGGCAGAACTTGGATTCTCAGCTCAGGCTTCTTACAAAACAGATCTATTCTCTGTTGGTTTAGCAGGTGATGTTGTCCTCAATGGCGTTGGTGGAAGTGATAAGATTACTCCTAACTTCGATGGTAAGTTAACAGCTTCTTATGCTCCTGCAACAGTTGAAGTATATTATGCAAGAAATGTTAAGACTTCTGACATAACAACAAATGCTAAACTCAAAGATAGAACATATGCTGTTAAGAATTTACTCTCAGCAAAGGTTTCTGCAGACTTATCAGCATTTGAAATTCCTGTAAGCTTTGCAATCACAGGAAGAGATCTTATCAATGATGGTAGAGGTCTTGGTTTCTCAGCAAATGCTAAACTCGCAGCTTTCTCTGTTGGTGCTTCTTTTGATATGGCTCTTACAGCAAAGACATATGTTATTTCAGGAAACGTTGGTTATACAGCTGACTTATTCACAGCAAATGTTGGCCTAACATATTACAGTGCTAAGCAGCTCTTCGCATCAGCTTCAATTGAATCATCTGCAATACTTCCAAATGCAGCATTAAAGCTTGAATATAAACCAATTGCAGATGCTGATGGACTTATTGCATCTGATCTTCTCAACAAAAAGTACGGAAGAGTTGATGCATCTTGCACAATCACTTTCTAATATAAATAAGTTATCCCTTGTTTATAGTGCCACGGCTTCGGTCGTGGCCTTTTTGTGAACAAAAATATAATCTAAATTTAGAAATATTGGAAAAACGGACAAAATAAACAGAAAATACCTTGGAAAAATGGACAAACATAGGAAAATCATAATCTATAACAAAATTTCTAGTACAAATTACCGATTTTATTTAGTACAAACAGTCGATTTTTTCTAGTACAAACTACCGATTTTATTGACTTTCAGCCTTTTGACTCCGATAATATTTTCTATGAATGAGTATTTTCCAAGAATATCAGACGGCTTAATAGAAAGAAAACTTCAAACACTTGGTGCTATTGTTATAGTTGGACCTAAATGGTGTGGCAAAACAACATCTGCTAAGATTAAATCAAACAGTGTCCTAAGTCTTTCTTCTATATTAGAAGTTAAAAAAGCAAGAATAATTCTTGAAAATAATCCTTCAAAAATCTTTTCTTCTCCTACTCCATTATTAATAGATGAATGGCAAACCATACCAGAGATTTGGGATGAAGTGAGAACTAAAGTAGATGAAAGAAACGCAGTTGGCCAGTTCATACTTACAGGTTCTGCTGTACCTCCTAACCTTAATTCTTTGACGTTACACACTGGAACAGGAAGATTTGGATGGATAAAGATGAGGCCAATGTCTCTCTACGAATCAAAAGACTCTTCGGGAGAAGTCAGTTTACAAAATCTATTTTCAGGAGAAGAACAAGTATATGGAGAAAACAACATTGATATTGATAAACTCTGCTATTTACTATGCAGAGGTGGTTGGCCTCATTCTTTATTTGTCAATGAACAATCTTCCTTAGATATTCCTTTTGACTATATAGAAGGGGTAATATCTTCTGATGTTTCTCGTGTTGATGGAATTAATAGGAAACCAGATAGAGTTAGAAACCTTTTAAAATCTTATGCAAGACATCAAGGAACTCAAGTAAACCTAGAAGTTTTGAAAAAAGATATGGAAAACAATGATTCAAAATCATTGGAAGCTGAAACCATTTCATCATATTTAAATGCGTTGAGACAAATATTTGTAATTGAAGATGTTCATGCTTGGAATCCGAATTTGAGATCTAAGTGTGCTATAAGAACATCTGATACCAGATATTTCATCGATCCTTCCATTGCAAGCGCATCTCTTGGAATAGGTCCAAATGATCTAATTAATGATATTAACACGTTAGGTTTCTTCCTTGAAACGCTTTGTATAAGAGATTTAAAAGTTTATGCAGAAAGTCTTAACGGAAATATATATCACTATAGAGACAATAAAGGCTTAGAGTGCGATGCCGTTATTCATCTTAGAGATGGTTCCTATGGTTTGATAGAAATAAAACTAGGTGGAGAAACCTTGATAGAAGAAGGTTCAAAAAACTTATTAAGACTATCAAAAAATATTGATACAACAAAGATGAAAAAGCCATCTTTCCTAATGGTTCTTACTGGTTTAGGTGATATTGCATATAGAAGAGATGATGGCGTTTTTGTCGTTCCTATCGGATGCCTGAAAAACTAAAAACAAATTTCATTTAAGCCTTTTCTAAACAAAAAAATAGGCTAAACAACTACTCCATTTGCGATTGAGGAAAAAATGAAAAAAATCCTTACAATCGCATTAGTTGCCCTTCTTGCAACAGCAAGTGTATTTGCAGGCCTTTCAGGAAAGGCTAAGCTTGCTCTTGGTTATGATTTTGAGAGTGGTAGCTATGGTTTTTCTAATGGAACAGACTTTGCTCTCACAATGAATATTGCTGAGGAAACAAAGGAATCAGTTGCAGAAGGTGATATCTACGCAGGTATTAAGGCAACAATGGCTCTTAAGGC
>JBNMJW010000073.1:0-10033 GCA_050874025.1 Candidatus Ornithospirochaeta sp.
AAAGAAGGTAATCAAAGAGATAAAGTGTGCTTTCGCATTGATCTACCGAACCGTAAGCTCTCAGCACTATTTCTGAATTTGTATGCTCTTTTACAAAGAAGACCCCGATATTGTCGCTTATGATTAGAGAAATATAAGCTATATAGGCACTGATGCGCTTTTTTGCATATACATCTACCATATATATTTTATCGCTCTCATTCTCTTTTGCTAAAAGCCCATCTTCTTCTATTAGCTTTCTTGCTTTATTGAGCGCAATCATCGCTTCATTTTCAAAAGAAGAGCTCGTCATAGCTAATAGCTTTTCAAGTTTTTCTTTTTTCTTTTCTTTATCAAGAAGACTAGTTTTAATTCTCGCTTTTTCAAAACCTTCCTCAATGCCAAGGGAAGAACATAGCTCCTTAAAGTAAGGCGAGTGGCCTGATGTGACACCATTAAGTGCATAATCAAGAGCGTGAGCACATTCGTGAATAAAAACATTTTTTAATGTCGAAAGAGGGCTATCTAATAGTTCTTCAGCGAGAATTATTATTCTTTCTTGGAGAAGAAAACTACCAAGTTTTCTCTCGTTTTTCATATGCACAAAGAAAATCCCATTGTAAAGTGGCATCTGAATGCCATAACTGATGCGGGCCCTTTTTCTCACTTCATTTTCAATTGGCAATAAGAGCTTTCTTGCTTTCTCTTCCTTTTCTCCTATTACCTTTATTATTCTATCCATAGAAAAAGCATAGAAGAATAATTAGGTTTTTACAATTTTGAGATATATATAAACTTGCTTTAGTTATCTATCTTAAATCTTCATTTTGGTTTATCGTTTGACTTATGAAAAAGATATATATTGAAAGTCTTGGCTGTGCTAAGAATCAGGTTGATTCTGAGATTTTACTTTCTTATGCCGAAGAAAATGGATATGTTAAAACAAATAATGCAGATGACGCAGATGTAATTGTTGTAAATACCTGCGGCTTTATTGAAAGTGCTAAAACAGAATCTATCAATACATTCTTTACATTAAAAGAAAAATATCCTAAAGCAAAAATTATTCTTGCAGGATGTCTTAGTCAACGCTATGGAAAAGAGATGGAGTTAGAGGAAGCTGATGCGATTTTTGGCAACCATGATTTGTCTCAATTCCCTAAGGTTTTAAAAGAGGTAGAAGAAGGAGAAAAGCCTTTGCTTGTTCCTCCTTATCCTGATCCAGATAGAGAACGTGATGATAGAAAAGAGCTTCTTTCTTTCCCTCGTTCAGCTTACTTAAAGATAAGTGAAGGTTGCAATCACTGTTGCTCTTATTGTGCCATTCCTGTTATTAGAGGGCCATTAAGAAGTAGACCTTTCGAAAAGGTTGTTGAGGAAGCTAAGCGCCTTATTAAGAGTGGAATATATGAAATAAATGTAGTTGCTCAAGACCTTGGTGCATATGGCTTAGATTTATATGGAAAGAGTAGGTTCGTTGAGTTAATGGATACTCTTTCATCTTTAGAAGGCGACTTTGTCTTAAGAATGCTTTATATACATCCAGATACATTCCCTATGGAACTAATTGATTTAGTAAGTAAGAGGGAAAAGATTCTTCCATATTTTGATATCCCTGTTCAGCATGCTGACCATGAAATTCTTTTAAAGATGAAAAGAGTAGGTAGTGGTGATATATATGCTTCTTTATTCAATAAGATTAGAGAAAAGAATCCAGATGCAGTAATTAGAACAACTCTTATGCTTGGTTTCCCTGGAGAAGGCAGAAAGGAGTTTGAAGAGCTGTTATCTTTTATTGAAAAAGCTGAGCCAGATTGGATGGGATCTTTCTTATACTCAAGAGAGGAAGATACGCCTGCTTATCTTATGAGAAACCAAAAAGAACATGATAAAGCTCAGCGTGAAGCAAAGAAGTGGCAAAAAGAGCTTGAAGAGAAGCAAAGCGAGATAACAGAACGTAGGCTTCAACGATTTGTTGGAAAGACATATAGAGCTCTAGTCGAAGAAAAAATTGAGGGCGAAGATTTAGCTATTGGAAGAATATACTCAGAGGCACCTGATGTTGATGGATTGACTGTCATTATGGGGCGCGACCTAAAGAGTGGCGATGTAGTAAATGTTGGCATAAGAAAGGTTAGAGGCGTGGATTTGGAGGGTATTAAGATTGATTGATCTTAGTGTTCTTAATGAAGAACAAAAGGAAGCTGTTCTTGATAACAAAAATAATCTTTTGCTTCTTGCCTGTGCCGGAAGTGGAAAGACGCTGACTATTACATATAAAATTGCTTGGGCAATAGAGAATGGCTTTGTTTATCCTGGACAAGTTTGTGCTGTAACGTTTACTAATAGAGCAGCAAAAGAGATGCGTGATAGACTAGAGGGTCTTCTTCCAAATGTAGATACATCTCGCATGGTTGTTAGAACCTTTCATTCCCTTTGTGCCTCTCTTCTTCGACGATTCGGCACAAGCCTTGGACTAAACCCTGATTTTACTATTTATGACGACGAGGACTCTTTTCAAGTGCTATGCAATATTTCAAAGAGAGACAAAAAAGAACTAAGAGATATAGCAAAGAGTATATCGAAAGTAAAAGATATTGGACTTACTCCAGATGATGATGCATGCGCTAAGTACTCTGATTATCATGACTTTAGAACAATTTATAGAGCATATGAAAATGCACTAAGAGAGACTGGCAATGTTGATTTTGCCGACCTTATTGGAAAGGCTGTTGAGCTTTTGAAAACAAATGAGGAAGCTCTTAGTTATTGTCATAATCGCTTTAAGCTTGTATTAGTTGATGAGTATCAAGACTCAAATAGTGAACAATTTAAGTTCCTTAAGCTCTTTGTTTCGCCTTCTTCTCAACTTGTCGCTGTCGGTGATGATGACCAGTCTATCTATTCCTTTAGAGGCGCAGAGATAAGAAATATCCTCTCTTTTTCAAAAGACTTTAGTGGCGTTAGAGAGATAAAGCTAGAGAAAAACTACCGCTCTACAGACCAAATTCTTGCTCCTGCTTCTGCTTTAATTAAGCATAATCATAATCGTCATGATAAGGAGATTGTCTCAGCTGATAAAAAGAGTGGAAGCAAACCTGTTGTAATTGTCTCTCAAAATGGTGTAATGGAGGCAAAGAGAGTTTGTAGCATTATTCAAGGCTGTGGAGACTATGATAATACCGCAATTCTTTATAGAACGAACGCTCAATCTCTTGCATTTGAAACTGAACTTACGCAGCGCCGTATTCCTTATAAAGTAATAGGTGCTTTAAAGTTCTATGATAGAGAAGAAATCAAAGACTCTCTTGCATTTCTTCGCCTACTTTTAAACCATTCAGATAGTGTTTCGTTTAGGAGAATTATTAATAAACCTTCTAGAAAAATTGGCGAGAAAAAGCTAAGCGAGATTCTTTCTAGGGACAATGATCTTTTTCTTGCGCTTTCTTCTTTTTCTCAAGATAATCCTTCTCTTGATGGTGCTAAAGCATTCCTTAATGCTTGGAAAAATGCAGAGAAGCGACTAGATGATGATGTAAGTCTTGGTGAAGTTATGTTCAAAGCTCTAGAAGAAACAGGGCTCAAAGAGCTCTATGAGAGCGAAAGAGATAGGGCCATTAGGCAAAGTAAGCTTGATAACCTATCTCAGCTTGTTTCCACTTTAGAAGAGAATACTCTTAAACAAGATAGCATCGCTGAAAACCTACCTGTTACTACAGGACGGGAGGCACTCTCTCAATTCTTAGAGCGACTTACTTTAGACAGTACTGTTCTTGGCGACGATGACAATAGAGATAAAGAAGGCGTTACTCTTATAACTATGCATAATACAAAGGGTTTGGAGTATGATACTGTCTTTTGTGTAGGCTTAGAGGATGAAATAATACCAGGTCGTAATAAAGA
This sequence comes from Candidatus Ornithospirochaeta sp., assembly GCA_050874025.1. GTDB lineage: Bacteria > Spirochaetota > Spirochaetia > Sphaerochaetales > Sphaerochaetaceae > Ornithospirochaeta. The sequence continues at coordinate 3,883 of JBNMJW010000073.1, forward strand.
AGACGATGAGAGTAAAGAGGAAGAGAGGCGAATACTCTATGTTGCAATGACTAGAGCTAGAAAGAAGCTCTATCTTTCATATGCAACACTAAGAATGCTTTGGGGAAACTTTAATAATGAGCACCCATCATCTTTTTTGAAGGAGATTCCGCTTGAGCTTCTTTCTGGTGATACTGAAGGAATAAATGGAAACCCTCATTCCTTCTCATCTTCTTTCTCTTCTTCAACCAAGCCTCAGTATTACTACTCAAATACTCCATCTTGGGCGAAAGGGATAGATATTAATAAGAAAGAGAGCATCACAAAGCCCAAAGAAGATAAAAAGCAACTTGAATTAAAGGTAGGAGACAGAGTTAAGGCCCAAGACAAAGGAGAGGGCGTCATTACTGATGTTACTGTCTCTCCAGATAAGACTATTCTTACTGTGCTTTATGATTCCGGAAGAAAAATGCGCTATGTTGCAGGACACGCTAATATAGAAAAAATATAATTTGAGAGTATAGACAATAAACGAATAAAGAGGATAAAATAACAGAGTTCGTTTATACGAAGACCCACCAGCCGTGTAAAGAGAAGATGAGAGAGATTTAATCTCCTTAATTATTTCTTTCTGACTTCTATTTACCTTGCTTGAGTTAATTTAGAGAAAAAAGATTTCTTTAATGCTGGACGGTAGTCCGCCATTTCCTTTCCCAATAGGGCATTAGAGCGCTTTTATCTTTAAATCGGTGAGACTCAGCATGAAGAGGGAGAGGCCCTATTTGTTATAAGACTGAGCGACCGTCTTATAGGAAAGCAAAGAAGGCTTTGACTTTGGTAGACAATAGCTAGTCTAGGTGCCGTAGGGTAGAGAACGGTGTTCTCTAGGTTAAAAAAAGATAGGATTGTTGTTTATGAAGACTATTTTTGTAAAACCAGCAACGATTGAAAAGAAATGGTATCTAATCGATGCTGAAGGTAAGAGCCTCGGACGTGTAGCTGTTGAAGCTGCAAGAATCCTTAGAGGTAAGAATAAGCCAGAGTATGTTCCTCATCAGGATATGGGGGATTATTGTATAATCATTAACGCAGCCAAAGCTAAAGTCACCGGTAATAAAGTTGAAGATAAGATGTACTATCGTCACTCTATGTTCCCAGGCGGACTCAAGGCTGAGAACTATGGTCAGGTAATTGTCCGCAAGCCAACTTACCCAATGGAACATGCTGTTAAGGGTATGCTTCCTTCTGGAAAGCTTGGAAAGAGACTTTTCGTCAACTTACATGTTTATGCTGACGATAAACACCCACACATGGCACAGAAGCCTGAGAAGGTTGAGCTTTAAGAGAGGTAACTGAAGATGGCAAATAAAGAAAATAAAGTTGTTGACCTCGGACACGGAGTTGGCAGAAGAAAGACTGCTGTTGCTAGAGTTTACCTCAGAGAAGGCAATGGCGATATCGTTGTAAATGGAAAGAAGCTTGATGAGTATTTCGTAAACGCTTCTGATTGTGCTAAGGTTAATGAACCATTCGCTGTTACAGAGACAAGTGGAAAGTTCAATCTTGTTATTAACGTACAGGGTGGTGGTATTCATGGCCAGGCTGAAGCTTGCAGACATGGTGTTGCAAGAGCTTTAGTTGAGTATGATGAAAACCTCAAGAGTGCTCTTCACACAGCAGGCTTAATGACTAGAGACCCAAGAATGGTCGAAAGAAAGAAGTATGGTCAGCGTGGTGCAAGAAGACGCTTCCAGTTCTCAAAGCGTTAAGCTTTTATATTTATCACAAGGAGTCAGAGTTTTTCTGGCTCTTTTTTTATGCTATCATATGGCTATGAATGGTGCATACGATAAAGCGTTAAGCTTATTAGCAATGAGAGAACATACAGAAAAAGAAATGAGAGACAAGCTAAGTAAGAGAGGTTTCTCGTCTGAAGACATCGAAGACGCACTCGATACTTTAAAATCAAATGATGAACTCTCAGAAAGAAGAACTGCAGAAGTTTATGTTCACTCTAGGCTGAAAAAGAAGGCAGAAGGTAAAAATATTCTTGTTATGCGCCTTGTTGAAAAGGGAACGCCTCGTTCTATTGCAGAAGAAGTTGTTAAAGAGTATTGGGAAAATGAAGATTATCTTCCAATCATTAGAAAAGAATATAAGTTGCTAGAAGCAAAGTATGGAAAAGATAAAGCAATAGATAAGCTACGAATGAGAGGCTTTTCAAAAGAAGAAATAAGACGCTCTAAGGAAGAATGCGATGACTAAAAGCTACAGATTAATAATTGCATCGGGTCTTGCAGTTGTGTTTTTATTCTTATCTATCATCTTTTCTCTTAATTTTACGTCTATTATCTATAGATTACTTTTGTTAGCTTTGCTTTGCGTTGTTTTATATGGTGTAGAAAACAATAAAAGTACAATAAAAATAGCTTCAATAGCTTTAATTGTAGTATTTGTCTTCTTAAATAGCTTTCTCAGGTCATTATTTAGCGATAAAGCAAGGCTTGTAGATGCCATATTCAAAGCAATATCTGAAGAAATCATTGCTATTCCCCTCTTTGCTTTACGTGATAAGAAAGAAAAAAGAAGGGGAGTGAAGGCTATTGTACTTTCTCTTTTGTCAATTGTTCTTCTTGTTTTTTATGAGAGAACGAATAATAGCTATTATTATCTTTATTCTTCGATAAGTAATTACAAAAACTTTATTTTCTATTCGCGCCTTCTTTTTGTTTCGATTGTTTTATCTTGCTTTTTCAATTTGTTCACAAAAAGCAGAAGCTATTTATCATATTTTTTAGCGCTTTCGTCTGGAATTCTCTCTTGTTTTAGAGGTAATAGGGTAGAAGTTTTAGATAGTAATGCTTTCTTTTTTCTTTTAATCCTTATTATATATATGGCAAATCAAGAGAGAGAAAAGATAGCAATTGAAAGAAAAAAGATAGTTTTTTCTGAATTTAAGCCAATTACTATCGAGCCAATAAAAAAGAAGAAAAAAGAAAAAGTCTTTGATCTTCCTCCAAATATTCCTGTTAATGACCTTAAAAAAGATGAAGAAAAGCCAGAATAATGCATCTATACGGTCAATATACAGTGTTTATACAATAACAAAATTGCTTCAAAATTCAACAAAAGAACACTTTGTTATATAAGAAAAATATAAAAACACAAAATTTTTATTGAAAAAGTGTAACCTTTGATATCTTATTTTATTTATCTTGACAGGTTATGTATCGTTAGGTACAATCCAAAATGTATAACGGAATAAAGGGTAAGGCATGCCCTGTGGCGTGTCCCCGAATTTTCAATGGAGGAAATAATGAAAAAGATTCTTTCAATCGCTCTTATTGCAGCTCTTGCTTTAACATCAGTATTCGCTGCAACTTATAACGGAAAGGCTGCTCTCGAACTTGGTTATAACCTTGATGATTCAAAGTACGGCTTTACAAATTCAGTTGGCCACAAACTTAAGTGGACATTAGAACTAGAAACAGGTACAGCTGGTTCAGAAGGTGAAGGAGACCTCAGAGCTGTTATCGCTGCAGAATTCTCAATTAAAAACAAAATCGCTGATGACAATGACATGGTAGATGGCAACTTTAATACAAACATTGAAAAACTTGCAGTAGAAGCAAAGATTACAAAAGCTGATATCCTTTACAAGGATTTAGTAAGAGTTGGCATTCTTGACTCTGGTAAGTCTGCTGATTATGCAAAGGCATTCTACAAAGAATATGTTAAAGCAGATGGAAAGAAGGATTTCTCAAATAATGTTACTGCTATTGATAAGTATGCACCTGGTTTTAACTTCACAGTTGCAGGTTTCAATGGTGGATTCGGTTTAACAGGAAATGCTAAAAATGAAACAGTTGATTATGTTGCATGGGCTGAAACAAAGAGTTTTGATCTTTCTGAAGGTTTAACAGCTCAAGCTGCTGCTGTTGTTGCTGGCAATCAGGATGCTGCACAGTTTGGTGTAAGTGCTAAGGCTGCTTACAAGAATGAAGATGCTAAGCTTTCTGCATCTGTTGCAACAGACTTTGGTTACAAAGCAGAGAAGGCTGCTCTCGACTTAGCTGTTAAGGCTGGTTATGACTTTGTTTCTTTCGATGCATATGTTGGTACAGCTGATTCTTTCGAAAACACAGAACTTGGTGCTAAACTTGGTGCTACATACAAGTTTGAGAATGGTTCTGTTGGTGCATCTTTTGCTGGACAGAACATGGCAGATAAGAATACAGGCGTTGAAAGAGAATTTAAAGCAACAGTTAATGGCGATTATACATATCAGCCAGTTAAGGCAGAAGCTGAAGTTTCTTATGCTATTATCGCAAAAGAACTCACAGTTAAGCCAGCTGTTTCTTACATCCACGAAGTATTCACAGCTAAAGCAGCTCTTGAACTCGGAGTTAAGTTCGCTGAAAACACAACAGTTACAGCAATTAAACCAAGCGTAACAGTATCTTCTGATAAGATTATCAGCAACGCTACACTTGAACTTGGTTGGACAGGTGCAGACTTTGCAGAAAGTGCAAACAAAAAGGGAAAGATTGCTACATCAGCAACAATTTCTTTCTAATCTGATATCCTAATACAGATTTAAGGTCATGGTTTTTCCATGGCCTTTTTCAATAAAATAGCCACGACTTAATTATCGTGGCCATATAATTGATTTCCAATAAGCAATTAGAACTCAATCTTGCAAGAAGCTGTAATCTTACCAAGCTTTGTTGTGTCAGCCTTAAGAAGGTTTTCGTCAACAGCTTTAGTTGTAGCATCTTTGTGAGGAGCATAAGCAAGAGATACTGTAGCACCATCAATAAGAGCCTTTGATTCAACAGAAGCTGAAACATAGAGCTGTGTAGAATCTTCTATTTCAAATGTTGTGTTAACATTGAGAGCAGCCTTTGCTGTCAAGAAGTCATTTGCATACTTAACATTAGCTTCTGTAGAAAGCTTCTTTGCGATAATTGCATAGCTAGCCTTTGCTCCAAAAGTGGAAGCATCAACTGTAACTGAAGCTTCAAGTGCTGGTGTAAACTCACGCTTTGCATAGAAAGCTTTAGCCTGATCAAAGATATTGTTGCCTTCGAATGAACCTGTGAGAGTTACGATATCGATTGTCTTAGAAGCAGAAAGTTTAGCATCTAAGTTGTTGTTCTCAAACTTATCCTTTGTGTAATAATAAGCGTTGAACTTAACAAAATCGTAAGAAGCAGCAACTGCACTTTCAAGAAGAATATTTTCTCCTGCAACCTGGAAGTCAACAGCAACAGAAGCAGCAAGAAGATCCTTTGAATAAGCAATCTTTGCGTTGGCATTAAATGTGTTTGATGTCTCATTGAGTAATGCAGCAGCACCAGCAGCAACTGTTAAGCCTTCAGCAACAGTCTTATCATCAAGAGCAGCGTGTGCAAGAACTGCATATTTGCCTGAATTTGCATTGCCATTAAAACCAAATCCACCTGTTACACCATATGCCTTAACTGTGAAGCCTGGAACATCTTTAAGGCCTGTTACGACATCTGTTTTTGGATCGCCATCATCATTAACATAATAAGAAGCTGCATAGTTAACAGATTTGCCTGCATCAAGGATACCTACAGTTACAAGATCCTTATAAAGAATATTTGCCTTTGTAAGTTTAAGTGTAACAACAGGAGAACCCTTTACTTTGTTTGCTTCAGCAGTAAGCATATCACCTGTTGTTGTATACTTTGCCTCTTTAAACTCAACCTTAAATTCTCCAGCGATTTCTGCTCTAAGATCTTTTTCTCCAGCGCTTTCGCCATTACCAGAACCAAGCTCAAAACCAAACTTTAACTCTGTTCCTTTATCATTTGCAAAACCATAATCTTTTGTATCAAGATCATAGCCTAAATTTAGAGCAGCATTGCCTTTAAAAGAAACAGCGAATACTGATGTTAAAGCAAGAGCTGCAATAAGAGCGATTGAAAGAATCTTTTTCATTATTTCCTCAATCGCAAATCAGATTATAGTTTATGTTTATTATCTTGGATAAACGATGAAATCAAAAACTTTTCGACCTGTGCGATTAAATTAAGCCGCTTTGGCTGAATCTGATAAAGAGAAACGTATCGTTTTGCTATTAGTCCAAACATCTTTTTCTTTGTTTAGGGTACAAGCTTTTATGATAGCCAGGGAGGATGAGCCT
>JBNMJW010000074.1:0-9888 GCA_050874025.1 Candidatus Ornithospirochaeta sp.
GATGAATAGAATATGTGGTGTTGTAATTGTTCTTTATGGCCTTAAGCTACTTGTTAGTTTGTTACAAATGTTTGTTAAGTAATGTACAATAATCCTTATTTTTGAAGTTATTAATACTTACATTATATGAAATAATTAAATAAATATTTAAATATCTTTTAAAAGTGCTTGCTTTTGTTTCTTTTTATTAATATATTTTTGACAGAGAGTAATTCTCTTTCTTGTTCATGAAGGATAAGAAGAAGAGTCTGTGGATAACAATTGTTATCTTTTGCCCTTTTTAGGGAGTTGGCTTTTTAGCTGTGCATTTTTTGTGCCTTCGGACTCGTTCTTCTTAATTCTTCAACTGTTCACTTTTTTCTTCTTGATGGTAAAATATGGCTATGAAGAAGATTGTTTTCTCCCTTTTTATTGTTGTTCTCTTAGTCTCATGTGCCACAAGTAACTCTTTTGATTTGCATACACCTATTCAAGAAGAATACTTAAATAGCCCATATGATACAGCAACTCTTTATGCAAAAGGCGTAGAGGAAAATAGCAAGCCACAAAGTTTTGATATTATTTGGAAAGAAAGTGTAGGGCCATATGTAGTACATCTCTCATCTTCCCGAGAGGATTTTATTTACAAAACAAACAACACTTATTTTTCTTTTGATAATTTGCTTCTTGGTGAGAAGTATTACTATTCTGTTTTTGATAAAGATGGAAAAGAGATTGTTAAAAATAAAGAGTTTGAAACTTCTTTCCACGCCCCTCGCTTAATAAACATTCAAGGCGTGACTAACGTTCGAGATATCGGCGGATGGATTACAGAAAGTGGCAAGAGAGTTAAACAGGGCTTAATTTATCGTTCTGGGCGATTTAATGAAAACAATTCAAAAGAGCCATTAATAACAGAAGAAGGTAAGAGTATTGTAGTCAATGAGTTAAAAATAAAAACAGAATTAGATTTACGAAAAACAAGTGATGGAGAAAATGGAGGGTTAGAAAATAGCGTAATTGGAGACGAAGTAAAATACATTTCTCTACCAATGAAAACAGGAGGAAATTATCTTGTTTTAAATGTAGATACTCTTCCTCAGTTATTTGAAATCTTAAAAGATGAAGATAACTACCCAATTGTCTATCACTGTTCAATTGGAACAGATAGAACAGGTATGGTTACATTTATTCTTAATGGCTTACTTGGAGTAGGTGTGGATGATCTATATAGAGATTATCTCTTCTCTAATTTTGGGTACATAACAGCACTAAGAACAAAGAATGCTATCAAAGATTATGTGTTGTACATGAATAGATTCAAAGGTAATACTTTATCTGAAAGAATAGAGTCTTTCCTTATTGAAAATGGGGTAGAAGAAAATAGTATCAATAGCTTCAAAATTATTATGTTAGGAGGGGAAAATGAGTAAATTCACCAAGGTCTTAATAATCTTTTTTATTATCATTTTAGCTCTATTTTTAGGGGTTGCATTTAGCATTAATAAACTTAAGAGCAATGTTGTATCTAATACTACTAGTAGCTTTAAGTATTCTGAATCTTCAAAATATACAATTGTAGATGGAAAAATAGATGTTAATGCTGAAAAGATTAAGAAACTTGATATTTCATGGCTCTTTGGAGAAGTAAGAATTGAAGAGTATGATGGTCCTACTATCCGCTTTAAAGAAGAGTATGATGGCGATATTGATGACGCATTGAAAGCGCGTTATTACATTGATAAAAATGAGTTAAAGATAGCTTTTGCAGCCAGTGGAAAAAAGAATGATGGAAATACTAAGAAGAGTCTTGTTGTATATATTCCATCACAATCTGTTTTAAACAACATCGAAATCAATAATGTTTCAAGTTCTGTTCTAATTAAGCTTTCATCTTTCGATTCTATCGAAATAGATACAGTTTCTGGTGAATGTAGAGTAGATGTTGATTACTTGGCTGATCTTGAATTTGATAGCGTTAGTGGAGATTTATATCTCACTGCTAAAAAGGAAGTAGAAGAGATAGATTTTTCTAGTGTCTCAAGTTCAGTATATATTTCCATTCCTTCGTCATCTTCTTTTAAGGCTAAGATAGATGGAGTATCAACAAGTATGGACTCAACATTTAAAGGAACCCTTCAAGGAAAAAACTTTGTAGTTGGAAGCGGAAAGAATGACTATTCGTTTTCTTCTGTAAGTGGACGCATTGTAATAAACGAACTTTAATCATCTACGAAGTATTCTTTACTAGAACAAGTACACTTTTTCTTTCAATAAAAAAGTGTGGATAAGCTTTTGATCTGGTGCACATTTAGGTAACACATTTCCTTTCTTTGAAGCCTTAAAGGGTAACAAGGAGGAAATATGAGAAGAGGATGCTATAAGAAAGTATCGAAAGAAGAGAAGGTAAGAATTGTATCATTAGTTCTTGCAGGTAAAGGCATAAGAGAAACTGTAAGGAGTACTGGAACGTCTGACACTACTTTAAGAATGTGGCTTGCCGATGAAACTATTAACCCAAACAAGGAATATGCTCTAAAATTTAGAGAGGAGCATTCATGGCATTCCTTCTTCGTTCTAGCACATGAAAACTGCTATCTTTTTTATTGTTGTAGTGCATTAATCACAATTTCTATCGCTTTCTTCTCTTTCTCAAGAGACATGTTTTCAAGAGATGGTAGATGAACAAAAAGTGCCTCTTTGCCACTCATTAAAGCATGGTAATAGAGGTTATTGCATATATATCTTCCGGGGTCTTCTGAAAGCTTTGCTTCAATTCCTTCGGCTTTTAATAGTTCTATTAGCCTATTAGTATCGAGAGTTGTTTTTAGTCTATCATCGCCGTCTTTGGCTATTTTTTCGCTATTAGCATTTATTCCTTTATTGTCTGGAATAGAAGCTTTCTTTTCATTATAGGCATACTTTTCAATAGTAATTGTCGTTCTAGAAGAGGCGAGCCCTGTTAATAGATATACGTCACATTCTTCATCTTTAATTCTCTCCCAGCATTCATCCCAAACAACAGGGAGTACTTTTGTTTTAATATCAACTCTATTAGAAAGAGCTAAAGCTATAACTTCTGTAGGATTAACGGTGTTTGTTGAAAAAACTTCAAAACCTGTTAGCATTATTTTTTTCATAATTGCTATTATAAAGAAAAATAAATAGAGAGATAACTAATGAAAGAATATAAACACACAGTACAATACTACGAAACAGACAAGATGGGTATAACTCATCATTCTAACTATATCAGATGGATGGAAGAAGCTAGAGTCAGCTTCCTTTCGTCTATTGGATGGCCTTTTGAGAAACTTGAAAAAGAAGGAATTGTTTCTCCTGTTCTTTCTGTAGAGATAAAGTATGCTCACACAACAACATTCGCAGATGTAGTAGTAATCAAGACAAAACTATCAAATCTTAGCTATTCAAGAATGGAAGTTAGCTATGAGATGACAAAGGAAAATGGAGAAATTGTTGCAAATGCGCTCTCTAGTCATGGCTTTTTGGATAAAAATGGACGGCCTATAAACCTTAAGAGGGAGTATCCTGACTTTTACGAAGCATTATCGAAAGAAATCTTCTAAGGATGGCTCAAAAGATTATTTGTTAACTTTAAAGCTCTCTTATGCTATTCTTTCCATATGAAAGACGGATTTGTAAAAGTTGCAGCAGTTTCACCTTCCCTTAAAGTTGGAAATACAGATTATAATTCCAAAGAGATAATTAAAGCCATCAAGAAAGCTCAAGAAGAGAGAGTAAAGGTACTTGTTTTTCCTGAGCTGTCTATAACAGGTTATACTTGTGCTGATCTATTTTTTCAGCGCAGTCTTCTTGATAGTGCTTCGCTTGCACTCATGGATATTGTTGATGCAACACAAAATAGTGATATTCTTGTTTTTGTCGGTTATCCACTTCAATATGGCGGAAAACTCTTTAATACGGCTGCCGCTATCCAAAATGGAAAGGTTTTAGCTTTCATTGCTAAGAAAAATCTTCCAACATATGGTGAGTTCTATGAGACAAGGTGGTTTACCCCATGTCCAGACGAAAATGTTGTACTTACAACAGAGTGGGGTGATGTTTTATTTGGCAACAAAATAATCCTTGAAGCTCAAGAGCCAGATTCATTACGTATTGGCGCTGAAATATGTGAAGACTTGTGGGTTGCAGATCCTCCATCAACACACTTGGCCTTAGCCGGAGCAACGCTTATTGTTAATCTAAGTGCTTCTGATGAACTCACTGGAAAGGAAGACTATAGATTAAATCTCGTTAATGGCCAGAGTGCGAGAACACTCTCTGCATACATCTATTCAGATGCGTCAGAGGGAGAATCTACTACAGACATGGTCTTTACTGGTGCTAATATTATAAGTGAAGATGGATCTGCTTTAGCCTCTAGAGCATATAGCTTAGGAGAGTTAGTTGTAATTGAAATAGATACTCAGAAACTTGAAAGTGAAAGAAGCAAACGTAATACATTTCCACTTAAAGATGATAATTACGATTATATTCCAATCGATTTCGAAGTAGAAGAGACTATTCTTACTCGTTTTATTGATCCGCATCCTTTTGTTCCTTCTCAAGATGGTTACAGAGCTCGCCGATGTGCGAAGGTTTTACTTTTACAGTCCCTTGGTTTAAAGAGAAGAATTGAACATACACATGCTTCTAGTTGCGTTATTGGTCTTTCAGGTGGTTTAGATAGCACGCTTGCGCTTCTTGTCACAGTTAAGGCTTTCGATAGTCTAAATATGGATAGAAAGAACATTAAGGCAATCACAATGCCGTGCTTTGGAACTACTAAAAGAACAAAAAGTAACGCAGAAAAACTAGCTCTATCTCTAGGTCTAGATTTTATTGAGATAGATATTACATCATCTGTAAAACAACATTTTATAGATATAAACCAAAGTTTGGATGATTATTCTGTTACATATGAAAACGGGCAAGCGCGAGAAAGAACTCAGGTCTTAATGGACTATGCTAATAAAATTGGAGCATTAGTTGTAGGAACAGGAGACTTATCTGAACTTGCACTTGGCTGGGCTACATACAACGGCGACCATATGTCTATGTATGGAGTAAATACAGGAGTTCCTAAAACACTTGTAAGGTCTCTTGTTTCGTATTACGCAGACTCAGTTGCATCGCCTGAGTGTAGAGATGTCTTAATAGATATACTCAATACTCCAGTATCTCCTGAATTGATTCCTGGTAAAGATGGCAACATTGACCAAGTTACAGAAGATATTGTTGGACCATATGAACTACATGATTTCTTTATCTATTCAATTGTTCGACAGTCTTTTGGAGCTTCTAAGACATTCCGTCTTGCAGAATATGCATTTAAAGATAAATATGACTGTGAAACAATATATAAATGGCTAAGAACATTTATTCGTAGATTTTTCTCTCAGCAATTTAAACGAAGTTGTTTACCTGATGGACCAAAGGTCGGTGCTGTTACTCTTTCTCCTCGTTCGGATTGGAGAATGCCATCTGACGCAGACTCTTTTGTTTGGCTGAAAGAATTAGATGATGCTTACGAAGAAAGAAAAAAAACGAATAAATGAAAAAGTAATTGCCTGTAACCTTTTTTCTAAGTAAATTGTTTAATAGTGTTGATTAAGGTCGTTTAAATGAAAAAGAAATATATTGTTGTTTTTGTCTTATTGGCTATTTTAAGTACATCTGTATTTGCTTCTTTCTTGCAACTAGGCCCAACTTACAGTGTAAATATGCCAGTTGATTTTTCTTCTCAAACTCCAATTGAAATATCGAAAGTAGACTTTAATAAGTATACTCTCGGTTTAGATACAAGATTTAATATTGGTTATGTCGTGTTAGAAGGAGAGTGTAAGGCAAAATTTACAGATGAATTGCTTCTTAATTCTTTTGATGTTTATACTTCTCTTGGTCTAAAGGTTAAGGTTTTCTTCTTAGATTTTATTGCATCTCTTGGCTTAAAGACTGAAGGAACAAAGAATGAAGCATCTGATTGGGTCTTCAATGGAATTGAGAATCCAACATTTGTTTCTCTTTTAACTAAGTCTAGTATTTTTTACAAGCTTACAACTAACATAAATATGGGAAAAGTAACGCTAAGTTTAAATGCAACTTTACCAACAGCAGAGACTTTTGAGACTCTCAACGAAGTAAAAGAAAGAAGCGTAGTAGATGCATTAACTCCACAACTTGATAAAACTCTTGTTTCTGTTGGTTTGCTTTTTAATTTATTCTAAGGTGTAAAATGGCAGGAAAGAATTTAGGTTTATTCAAAGGACTTTTAACAGTATTAATTCTATCGATATTAGTATTTGTTTCGATTTACTTTTTCTTTCCAAATATTTCAATAAAGTATTTTGGTATAGCTTTCGATAAAGAGAGAGCTATCGAAGATAGTGTTGCCTCTCTTTTATATAAAGCATCATATTTTACCGATGAAGAAAAGGCTAAGTTTGATGAGTATCTGTCCTCTGCTGAAGGGAAAGAATTTGTTAAAGGAATAAGTAAGGCTGTAGAAGAGGGCTCAGAGAGTCTCTCTTCGTTCTTCTCTTCTGAAACTTTTTATTCTTTTAGGGATAAAGCTCAATCAATATTAAGTGAAGAGAGCTTGAAAAAGCTTGGTCAAAATATAGAAGAAACAACATCCACATTGTTAAATAGCCTTAAATAGAACTCCTTTTTTTCTCCTCTGTTTTCCCGTATAATTAAGACTATAAGGTGGTAGACAAAGATGGACGGAGAACTCTTTACAACAGCAGATTTAGATCCTGAGTTAATAGAAAAAGAGAGAAATCAAATAGAGCGCGAAAGAAAAGCAAAAGCTAAAGAGAAAGAAGAGCAAAAAGAAAGAGAGAATAAGGAAAAAGAAGATAATACCATCTATGACAAAACTCTTTTTATTGTTGATGGCTATGCTTTTATTTACAGAAGCTATTACGCACACAAATCAAAACCTTTAACAGACAGAGAAGGCAACAATATTAGTGCTTACTATGGCTTCTTTCAAACTCTTTTTTATCTTTTAGATAACTATAAAATGGATGGGCTTGTTGTTGCTATGGATACAAAAGAGCCAACATTCCGTCACGAAATGTATCCTGAATACAAAGCCTCTAGAGAAAAAGCTCCAGATGATTTACATAATATGGTAGAGCCAATAAAGAGCACTCTTAAAAAGATGGGAGTTCCTGTTCTCACAAAGGTTGGCTATGAAGCTGATGATGTTATTGCAACAGTGGCTGAAAGAGCAAACAAAGAGGGTTGGAATGTTGTTATTGTCACTGGAGACAAAGATATATGTCAGCTTGTCTCTCCCCATATTTCTGTTTTAACTCCTCCAAAGAAAGATAAAGCTTCTTACACAATTTTGGATAGAGAGAAAGTTAAAGATGAATATGGCGTCTATCCTGAGCAAATAGTTGATTATCTCTCTATTTGTGGAGATAAAGCCGATAATGTTCCAGGCGTTGCGGGGCTTGGCGAGAAAACAGCTTCTAGACTTTTGACTGAGTATGTGACACTAGATGGAATATATCGGCATTTAGATAGCTTAAAACCTAGTGAAAAGAAGAAGTTAGAAGACGGGAAGGAAAGTGCTTACTTTTCAAAAAAACTAATCCTTCTTTCTCTTGATGCTTTTCCTGAAGATCTATGTTTTGAAAATACACTAACTAGAAACTTCACAAAGAGTAATGCTAGTGATGATTTCAAGAAGATGAATATAAATAGGCTAAATGGCAAGCTTATTTCGACATTGTTAGATGAGAAAAAAGATTCTTCTGCTGTTATAGAAGAAAAAGAAGAGGAAGTTGTTAAACCTTTACTAAATGATAGCGAAAAGTATTTATTAGAGAAGGGTGAATATTCAGTCTTAACGAAACTCGAAGATGTTGAAAAAGATTTTAGCAATATAGTTCTCTTTAAAGATGGCGTTCTTTCTTTGTTTATACTAGCTTCTGACTACTCTAATGGTGAGACAATTTTAGGCTTTTCTTATTCTGTAGAGCCGAAAAAAGCAATATATGTTCCTGTTGGTAATTGTGGCATAACACCAGACGAAATGAAGACACTTTTTGAAAAGTATTTCTCTTCAGGAAAAATAAAAATTATTGCCCACAGTGGAGAGGCCATTTTAAGACTTCTTTTCACTATCAGCTTAGATGCAGTTATCATTTCAGATACTATGATTATGGCATGGTTACTCTCATCAAATGATGGTGTTTATAGCCTAAACAGTGTTGTTAGTAAGTACTTTTCTCAAACTCTATTAGATTTGAAAGACATTAAAGGTGGTGACTCTCTTGAAAATGTCGATTTATCTCTTCTTTCTCGTTATTCTCTTTTGCGTTCTGATTATACCGCAAGGCTCAATCGTGTATTAGAGAGACGAGTTCATGAAAGGGGGCTTTTTGAACTCTATAGAACTATGGAGCTTCCTCTTTTAGAGGTGCTTGCTAGAATGGAAAGTGAGGGAATCTATTTATCTAAAGAGAGAATGGATGAACTAAAAGCAAAGACAGATGAGAGAATATCAAAATTAGAGGAAGCTATTTATCTTCTTGCTGGTTATAAGTTTAATATAAATTCAACAATGCAGCTTAGTAAGTTGCTCTACGATGAACGAAAACTTCCTCCTGTAAAGAAAACAGCTCGTGGTTTTAGTACAGATACTGAAACTCTCGAGGCTCTTAAAAGTACAGAAGACCCGATTATAGCTTTATTATTGGAGTATCGCCAGCTTGCAAAGCTAAAGAGTACATACATAGATGTTCTTCCTCTTCTTAGAGACTCCTCTGGAAGAGTTCATACATCTTTCTTGCAGACTGGAACAGCTACAGGAAGACTCTCTTCACGAAATCCAAACTTGCAAAATATCCCAGTAAGAACAGATGAAGGTAGATTAATTCGTTCTGCATTCGTTCCAGAGAGTGGTAATGTCTTTATTAGTGCCGATTACTCACAAATTGAACTAGTTGTGCTATCTTGGCTTTCTGACGATGAAATGCTTAAGTCAGCATTCCTTTCTGGTGAAGATGTACATCGTTTTACAGCAGCTCTTGTTTTCAACAAGAAAAGTGAGGATGTAACAAGCCAAGAACGTCGTGTTGCCAAAACAATTAACTTTGGAATTATGTACGGAATGTCTGCATTCCGTTTGTCGAATGAACTTGGCATCTCACGCAGTGAGGCAAAAGAATTCATTACACGTTATTTTGAGCGTTACTCTTCTGTGAAGGATTTTGTTGAAAAAGTTAATAGAGAAGCCGAAAAGAATGGATATGTCAAAACATATTGGGGACATGAAAGAGAAATTTTAGGAATAAACAGTAGAAATAAGACAGAGAAGGCGGCCGCAGAAAGGACCGCTGTTAATACTGTTATTCAAGGTACGGCTGCCGAAATAATGAAGAAGGCTATGATTGAAATCTTCAATGAAATTAAAGAGAAAAGGATTAATGCAAGAATGCTCTTACAGGTTCATGATGAATTAATTTTTGAAGTTGAAGAGAGTAAGGCAGAAGAGCTTGAGTTATTGATAAAGGATAAAATGGAGAATGTAGCCAAACTGTCTGTTCCTCTTCGAGTTTCTGTTGAAAGAGGTCATAGTTGGGGAGAGATGCACGAATGATAGTTGGATTAACTGGAAAAAGTTGTTCAGGTAAAGATACAGTTGCTCGGCTTCTTCCTTCATATTTTTCGGTAATAGATGAGGATAAACTTGGTCATGTTGCTCTAGAAAAAAATAAAGATAAAATTCTAGATTCATTTGGCGAATGTGTCTTTACTAATGGAGAAGTTGATAGATCAAAATTAGGGCCTCTTGTATTTAAGGATGAAAGAAAGCTAGAGTAGCTAAATGAAATAACTCATCCATGGATTGTAGAGGAGACACTAAGA
>JBNMJW010000075.1:0-9441 GCA_050874025.1 Candidatus Ornithospirochaeta sp.
ACAACTCCCTTTTTCTATTTAATTACTTATATTAAAAAGAATTACGCTTAACAATCTATATGCTTTTGTTGATTTCTGAAAGACAAAAAAATGAGGCTGTACACCTCATTAGATTTTATAATCTTTCGTGCAACAGCCCCTTTTTTATTAACAAAACAGTACTTATTTACTATTATTCTCTCGGGAGAAAAAAATGAAGGAAAACAAATCTAGTTTTTTTACTGAATTCAAGAAGTTTGTTATGAGAGGCAATGTCCTCGATATGGCAGTTGGTATTGTTGTAGGTGGAGCATTCACCCAGATTGTTCAATCTGTCGTTCAAGATATCATAAACCCAGTCATTGGTTTGTTGATCGGAAAAATTGACTTCAAAGAACTTAAGGTTGTTCTTGTCCCTGCAACAGAAAGCGCTAGCGAAGTTGCTATTCGCTATGGTGCTTTAATCCAGAACATTGTTCAGTTCTTACTTACTGCTCTTGTTCTCTTTGTTGTTATTCGCTCTGTTAATAAGATGAGAGAAAAGAGAGAAAAGGAAGAAGAAGCTAAGAAAGCTGCAGCAACTGTAGAAGTAAAAGAAGAGAAAGAATCTCCAATTGAGCCTGTTGTCAAAGAAGAAACACTTCTTCTTAGAGAGATTAGAGATTTATTAAAGAAGGAAGAAGAAGAGAAAAAAGAAAACAAAGGAGACGATAGAGAATCTTCTATTGAACCTGTTGTTAAAGAAGAGACAATCCTTCTTAGAGAGATTAAAGAGCTCTTAAAGAAATAAGATTACATAAACTCTTTACTCATTGCCTCTTATTTGTATGTTACAATTAAGGGGTATTTTCTTGGAGGTTATATGAGAAAACTATTTATTCTTTCACTTATTCTTGTCTCACTTACCCTTTTTTCTTGTTCGACAATAAAGAAAGAAGCTACTCCTTCTTCCTCTATTACTATAGTTGAACCTGAAATAATAGAAGAAAAAGAAAATACAGTTGATGTTGAAAAAGAAGAAGTAGCAGCACCTACTGAAATAGAAGAAGAAACAATTGTCATTGAAAATACTCCACAAGCAGAAGAAACACCTATAGATGAAAAAGAAGATGAAGATCTTCCTCTCATAGAAAAAACAGAAATAGCTATATATGAGCTCTCTGACTTACTAGATGCATTCAATTATGCATATGGCTATAGCAACATGGAGAAAATAAAAGAGGAAGGCATCTCGATTATCTCGTCTTATTTTACTCTTGGACTTTATGATGCAACAATTAATAGATATGAGCCGAGATTCCTCTCTTTAGATGCTATTTCGTCAACAATAAATGAATATGTAGCCTCTTACTACTATAATGGCATCTCTTTTGATAAGGGAGAAAGAGTGCTATATCTTGAGTCATTATTAGAACTTGATACTCCAACAGATTTAGCTGAACTCTTTTCGTATGCATATGGTTTTTCTATTGTTAGCGATTTACTTGAAGGAGAGGTAGATATACTCTTCATTCCGTTTGCATCAGGAATGCTAGATTCTCTCTATTCCTCTACTCCACTCTTAGATGATACTCAAATAGAAAACGCTATTGATGCCTACATTATTTATTTGAACGAAGAATACTATAAAGAGATTGAAGAAACAAAAGAAAGAAACAAAGAAAAAGCCAAAGAGTTTTTACAAGAAAATTTAAATAATGGTGTAACAGAAATAGAAGAAGGTGTTCAGATTCTACTTCTCGACGAAGATGACACAATTGGCAATAAGCCAACACAATATGACACTATAGTTGTAGACTACAATGAGTACTACTACGATTATGACGATGAAGATTTAGTAATAGTGGATGCTCTTTATATGGAAGAATTAAGTGTCATTACACTTCCACGTGGCTTACAAAAAGCAATAACTAATATGCATACAGGACAAGCTATTAGAGCATTTATTGCTCCTGAACTAAGTGGAATAGAAGATGGAGACGATACTATTCCACCATACTCTGTGATTGTTTATGATATAGCACTACACTCTATTTTATAGAATAAATCTTACACTTTTAAAAGCAACTGATGTGGGGTCAGCGATTCCTCTCTTTATTTCGCTGTCCCCACTATAGACAAGAAATCTTCCTTCAGGTAAGCGAAATACAGAGCCATCAACCATTACCATTTCGTTACCTTCTAGTGTTATTTCTAATATAGTCTTTCCTGGCCAGTTTTCACCTCTAAAGCCATCAGCTTTTGATAGATGAACAGATACCACATACTTTACACCATCGCCTATATTATATTCGCCAATATCATTTTCATATGGTGTTGAATGGTCCATAACAGAAATAACTTTATCCATGTGAGGAACAACCGAAGAGTATTCTTCAAGTTTCTCTAGAGTATCGAAAATAAGCATAATCACCTCATAAACTGATTTTCATTAAGAATTGTAAAGACAATTCCACATGATGCTTTTACATAAAAAGAATATCCAGTTTCTTTTATTGAGGATAGATTATCTAAATCAATATCTTTGTTAATTATTCCGTCTACACAAAAATAGTATTTGTCATATCTTTCCATAAGGCCAACACCAAGTGAAATAGAGTGTTTATCTAGTTCTATCTTTTCTTTGTTTTTGGCACTTACTCCCTGAGCTAAGTCATCCTTAAGAAGCATATACTTTGTGTAGTTATATTTTATAAATGCATTAAATGACAAATACTTTTCTTCGTCAGCAATTCTTATATACCGTAATCCTGCTGAGAGTTTTAAGATATCATCACGACCATAGCTGTATCGTCTATTCTCGCTCCAAGAAGTGGCGTATCCATGTGTTTCAACACCATTATTGACTCCAAGAACATGGCCCCAACCTGCAGAGAAAGAAAGCCCTACTCCCCAATCTGCTACAGGAACATAAGTTAAACTTATGGCAGGAGTTAACTCCGCCAAGTATTCAATGTCGGTTAAATATCCATTAAAATATCTATTACTTTTTTTTAATATATTGTTATATTCACTTTCACTTGGATACATTCTTCCCCACTCTAGGCTTGGACCAAAGAAGAACTGAGGACGAGAAAAAATAGATGTTAGGAATACAAAAAAGATTAAAATGAAAACTAGCCTTTTCTTCATCTTCTTCTATCTCCTATTTTATATCCAACGCCTAATTTTGCTCTTAAAAGAACTGTTGAATAATGGTCTTCATACCATCTTTCACTATCAGAGAAAGTTAGCTTCATCATGCCATTAGTGAGGTTAAGACCGAATGAAAGGTATAAGTCATCGTATAAGAAATAATCAGCATTACCTTCAAGCGTTAAGCCAACAATTAGTCCGCTATCAAAATAATCATAGCTAAAGAGAGCAAATCGTAGTGCAAGAGAAGCATCTATATAAGTAGCAGGAGTTGCTCTAAAGACTAGACCTGTAGAGAAGAAAAGAGGAAGTGCGTTATTATCTATATCACTTTTCTCTCCATTTACTATCTCTTTTGAAAGAAATGGATAACCAACATAAATAGAA
The DNA here is from genome assembly GCA_050874025.1 of Candidatus Ornithospirochaeta sp. Classification (GTDB taxonomy): domain Bacteria; phylum Spirochaetota; class Spirochaetia; order Sphaerochaetales; family Sphaerochaetaceae; genus Ornithospirochaeta. The sequence goes on from JBNMJW010000075.1 coordinate 3,502, forward strand.
GAGGAAGAGCCCCAATTAGCGCTTTCATCATTGCGATAGATATCGCAAGAAAGATCTAATCCCATAGCCCAATTAGTTCTGCCACTGCGTGTTGGAGAAGAAGAGAATATCTTCTCAGAGGTAAAAGATGGCGAGAGGCTCGCTTTCGAATAATATGAGAGCCTATCATTCTTTTGGAGTTCTAGAGCAAAAATAGGAAGAACAAGAGCAAAAATAATAATTGTAGCAATAATTCTCTTTTTCATTTTAAACACCTACCCTTACTCCAAATGAATACTTAAAGCCCTTATCTGGACTGTATAGAGATAGATAAGTATAACCACACTTACCATATAAATAGAGCGTATCAAAAATATTAAACGATAACTCTAAGCTAACAAGTCCATCTAATTCATTTATATTTCCACTTCCATTTGCTACAGGCCCAAAGCTATATGCAACATCAGAGAGCAGTTTTATTTCAGGATACAAATCCTCCATAATCTGAGGGCCTGTGAAAACAAGAGACGTTCTGTTTCCAACTTGGTATAGTGTATTAGGAGTTTGGTATCCACTCATTCTTTCTAAAGCATATTGCGGAATACCTGTTCCCCATACAGAACGAATATCAAACTCTGTTGTAATATATAAACCAAACATCGTTAGAACATCTTCTGTGTAACTAAGTGAGAATTGAGGTACATTTAAAACTGTATATGCCCCGCCGACATGTGCATTTATAGAGAAATAAGATGAACCATTTTTATCGTGTAGAGGGAAAAATGATGGCATATATCTAAGATCTAATCTTGCCCAAAGACCATCATATGTTGTTCTTGTCTTCTCTGAATAGTTAAAATCGAGGCTGAGTTTTACGCCTGTGTGAGAAAGAATTCGGTAATCAGTTTTACTATCTTTTGTTGCTTCTAAGAGTGCACTGTAAGAATTATATTTCTCACTTCTATCATCATTTGTAAATGTAGCTTCACTATTACCGTTTCTCATCCAACCAAGACGCTCGTAGGCATTTTCAAAGTCCCCTTCAAGAGAAAAAAGAAGAGAGAAAATTGGTGTTGATAGGAAATCATTATTTATTATTCCTAATCTGTATGAGAGATCAAAATAGATAAAATGAACGGAATAGAACCTAGCATCATCTCCTATGTATGGTGACTCTGTTAAGTCAAAATGTGTTCCGTCTTCAGGATTTTGCTTTATTAATCGGTGCTTTAATCCTGCATTGAAGTTTAAGAAAATAGAGCTATTAATATCTGAAAAGAACTCAGGTAGATTTGCTTTATAGTTAAACTCACCTGAGATAGGAAAAAAGCCATTACCAAAGCCGTTATCATAACCGACAGAGTCGATACTTGATGTAAAAGAAAGAGAGAAAAGAGAAAAAAGGAATGTGTTTAATAATAAAACTAAGACTACTATTTTTTTCATGCCTTTCTCCTATAGAACAAATGATGCACTAACTTCACCACCGCTACGGAGTGAATAAGAAACATTATAGCCATCAGCAATATAAAAAGTTGTGTAGTAATAAAATGAGATAAAGCCAAAAAGCCTTAAGTTAAATGAAGAACTTAGATTTGAAGAGTAAGCCCATCCCCTGTCTTTTCCATTTCTTTCATTTTGGAATCCACCAAAATAAAGGGCATTATTATAGCTTAAAGATGCACTTATTGTGGTTCCTGAATCATACAGCTCAGGGCCTGAGAAGTTAAGTGAGAATGTATCAGATAAAACTCCTCTAAGTCTAAATGGATTAATCTTATTTTGAGGTGAAATCTTACCGCCTGTGTAAGAAAGGCTATCTGAATGCTGGGCTGTTATTGTAAGCCACCTTAGATTAATAGATTGACGCTCATTCTTTAAAACTATTTGTTGAGTAGAAGATGCAGAAACTCTCCAATAGTCAGAGAGTGTAATCCCACCATTACTTACATTATTTAGTAACCAGAATGGTCCTGTTTCGAAGGAAAGCGCAACGCTCATGTAATCAAGGCCCTTAACAGAGAAGGTTCTGGAGCCACTTAGCGTTATATAATTAGTTAGATTTGTTCTATCACCATAGAACCATGGCGAAGAATAAATCTTATCTTTGTCACTATATTTATTTACCCACTTGTCTTCACTATTCTTTTCTGAAAAAGAAAAAGGTTTTTCATCGCTAGAACGCTTAAGCGACTCTTCAATCTGTGAATAGCGAGAATTAAGAGTAAGTGAATAGTTCCACTTATCGAAGCTTTGGGAAAGAGATAAAGAGAGTGTTGCTGTTGGATAAAAAAACTCTGCATATGTTGTGTAAATACTACCGTTTCTTCTAGTAAAGCTTAAATCTGGGCGACCTGTTTCATAATCAAAGCCATCCTCACTAGTATTGGTTAAAGAATAACCACTATTGAATGTCAGTGTCGCTTTCTCTTCATCTTCAATGATATTAATTTTCGCTGTTTTACGAACTGAGAAAGAAATAGGAAGATAACCACCAGCAATACTACCTGTGCCAGTTTGTGTACCATTAATAGCTTCATTAAAGAGGGGCGAAGAATATAATGGCAAAATAGAAAATAATATAAGTACTATTGCTATTAAAATATTCCTCTTCAAAACTAGCCCCTCTTTTTCTCTAACTTTAATATTACACCATAGTTTTTTTAAATAATCTATTTCTTTATATTCTCTCTCCTGCAATATATACACTGTCTAAATTGAATTCTTCATCAAATAGTATGAAATCTGCATACTTACCAACTTTGATTGAACCAATTTTATCATCTTCTTTAATTAGCTTAGCCGGGTTTAAGGAGACAGTGTTAGCTGTTTCAATTAATGAAAGTGGTACAAGAGTTGAAAGAGTTTTAATTAGTCTTATTCCTGTTGCAATAGAGCCAGCAAAACAGCTCTTATCTTCAAGAAGTGCAACCCCATTCTCTATTACAACCTTTGTTCCATTGTTCTTTGGACCAAGGATAGAAAAACCACTTGTAAAGCCAGCGCCTCTCATACTATCTGAAATAGCAATAATGTGGTCATGGCTCTTAAGCTTAAAGATTAATCTGAGTAGATCTTGAGGAAGATGACAGCCGTCAGAGATTAACTCAACGTATAATGAATCAAAGTACAGGCCAGCTTCAGTTGCGCCTAAGACTTTCCATGAACCATGCTTAACCATGCTAGACATAGCTGAGTAATAGTGTGTAAGCATTGTCATGCCACACTCTATTGCCTTTCTTATTGTCTGAAAGTCTGCTGCAGTATGACCACCAGAGACGATAATACCCTCTTTTGATATATCTTTAATAAAGTCAAGGGCTCCATCTAACTCTGGTGCGACAGACCATCTTTTTATAGCTCCATCAGATTTTTCAAGTATTTTATTATAGTGCTCAGGCTCTGGAGAACATATATATCGAATATCTTGAGCGCCCTTCATTTTAGGGTTAAAGAATGGACCTTCAAGATGGGCTCCCATTAGCCTTGCTTCATCTTTTCCTCTATTTTTCTTTGCCTTATTAAAATTAGAAAAGAATGCAAAAAGTTCATCATCAGAACTCGTAAGAGTAGTTGCTAACGCTGATGTTGTTCCCCATTTAGCAAGGCCTCTACTTGCTCCATGAATATCGCTCTCTTCACCATCCATGAAGTCAAAGCCACCTGAACCATGTGTATGTAAATCAACAACGCCAGGAAAGAGGAGCTTTCCCTTTGCATCTAAATCTGCGTTAGTAATTACACCCTCTTCAATCTTAGTTATTATTCCATTCTCAAAGGTAATAGTACCCTTATCTATTACCTTGTTTTCTGTAACAATTTTACAATTTGTAATTTTCATTTTTTAATCCATAACATCTTCAGTCACTAAAACAGTAACAGCAGGATGCAAACATAATAAAGAAGCAGGACAGGAAGTATCAATAACACCTTCAAGCATTCTCTTTACAGCTTCTTTCTTTTCTTTACCCATAGCAAGAATAATAATCTCTTTGGCACTCAAAATTGTTCCAATTCCCATTGTTAGTGAGTAGCGAGGAACATCTTCAATAGAATTAAAGAAACGACTGTTAGCCTCTATAGTGCTCTCTGTTAATGAAGTTTTATGTGTCTTTGGGTATAAGAAAGAGCCTGGCTCATTAAACCCAATATGACCATTACGCCCTATACCTAGTACCTGAAGATCAATTCCACCGAGCTTTTTGATTAATTTTTCATAATCTTCACACTCTCTATCTGGATCTTCAGCTTCTCCATTTAAAACATATGTATTCTTTTTATCGATATCAATATGGTCAAATAAGTTACTGTTCATAAAGTATCTGTAAGACTGATCATTTGTTGGCTTAATTGGGTAATACTCATCCAAGTTAACTGTAGTACAGTCTTTAAAACTAACAGAACCTTCTTTGTTCATTTTGCATAATTCTTTATATGTACCACATGGAGTACTTCCTGTAGCTAGGCCTAAAACACAATTAGGCTTTCTTAAAACAACATCTCTAATTATCTCTGCTGCATTTCTGCTTAAATCATCACCATTTTTAAAAACAACAAGTTTCATTTTTTCACCTCTTAAGTAAGTATAATTCATAATTAATGAAACTACCATCGAATTAATAAACTAAGTGTAAAAATTATTTTATATGGATTCATGTTGACATAAAGTACGATTTAGTACTATTTTTAGTATGAAATCGTACTATGAATAATAAATCAAAATCATTTACACGCTTTAATATCGTCAGTTGGGAGACAGATAATCTTTACCACGCTATAGCACTAAAATTTGGATTGTCAGATAGTGCTATGAATATTCTATACATACTTTCATACGAAAATGGAAAAGCCCCGCTTTCTTTCATATGTCGTTATTCAGGACTGCAAAAGCAAACAGTTAATTCTGCATTAAGGAAACTCGAAGACGAAGGCTTAATTAAATTAGAATCAATAAATGGAAAAGAAAAGAGTGTTCTTTTAACAGAAAAAGGGAAAGAAAAGGCTAAATGTACAGTTGATCATTTAATAGAATGGGAAAATGACATCATCAGTTCTTTTGACGAAAAGGATTTTTCTCTCCTTTTGTCAATGAATGAAAAATACCTAAACCAACTAAAAAATCACCTATCACAATATATGGACGAAGAAAATGAAAATTGAAATATCTGACCACTTCACACTAAAGAAACTATTAATATTTACCTTTCCATCCATCTTAATGATGCTTTTTACCTCAATATATATCATTGCAGATGGATACTTCGTATCGAACTACGCAGGAAAGACAAGTCTTGCTGCCGTAAATTTTGCATACCCAGTTGTTATGATTATGGGTTGTATTGGCTTTATGTTTGGTACTGGTGGAAGTGCACTTATTTCAAAAAGATTGGGAGAACAAAAGGAAAAAGAGGCTAATAACATCTTTTCAATGATTGTCATTGTTTCAATTGTGCTTGGCTTAATACTACAAGTATTAGGATTTGTTTTTATGCCACAAATTGCATCACTAATGGGTGCAAAAGAAAAACTTTTGGAAGAGACAATAATCTATGGAAGGATTTTACTCTCTACCCTAGTCTTCTATATCCTTCAGTATGAATTTCAATGCTTGATGGTTACTGCAGGTAAGCCAAAGCTTGGTTTATATATAACAGTACTTTCAGGGCTTACAAACGTTTTCTTCGATTGGCTTTTTATCGCCATCTTTAAGTGGGGAATCGTTGGAGGCGCAATAGCTACATCAATGAGTCAAATAGCAGGAGGCCTTGTTCCTCTTATCTATTTTTGTAAGAGAAACAATGATGCTCTTATTCATATCTCATTCCGTTTCTCTTTGGATAAATCAAGCTTATTTAAGACAATAAGTAATGGATGCTCTGAATTCTTAGGTAATATTTCATCATCCCTTGTTGGTGCTTTATATAATCTTCAATTATTAAAATATCTAGGAGAAGATGGTAT
>JBNMJW010000076.1:0-9398 GCA_050874025.1 Candidatus Ornithospirochaeta sp.
ATCAATGACTGCCTACTTCTATGGTATTAAAAAAGAAATTTAAAATGTTAAAAACAATCAGAAAAACTAAAAATATCGCTTGACAAGAGGTCACATCATATCAGCATAGCTAAGACCAATATGGCCGGCAAAAACAGGCCCATGTACGTGGCATATATCCAAATCAATTTGCTTCAATCTTTGTATAAAATGTGGGTCTAAATGCTTTAGTCCTACTCTATATGGAAGTTTATGAGAAAATTTAAACGACAAATAATCAACTATTTCGTATGGATATTGGCCTCTAAAGCCAGCATCATACATAGGAGCAATAACCTATACGTCATGGTCTCTTTTGGCCATTGTATCGGCATATGCCTTCATAACTCGACCTACTCCGTCATAAATAGGAATAAAAGCTTCACCAAATTGTCCAATATTCATGAGGCCTATCATAAATAATAATATGAGGAGGCACAAGACTATAAATTGAATGTTTTTGTAATGGAAAAACCGAAGGTATCGACAATAGAATAGAGCGAGAAGTAGCTTGGGCGAGTAAAGAATGTAACATTAAATGCATCGTTCGACCATTCAAGAGAGAGCTCTGTATCTAAAGCAAGATCATCACTAATTATGGTGTAGTTATTTTTGGCGTTGGAAGCTTCAAGATGAACCATGAATTGTAAGTATAAGTTTTGACTAAGGTACTTACCAACATTTAGCGTTGTTCCACTTAAGAATCTAGCCATTGGCGAGAATGTACCAATATTTGAGGAAGAAACACTACTAATAGTATCTGAAAGAATGTTGTTAATGATATTTGAATGTAGTGAGAATGAATCGACACCAAATAGATTCTTTAATGACGCAGATAGACTTGAGAGAGGATTTGATGCTGTTGTAACAATACCTAAGCGAGACAGAATATCAAAACCTTCAGTTACAATTGAGGCAACAGAACCAACAGAGACAGAGCCATAAGCCGACTGTGGGAGAATAGACTGGCCAAGTATTTCCATAATCTCGCTTAGCTCTTTAGCTGGAGAGCTTTCAAGGGTTGGAGATATGTTATTGAATGTGTTATCCTTCATAACAAGATAGATTTCAACTCTTTCTGAAGAAGAGTCGTAATCACGCAGTGTGGCTCTTAGCGAAACCTTTGGGTTAAAGGTATTTGGATCATCAAAAACAATAGAGCCACTTGTAATATAGAAGTACTTCTGGAAGTAGAATATCTCACCACCACGAATATTAATATCTCCATTAATTGACATAGTAGAGCTATCCATATATGCACTAACGTGGCTATTTTCTGCAAGGGTTATTGAGAAGATAGGGTCATCTCCTGCAGGATAAAGTATTCTATTATTACGTAAGAAATTAATTGTCATATCTACATCGGCACCACCAGTCATATTGTCATACCAAGATGGATATGGATTCATACCAACGCTTACAGTTGCATCAGAGACATAGATATCGCCTTCATTAAGCATTGTTATTTCATTAATTGTCATCTTATAGTGGCCAGTTACGTTGCCACTTATATCGATATTAGCTTTAGGAAGTGGAAGACGAACTCTAACCGCATTATTCTCATCAATATAAATATCAGCTACATAGCTTTCAATTGACAGCGTTGGCGTTAAGTTGACTTCAACTGCCATATCAATGCTCTTACGCTCTAATGTTGTTTTATCTATAACAGTAGCAGAACCTATAGAAGATCTAAGCTCATTATCCCAGAGAGTAAAACGTGGGTTATGAAGAATGATTGTTTGGTTATCAACCCAGAAAACATCAACAGCAAGTTCTTCTGCATTTAAGTTTCCACTCATGCGATACTCATTGCCATTCTTTTCAATAAGAGCATCTCCATAGATCAAATCATCTCTAAACACAAGTGTTGGATAAAGTGAGATAAGATTAATTAATCCCATATTGAAGGCATCAATATCGGCATGTATAGCTAATGATGAAGAAAAATCTATATCAAACGTAGATGTAAGGATGTTTTCTAAGTTGATATAAAGATTAGCTTTTTTGTCCTTTTTATCAACGATTCCACTTAATAGATTACCGTTTATTGATAAACCATCGTCATTAATTGAGAGAGTGAAATTCTTATCGCTTAAAACAAAAGTGCCATTATCGATATCAAGAGAAGAAAGATTAAATGTAAAGCTTGTTCCACTGCCCTTAGCTTCGATTAAAGAAACGACTGATGAGAAAAGAGAATCTTTCTTCTCTATTTCACCATTAAGAGCAAATGCTAATTCAATTGGATATGATCTATCATAGTGTTCATTTTCAATTAAACCATGGCCATTTAGAATTCCAAACTCACCCTCTTTTGCACTTAGATAAATATCATCAATGCTTAAAGAAACTCCATCTGAATTATAAAGAATATTTGTGATAGATAGTTTATCTGATGTTAGCTCTATCTTGGCATTTATCTCTCTATCGTCATTATTCCTATCACTAGATAAAACAGCTAAATCACCATAGAAAGAGAAGTCTTCAATCTTCTTTGCGCTACCGAACAGATTAAAATTAGCATACATCTTCTCTAAGCCCAAAGATGTTAAATCAACTTTCTCAGCCTTTATGATACCAACTATATCGTCTTCCTTATAGAATGAGAGAATTAAGTTTCCGTCTCCACTATACTCTTTTAAGTTAAGAGCAAAGACAAGAGAAGATAGGTCGCAAGAAATAAGACCTGTATACATAACAGAGCTTTCAGATTTAACTTCAAGATTTGAGAGTGTTATTAAGTTATCATTTCCACTAAGTGCAAAGGAAATAGTAGGACTAAGTGGAAGAAGAAAGATATTTTTCACTTCAAAGTTATCGCTGCTAATATTAAATCCTTCATCAAGCAAGAATGAGAATGAAATATCGCCATTACATACAATCGAAGAATCATTAGTTGCATTTGACAAGGTATTAAGATTATCAAAACTGATTAATCCATTAATACCTTCTTTGTAATCAACATCAACAGATAGACTCTTACTCTTAATGGTTATCTCTTTATTAAGTAAATCTACAAGAAGAGAAAATGGTCTATTTCCACTCTTAGTCTCTAGCGTAGAGACTGAAGAGACAATATTTTCTTTACTAAAATCAACTTCGCCAAATAGTGATGTCTTTGTTAACTGAGGGAAATTTCCATAGAAGCTATAGTATTGATCTTCAGAAAGGTGGATAAAACCATCAAAATATGGATTATCATTACTACCCTTAACGCTAAAATCTAAATAAGGTAGCATCATGTTTATATCGTAATAACCGTCAAAACGTGCAGTAAAGAACGATGTAGAAATCTCTAAGCCTGAGATATTTACTTTATCATTTTCAACTGTTAAAAGAGCACTCGAAGAAAAAGTAGATTCAAGACCAGCAATATTAAACGATGAAAGTGACAATGAATAATCTAAAGCACCTAAGAGGCCTAGAGAAGAATCACTATTCTTAGTAAAGGCAAAATTAATGCTAGAGTTAACAAATGACTTCTCATTAAATATATTAATCTTATCCTTAGTAATAAGAGGAAGAATCTTCTCTAAAGACAATGAATTAAGATTAATACTACCCTCTAATGTTTCATCTAGAATAGATGCTGTAAGACTAGCATCTATAATCTTTCCATATTTAAGATTAAAGGTCAGACTATCTAAATTGCCATAAAGAGATAATAGCGAATTATATTTTTCTCCGTAGCCAAGATATAAGTTTACTATTTCAATCTTACTATTTTCTAATTCTTTTCCATTTAACTCTGCTTCTCCATTGAAAGAGAAGGTAATGTCACTTAAATCTTTATTGTTAGTTTTAAGCGTACTATCTAGAGAAAGAGTAAGTTTAGATTGATTACCTAAAGCTAATGAGCCACCTAAAGATGAAAGAGTAATACTTTTAAGTACCTTGTTTGTTGCATTTTCTAAATTAGAATAGAGAGAACCAAGGTTGAATGATATTGTTTTATCGCTTAGTGCCATATTTGCATTTAAGCCAATTCCATCTAAACTAAACGAAGAAACCGAATAATTAAGCTTATTTACGCTTAGCGCTATATCATTAAAAGATAGACAGTTTCCACTTATGCTATCTAATGCAAAGTTAGAACCATTATAAGTACCATTAAGATTATTTAGAGTAAAATCTATAACACTTTTATTGACTAACGCTTCAAATTTTTTTGCTTTAAAATCTACGCCAAAGAATAGTCCTTTAACATCATCTATGTTTAGTTTTGCAACTACATTTTCTAGAGATATTTCATCTAGATTAAGCGTTGATGAGAGATCTATCTTTGATAGCGTAATGTAATCATCTCCATTTCTAATATTAATAGAGCCTATATCAACATTAAAAAACAAATCATTTTTCAAAGAAAATGAGATGTCTGTATTTAAAACAGATCCTTCATAGCCACTAAGTTTTGAATAAATTAAAGGAGAAGTTATTTCTCCAATAAAAGTATCATCACTTCCTATATATGAAAAATATAGGCTTGAATTATATACCTCAGCATACTCACTCTTTATTGCAGTATTATCAAAAGAAAGAGTAAGAGTATGATTAGATAGAAACTCCGATAGCGTACCTAGAATAGATAGATTATCTCCACTAGAAGAATTAGCTTCTTCAGTTTGCTTAAATAATGTTTCTGGAATAGAGATTGTTCCGCCATTAAAATTGACTTCAGCGTTACCTTCTAGACCTAAAATGTATTTTGCTATATCAAACAAACCTAGCTTTACTTCTACTTTATCAAAAGAAAGAATCTCTTCTTTATCATAGTAGAGAGAAAATCCTCTAATCATGACTCTATCTCTAAAGTTTCTTTCCATTGCATCAAATTCAAAAGAAAGATTTGAATCAACAGAGGAAACAGTAGAAAGAATCTTATCTGTAACAAGAAGTGTTGGAGATGTTAAGTTCAAACTTAGAATAATTAAGAATGAAAAGACAAAGAAAAGAAGAGCAACTAAAAGTGAGATAAAAATAGTTTTTGCATTACAATGATACTTCATTCTATCTTTCCTTTGTTTCCTTCTTTAGATATTATCAGTTTATATTTATATAAGTGAAAGGACAATTATGAAGAATAGAGGAAAATTAATTGTTTTCGAAGGTTTGGATGGTGCTGGAACAACCACACAGATGAAAGTACTTGGAGAAAAGCTAAGTGAAAATGGTAGAAATGCTTTTGTTACTCATGAGCCAACAGACAATCCTATCGGAAAACTTGTCCGCCAAGCGCTACAGAAAAAAATTCAAGTTCCATCTAATTCTCTTGCCCTTCTCTATGCTGCAGATAGAGACGATCATCTTTACAACAAAGAATATGGTCTAGTAAAAAAGCTAGAGAGTGGCATCGATGTCATAACTGATAGATACTTCTATTCCTCTATTGCTTATCAATCAGTTGAATGTTCTGAATCCTTTATTAGAACAATTAACGCTTCTTTTCCGAGTCCAGATATTCTAATTTTTGTCGATACTCCCGTTGATGAATGCCTTAAAAGAATAGATAAAAGAGGCGAAGAAAAAGAACTATTTGAAAAAGAAACATACTTAACAAAAGTAAGAGAGAAGTATTTAGAACTTCTCTCTACTCTGCCACAATCTGTTTCTCTTATAAAAATAGACGGGATGAAGTCTATTGATCAAATTAGTATAGAAATAACAGAAAAAGTTATCGCTCTTATTGGCGAATAAACATTGCGTCTCCATAGCTAAAGAAGTGGTACTTCTCTTCGACAGCATGTTTATACGCTCTCATAATATTATCTTTACCAGCTAAAGCACTAACTAACATAACAAGTGTTGATTCTGGAGTATGAAAGTTAGTTAGAAGAGAATCAACAAACTTAAACTTATAGCCAGGATAAATGAAGATGCTAGTCTTTCCTTTCAAGGCAACTAGTTCTCCACTATCATTACTTGCACTCTCAAGAGTTCTTATTGACGTAGTTCCTACGCTTACGATTTCCTTGCCCTCTTTCTTTGCTTTATTTAGTTTTTCTGCTACTTCTTGGGTTATTTCATAGCTTTCTGTGTGCATATGATGGTCTTCAATTTTATCGGATCTAACTGGCAAGAAAGTACCTGCACCAACATGAAGTGTAACCTCTAGAATCTCAATATTTCTACTCTTAATTTCAGCTAAAAGTTCTGGCGTAAAGTGTAAGCCTGCAGTAGGAGCTGCAACACTTCCTTCATTTTTTGCATATACAGTTTGGTATCTAGATTCATCCAAGAAGTTATCTTCTCTTTTAATGTATGGGGGAAGAGGAACATGGCCACATTTAAGGAAAAAGTCCTCTTCTATTGGAGAAGAGAACAAAACATCTCTTGTTCCATCTTCATTTTCACCACTAATTGTTGCCCTTACATATTCCTCTCCAGTGAGAGTATTAAAGATAAACTCTTTTCCTTTCTTCTGTCTTTTAGCTTTGCTTACGATGCTCTTCCAACTTCCATCTTCATTCTCACCTAAGAATAAGAATTCAACAACTCCATCACTATTAGCACTATTGCCATATACACGTGCCTTTCTAACTTTAGAATTGTTAACAACAAGAACTGAATTGGGATGCAAAAGAGATGGGAAATCAGCCATCATATAATCTTTATATTCACCACTTTTTTTATCAAGTAAAAGTAATCTATCCTCACCTCTTTTTGCTGAAGGTTCTTGCGCAATTAAAGATTGAGGAAGATCAAAGTAAAAATCCTTGGTTAACATACATATCTCCAATATTTAAAACTTCGTAGGCCTTTTGTGTCAGACACCTACCTCGTGTTGTTCTTTTTAAATAGCCTTGTCTCATTAGGTATGGTTCATAATAAACTTCGATAGTATCTGAAGAATCATTTAAGGATGCAGCAAGAGCTTCAAGCCCAACTGGTCCTCCATTATAAACTTGAGCAATAATTCTTAAAATGTCTCTATCGGTTTTATCTAGTCCATATTTATCAATACCTAGCTTATCTAAACCAAGCTGAGTCATCTCACGAGTTATCTTTCCATTGCCCTTTACATCAGCTATATCACGAATACGGCGTAGTATTCTATTTGCAATTCTAGGTGTACCTCTTGAACATAGCGCTATATCCATAACAGCGTCATCGGTAATGGAACAATTAAGAATTTGAGCTGAACGCCTTATTATTAAAGCGAGATCTTCTGGTGGATACAAATCAATTTTAATTGGAATTCCAAATCTATTCTCTAGTGGTTTAGATACTGCACCTGTACGTGTTGTTGCACCAATTAGAGTAAACGGCTCCAAATCGACTTTAATTGTTCTCGCAGATGGCCCCTGACCAATAACCCAATCTATCTTGTAATCCTCCATAGCAACATACAAGGTCTCTTCCATGCTCTTCTTTAAACCATGAATTTCATCAATAAAGAGAATGCTTCCAGCTGTAAGGTTAGTTAAAATACCAACAAGATCTCTTGGCTTATCTAAAGCAGTTGCACTAGTAAGCTTGATATCTGCACCCATTTCATTCGCAATAATAGAAGCAAGAGTTGTCTTACCAAGTCCCGGAGGGCCTTGCAAGAAGATATGGTCTAAAGCCTCGCCTCTCTTTTTTGCAGCATCAATATAAATCTTAAGATTTTCCTTTAATTCTTTTTGTCCTTGGAAGTCTGAAAGATACTTAGGTCTAAGAATGTTTTCCTGAGCTTCTTCTCTTTCGATACTCTCTGGCTTAACTGTTCTCTCTTCAATATCGCTATAGTTTTCGTCAAATAGATTCTCTTTAATCAATTGAGCCTCCTAAGGACAGTAGTAAATATCTTCTTTTCAATCTCTCTATCAGAAAGAGAAGAATATAGTCCATTTGATTCTTCAAGAGTAATATCGATAGCTTTAATAACGCTCTTTCTGTCATATCCCATATCTGTAAAGGAAGCAATGAAGTCAGAAAAACGCTTCTGAGTAGAGCCCTCAGACTTGTCATCTTTTGCAATCTCTTCCTCTTCGAAAACAAGAACGTTTCTAAGTTGAAGAATTAGCTTTTGAGCTGTTTTGCTTCCAAGTCCAGGGACCTTGCTTAGTCTCTTAACGTCTTGCCTGTCTAGTGCTAAAACTAATTCATCAACAGTAATTCCACTTAAAATCTTTAATGCACCACGTGCAGCAATTCCAGGAACTGTCTGCAATTCATTAAAGCAAAACCTCTCCTTTTCATCATAAAAGCCAAAAAGAGTCATGCTATCTTCTCTATGCTGAAGCACAGTTAATACTCTAACTTTTGTCTTTTCTTCAGCACTTAGTGCCATAAAAGAATTAGCACTATTAAGAGATATTTCAATGAAGTATTCTACTCCAGAATCTGTTAATACAGTTATAGATTGGTCTTTAATTTCAACAAGACGACCACGAATTGCATTTATCATAATTATAGAATAGTTCAAAAATGTGAAAAATTACACTAAGGAAAAGAAAAATCCACCGATAAAACATCAGTGGATTTTAAACGAATTACCTATCAAAATCTTATTTAAGGATTGCTGGAGACAATAAAAATTCCTTTACTGCCTTTGATGTATATTCATCATTTCCAATTTTTAACTTGTAAACAACTAAGCTATTAAAGAAATTTTTTAAATCTACACTAGAATCTCCTGATTTGGTATACTTTATAGCAAAATCAAGACTAATTATATTCTCTTTGTTAATATCTTCTTCAAGAGCCAATTCAATTCCTGCCGATTTAAGCTTCGTATCCTCTACTGATAACTCAACTTTTCCATTTGCAGTTAAATGATACTGAGAAAAAATGTTAACATCTAGTTTATTTAAAGTCAGAGATGCATTTCCATTAACAACAAAATCTTTATCAATAATCTTTACGTCTATATCTTTTAAGTTAAGTGATAAATCAAGTTCTATATAAAAATCTAAATCTTTTTCTCCTTTTAAATATCCCCTAACACTTAACATACCATTCTTAATACTTAATTCAACATTAGCTTTAAATGTATATGTAGGAGTTAAATCTGTACTTTTCGCATAGGTCTTAATTTCAATATTAATGACAAAAGTTGCTTTAGGATTATTTGAAGCAAGCATATTTACTATGCCATCTATATCGATAATTTCACTTTCAGTTGCTGATCCATCTAAATATTTACGCACACTGTTAGAGTTAATAATGTTCATTAAGTCCCTATATAATAGATCAGAAGCATCACTTAAATTACATGTACGGTCTTCTGTCTCGCCATTAATATGATATTTTAAATTGGCTCAAAATCATTTAAGGTGGTTTTAAGAAACTAGGAGCTGACCATTTTTGTCTCTCTCTATTAAGAAAATAGTTTGTTTAGAAGCATTCTTGTTGTTCTTTTTTGTTCGAGGTTTGTATATTTTCTTTATATAAGA
>JBNMJW010000077.1:0-9398 GCA_050874025.1 Candidatus Ornithospirochaeta sp.
AACTATATACAGCCTATGGCTACATTCTTTTTAGAGAAACTGGATGCAAATATGGCGTAATAGAAACAGGACTTGGCGGAAGATTAGACGCAACAAATACACTTATGCCTATTGCTTCTATTATTACTTCAATAGAAAAAGAGCATACTAAAATTCTAGGATCAACACTTACACAAATAAGCGGGGAAAAAGCAGGAATAATAAAAAAAGAGACTCCAACATTTATTCTCGACCAATCTGATGAAGTTCTTAGCGTATTTAAAAAGAAAGCAAAAGAACTATCATCTAAGCTATACATATATAAAAATGAAGACTATTCAAGATTCTTAAAGTCCAATTTTTCTTCTTATGATATTAGACGGAAAGATGGCTTCTTTAGCTTATTTATTCTCGATAAGTTACCTCTCTTAGACAAAAATAAAGTTTTTGATACCTCTTCACCTTTCTTCTCTCTACCTGGTAGATTGGAAAGAAGAATAATAAATAATAGACTGATGATATTTGATGGTGCTCATACGCCATCGTCTACAGAGATTCTAGCAAAAGAAATAGAGCATATTAGTGGTGAAAAGACCCTAATCTTTTCATCTGCACTAGATAAAGATTGGGTTTCTATGGGAAAAAATCTTATTCCTCTCTTTTCTCATGTAGTTATTTCATCAACTGGAGAGAGCAAAAAGAGTGATCCAGAGGCAATCTACAGTGATTTCACTTCTCTTTTTCCAAATAAAGAAATAGTCTTACTTCCAGAAAAAGAAAAAGCATTATCTTATGCTTTAGAGCATACAATGATAGGTGCTACTATAGTTATTTGTGGATCATTCTATCTTTTAGAAGAGATAGATAAAGCTATAAAGGAAATGAATAATGGCTCTTAATTGGAAAGAATTAGATCTTTTACTAAGTGAAATGCCACTTAAAGATAGCTTTATTCAAGACATTACTGAGCATAGTGTTCATTCGTTTACTCTCTCCTTATTTAATAACGATAGTAAAAGCTGGCTTATGTATGTTGAGATTGCGACTCCCCATTCTCGTGTTTGCATGACAAATCACATGAGAAAAAAGAGCCAATCTATGCAGCGCTTTACTCAATATATGAAAGCACATATAAGAGGAAAAAGAATTGTTGATATTATTCCTCTTAAATATGATAGAGCATTCTTTTTAATTTTACAGGGCCACGAAGAACAATATAAAATGCTCTTTCGCCTCTACTCTGGACCAGGAGCAAATATTATTGTTTTAGATAGCAATAATACAATTCTAGAGTTGCTTTTTAGACGACCCAAAAGAGATGAAGTAAAAGGCAAAACACTTCTAATTGAAGAAAAGACAGAGGAAGGAAAACCTTACTCTATTCGTCCTTTCTCTACTCCTACATTCAATGAATATATTGATGAAATAGAGAGTGAAAGCGATAAAGAAGAAAAGAGAGATGAATATCTAACCATTCTTGAAGAGAGAAAAAATAAGAGCTTAGTTGAAAGTTTAGAGAAAGAACGAAAACTTAACGAAAGGCTTAAAAAGACTGAAAACTATGAAGAGACAAAGAAGACTGCAGATCTTTTTTCGACTTCGCTATATCTCTACAAAAAAGGAATGGATAATATTACGCTTCACGATTGGGAAAGCGATAAAGATGTTACTATAAGCTTAGATAAGACTTTAAGTGCCACCGAAAACTTAAATAAGCTATATGAGCGTTACAGAAAAGATAAGACAACTCACACTCTTGCATTAGAAGAAAAAGAAAAGTGCATAAAAGAAAGAGAAGAAATCATTTCAAACTATGAATTACTCTTATCTTCCCCATTTGAAAAGATTAAAAAAGCTGTAGGCGGAGAGAAGGTAAAAGAAGAGAAACTTATTCCGGGACGAGCTGGACTCTATATTAAATCTCACGATTGGCTCTTGATTGTAGGAAGGAACGCAAAGGAAAATGATCAAATACTCCGAACAGCAACACGTGGTAGCGATATTTGGCTTCATACAAGAGATTTTGCTGGTGGGTATGTAATTATTAAAGCGCAAAAAGATAAAACGGTTCCTCTCCCAGTTCTTTTAGATGCTGCCTATCTAGCTATTTTCTTTTCAAAGGCAAGAAAAAACAATAAAGCTGATTTATACTACACATATGTTAAGTATCTTAAGAGAATAAAAGGAGCTAAACTTGGCTTAATTATTCCAACACAAGAGAAAAACTTAACTGTTACTCTTGATGAAGAGAGAGTAAGAAAACTACTTGAATAGGAAAAAAGAATGCTAAAAAAATATCATGAAGGGATACTCTATCCAGAAAACACATCGGAGATGATAGATAAACTTGGGGCAATAGAGAAAAAAGAAAGAGCAAAAGCGATTATTCTTCCGCATCAAGCTTTTCATCTTTCGTCCGAGCTTCTTGCTTCAGGATGTTCTCACATTAGTGGCTCCTACTCTTCTGTTATCATACTTTCTCCTCTACATTTATCTAGAGTTGAGAGTGATAAGAACTACTCTTTCTTTGAAGGAGAAGCAAACAAAGAGTATAACATCGTTAATCTTGGAGCAAAGATAAGTGAGTATTATGCGGAGGAAGAAGGATCTGCGGAGATGCTTGTTCCAATTTTAAACAGTATTCTTCCTTCTACTCCTATTAGTATAATCTATGGGGATATTAAATCGGCAAAAGAGAGTAAAGAGCTATCACTCTTTCTTCAAAAGCACTCTTCTTCATCTACTCTATTTATCATCTCCACAAATCTTTCTCCACTTTGTAATAAAGTAGAAGAAGCGCTTAGTTATAAAAATGAAGCAATTAATGCGTTAGAAAATGGTGATTCTATTCTTGATTTAATGAATAAAAACAAGATTAAGCTTTGTGGCGGAGGTCTTGTCGATAGCTTGAATAGAGTTGTAAAAGGAAATTGGATTCTAGAAAATAGAGGAAGCGACAATGAGACAACTGCTCATTGTGTGCTATGGAAGAAAGATGAGCAAATTTAAAAAAATTGTAATTGATAATAAAGAATATACTGCTTTAGGTTTTGGTCAAGAAAACTATGAAATACCGCCTTCTATTCTACAAACAACACGAGATGATTGCCTTCTCGTTACCGATACAGATATCCTTCCATTTCAATGGCATGGTATTACGAAAGATAAGGAAGGACAGTACATTCTTTTTGATAATGCAGAGTTAGAACCAATTACGCTAATTGCAACGAAATATCGCTCATCAGCGCTTTCTCTTATAAGAAAAATTGCGATTGGATTAAAGACACAAAAGAAAAAATTCCTAGATCTATCATCAGGAGTTTTCCCTTTATATAGAATATACATAGAAAATGGTAAGAACATTCTTCTTCTCTCTCCAGACTGTGGATCTATACTCACCCTTTCTAGAGATAGACTAGAGATGGATAAAGCTGTAAAGAACCTCATCAAAAGAGATACAGAAGAGAGCTTTGCACTAACACAAGAGTTAGTTGAGCTCATGTACTATGCAATAAGTGGCGTTTTTCCATTTGAGTATGATGAGGTAAGAGGTGCATCTTTTAAGCCATATTCTTTAGATTACTATCCACACTCTTCAGATAGCTCTCTTATCTCATTTATTCAAAATAGCTTAAATCTAAAAACAAAAAAACAGAGAGCTCTTTGTTTAAATAACGGTCCAGAGTATCCTCTTGGATGGTTTTTAGATAGCACTAAAGACCTTGTGTGGAAGGAAGAAAACAGAAGCGATGCTGATTTAATTTTTGATAAAGAAAAGAGCGAGGAGAATCCAGCGTTTATTAAAGAAAAAGAACTGAAAGAGAAAAAAAGCAAAACTCGTAAGTTCTGGAGAGAAAAGGGAGCAATAATTATTGTTAGCATAATTGTTGTTTCTATAGTCTCTTATCTAATTGGAAACTATCTCCATGAGCAATTTAGAGCACCTCTTACAAAAGATTTAGAACCTAAAGAGATTATTGAATATACTATTGAACAGCAAAATGAATTGGATGCTAATGAAATCAACGAAGGCTTTAAAAAGAAAGCCGCACAATACGATGATGTATTAACGCTCTTTATTGCCAATAAGACTCGCTCTGCATATGAAGGCGGAGAGCCTCTTGTTCCTATTAATGATTATCTAAACGGAAAAGAAGTAAAGATAAATCAAAACTCTTTTGTTTATGGTGTCATCATCAAATCAATTGAAGAGATAGAAGAGAACAAGTATAAGGCATCACTCACTTGGTATACACCATATGCCATAGATGAGGGTGAAGAAGAAAAGTACGAGAGTCGTGATGGCTTTGTAAGAACGTTTGTATATGATATAGATGAATACTTTACATTTAGTAAGACAAGTAGAGGCTGGTGGACATGCCTAGACTCTTACTTTGCTAATGAAAATCTAATAGATGTACTTTATATACCTTTTACAACGACAAACGATACTTCAAATAATCTCTGATTCCACTCGTATCTTCAGGGTGGAACCATTTTGCTTCAGCAAAAGATGAGAAGAAAGTCATTTGACGCTTTGCATATTTGATTGAGTTATGCTTTATATCATTCTTTACAAGATTTATTGAGTACTCTCCACTATTAATTCTCTCTAGCCATTCTTTGTAGCCAATAGCTTCCATGCTTGGCCATGAAGAATTAGCTCCTCTATTAAGGAGAGTTCTCATCTCCTCCATAGCACCATTTTCGAACATAATATCGACTCTTTTGTTTATTCTTTCTTCAAGTTCCTTTTTGTCTCTCTTCAAACCTATAAGAATAAAGTCGACATCATCTCGAAGAGTGGAGGCAAGAGGAAATGAAGAGAGTGGCTTTCCTGTTTGGTAATAGACTTCAAGAGCTCGTGTTATACGATAAATATCATTTTTATTAATACGTGAAGAAGAGATGATATCTACTCTTTTTAATTCCTCACGAATCCACTCTTCTCCATTCTCTTTTAAAAGCGATGAAACCTTTTCTCTTATAGCTAAGTCAGATTTAGGAGTAAGAGCGGAGCCATAGCATAGCATCTTAAAATAATATGCTGTACCACCTGTAATAAGAGGAATAAGAGAGCGTGAATTTATATCATTAATAAGGTAATTTGTATCATTAACAAAGTCCCCAGAAGTATATTGCTCCCAGGGCTCTCTGATATCTACTAAATAATGTTTAATACGATTTTGTAGTTCTTTATCTGGTTTAGCAGATGCTATATCTAGGTCTTTATATACTTGGATAGAGTCTGCATTTATAATTTCATAGCCAGTAGAAAAAAGCTCTTCGGTAAGCTTTGTCTTACCTACTGCAGTTGGACCAAATAAAACAACAGCCTTATTCTTTTTTATTTTTTTCTCCACCTTCGTATGCTATCTCATCATGAAGAGCACGAGTAAGAACGACAGAAACAACTTTATCGCCTCTCTTCTCAATCTCTTTTCTCATATCGGTAGAAGAGTAAATATTGGCTTCCTTGATGGCCACACAAGTCATTTCATATACATTAGTCTCTTTATCAATTAATTCATTAAGTGGAATACTCAAAGCCATATCTCCTTAAAAATAAATAGCCCTTCTATAATAGAAAAAAAGAAGAATCACTGCAAGTCTTTATTCTGACACTTTGGACAAATGCCTTCAAAAAGAGTTCTATGTTTTGTGACTATATATCCAGAAACCCTCTCTGCTTCTCTATTAAGAGCATCAGAATAATCAATGTTAACATCCTCAACAATACCACACTTAGTGCAAAGGATATGATAATGGTTATCAACCCTGAGGTCGAATCTATCTGCTCCAGGAACCTTAAGTTGATTAACTTTGTCTAAACGAGATAGCTCATTTAAATTTCTATAGACAGTGCCTTTACTTACTTTATTATTTTTTTTTCTTACATCAACATATATTGCATCCGCAGTTGGATGATCTCTATGTTCTTGCACAGTCTCGAGAACAAGCGCCTTCTGCTTAGTGTTCCTTCTCAATATTGTGTCACTATCCTTTTTACTTCCCTTCATTTTTTCCTCTTATTGAGAATGATAACTAATTTATTTCTTTTTTTCTTCAATTTTTTCCAAAATTTTACTAACAATTTGCTCAGGCGTAAGATTATCTGTCTCAATAACTAAGTCAGCAACTTCCTCAGGCTTAGAGTTATCTATGCCATAACATAACATATAACGATTACTATCGTTTTTATCACGCTGTGTTGTTTCATTATACCTTTGGTCAAAGCTACCACCTTCTCTCTTAAGGATTCTCTTAGCTCTAGTTTCAGCGCTAGCAGTTAAATAGACCTTAAAATCTGCCTTTTCAAGCATCCAAATTGCTAGGCGAGAGGCAAGAATGCAATTCTCCTCTTTCATTGCCATCTCAACTTGTCTTCTATCTAGCTCTCTGTCGATATTCAAATCATTTTCAGCCATTTGGCAGAATGTCCAAAAGTCCACTCCTCTCTCTTCTGCCATTTGTCTAAAAGTAAAGTTTACCATTGGGTATCCAAGCTTCTTAGCTAGAAGTGTAGATACTGTTGTATTACCACACCCAGATTTACTTGAAATAGCAATTCTCATTCTATGTTCCTCACCTGTTCCCTAATATCTTCTAAAGCATCTTTCATCTTCACAACAGCTAAATTAATCTCAACCATTTGACTCTTAGATGCCATTGTATTTATCTCTCTATTCATCTCTTGGCAGAGAAAATCAATTTCCTTGCCAACAGGTTCATTAAGAGAGAGTAGTTCATTGTATCGATCAAGATGAACTTTAAGCCTTGAGCACTCTTCGTTGATCGAATACTTAACGAGCAATGCAGCAACTTCACTTAAGAATCTTGGGTCATCCTTACCTTTAGTTCCAAGTAACTCTTCATATTTCTCTAAAAGAACACTCTTAAAGTACTCTTCCATTAAAGCACGCTGAGAGAGTGCAACAGATAAAGAAGAACTAAACTTTTCGCCTAGCTTTATTAAGTCCTTTTTAGTTCCTTCTCCTTCTCTTTCTTTTGCTTCTCTTAGCATCTTCAAAGCTGATGATAGAGCAACAGAGAGTCCTTCTTTATAGATGGACTGATCAGAGGAATATGAGGCAGTTACAACACCCTCTTGTGCTAAATAATTAGCTAGCGTTGCTTCTTTTACCCCCGTTAATTCCTTTAATTCATCAAATAATACTTTATACTCTTCAACAAGAGTTCTATCTAAAGAAAGAGAAGCTCGACTCTTAAGCGTTACAAGCTTTACAGATAAATCTACATGGCCCCTGACACATACCTTTTTTATTTCATTGTCGATGTATTCTTCATACGATGAAAGAAGTGGGCTTATGCTGTGTGATATATCTAGATATCTATTATTGTAGCTTTTAACTTCAACTGTTATTACATAATCGGCACATGAGAACTCCCCACTGCCATAACCGGTCATGCTAGTCATCTATTTCAACCTCTGTGTTATTGATTGTAACAACTCCCCTATTCGTTTCACTTTTTATTGACTCTACCAAAGAAATACATTCGTCTTTATCGTTAATAATACTTACTCCGGTAAGTGAACGAGAAAGCGGTGAGTATATAACTTTCTCAATCTCTTTTAAGAAAGATTTTATACTCCTTTCATCTTTATCACCACAAATAATTAAATAATATGAAGATGAAAAATAGTTCGCCCAGTGACGAGGAGAAACAATAGCATTTATTCCAGGATGGAATATAACAATTTTGTTTACTATCTTATCCTTATTCTCTTTGGCTTCTTTAAGTGACCAAAAAGAAAAATAATCGCCGTCCTTAAAAGAAAAAGAGGGTGCACTAAAGCGCATCCTCATTTCTTCATTTACTTCAGGCTTTTTTCGACTGAATATTGAGGGCATAGTCTTACTTTGAGAGCTTAGCGTTGCACTCTTTGCAAATCTTGACCTTGTTTCCATCAATTTCCTTCTCATAAAGGCACTTGATAGCAGTTCTCTTACATACTGGGCATTCTGCTCTACCATTATTGAACTGATCTCTAATGCCGCTACCTCTCTGTGCTTTGGACATGTCTTTCTCCTTAAGTGTTAATTAACTGATTTAGAATAGACTAAAGAAAGTGTTAGGTCAAGATAAAGAAAAAAGCTATCTTCACTTAATCTCCATTTGTTAAATTGCTCACTTATGTTGACCATTAATTATGGTCAGTAATAAATTAAGATAAATCAATTAAAGGAGCATTTTTAATGCAAGTAAAAAAATTAATTCTTGTATTTTCAATTTTG
Organism: Candidatus Ornithospirochaeta sp.; assembly: GCA_050874025.1. Taxonomy (GTDB): domain Bacteria; phylum Spirochaetota; class Spirochaetia; order Sphaerochaetales; family Sphaerochaetaceae; genus Ornithospirochaeta. Next base: position 8,238 of record JBNMJW010000077.1, read on the forward strand.
TTACTAGCCCTATCTCTTCCACTTATGGCAACAGGTGCAAAAGAAATACTTGAGGAAGAAAAGCTTTCAGAAACAGTTAATAGCGTAGATGTAGCAACACCAAATTATGCTACAGTTGATAAAAACGATTTAATCCAAGCTTTTAACTATGCTTATTCATATATGACAGTTCAGTCATTATATAGCCAGGGAATCTCAATTAATGGTGCTTATTGGCTTAGAGCTATTGATGATGCAGAAAACATGAGTGACCCAAGCGCATTCCTTCTTGATACTTCTGAAATGGAGACAGCTATCTCTTCTTATACAACAGATTACTACCAAGCAGGACTAAAAGATGATGCTGGTGCTATTCTCACAAACGATGAGTTAGCAAATCTTTCTGCGCCAGAAACACTTTTAGAGAAATTCTCTTATGCTTATTCACTCATTTACACAGCTCAGTTAAAGTACATGAATGGTCTCGATATCTCTGCACCAGAGTTTAAGCAAGGTGCTGCTGATGCTCTTTACAACGTTGCTAATCCACTAATGACAATGGATGAGTGCCAGACAGCTGTTGAAAACTATGCTGCTAAACTTGACGAAGAATATGAAGAATACCTAAAGGTTGTCTCTGAAGAGAACTTAAAGGCTGCTGAAGAGTTCTTAGCTACAAACAAAGGCAATGAAGAGATGATTGAACTTCCTTCAGGAGACTTGATGGAAATCGTTAGCGAAGACGAGGAGCTCGGTGCAACACCTAGCGAAACAGATTCTGTTATCGTTGACTACGATCTCTATCTATTAGATGGTACTCAGATTGACAGTGGCAGCGATGTCACATTCAATCTTCAGAACCTCATTCCTGGATTTGTAGAAGCAACTACTAACCTCAAGGTTGGACAAGAATGCTATGTATATATTCACCCAGACTATGGTTATGGTGAACAAAATACAGGAACAATTCCTCCTCAGTCACTTCTTGTATTCCGCATTTACCTGAAAGGCATAGTAACACCAGAAGTTACAGAATAAAAGTTATAAGGGGCTGTTGCACGAGCAAAAATAAAATGCTTATAGCCCTATAAAGAAATAAATCACCTCCGACGGAGTCTCAAGAAGACGAAGTTGAAGGTGATTTTTTGATTAAAAGTCTTTTCTCTTTCTAAAAGTGAAATT
>JBNMJW010000078.1:0-9245 GCA_050874025.1 Candidatus Ornithospirochaeta sp.
CGTAGCACTCATATACCCATGTGCTACCGTCCTGGTATGGAGTACCGTTTACACGTACCTGGAAGTTTACGTTGTCAAATGCAAGGATTGCACCTGGACCAAACTACTTCTCTTCAAGACCAAGATAAATAGGAGTATTATTAATACCTGGAGTCAAACCTTCTGTAATTGACTTAGGAGTAATCTCCTTACCATTCCACTTAGCGTAGCGGATATTAACAGCGTGATCAGCATCAATCATTACAGACCACTCATATTCTCTGTTTTCGATAGTCATGGTTGAACCAAGACCACCAGTTAACAAGTCGATGGTAGTTGAAATACCATCATCCTTTGTACCAAAAACCAATGACAACAAGCCTGCTACTTCATGAGGCTTTGTAAGCATTGCATTAGCAATCATGTTTTCGTCTACCAAGTCAGCAAAACGCTTACCACGGTAGAGCTGAAGATTATTTAATAAAGAACTTGAATTATTCATAATATGTTAATTATCTCATCATAGGTATTTTGACGCGAGATCCCATGCCTGAGGTTGTTTTTCATGCCCAACATTGTATGATGTATGATTTTTTGTTTGGTGTTTGAGCATTTGTCTAAGTTTACTCGCAGCAGATGTCTGACCATTGCGCTGTGCTTCGCCCAGTAGAGCATCACCCTTCATTGTGAAGTAGGCTGATTCTATCAAACTGTTAACAAGGTTATTATTAAAAGCCTTCTGATACTCTGTTAAACCGTCTGCATCAGTTCTTGTAATATAATCGAATAACGCTTTTCTATCCTCCTTTGGGATATTGATACCTCTAATATTAGTAAGACCATTAATACTAGATGTAAGGTCGTCCATGAACTGTGCAGCTTGCTGCTCCTACTATTGTCTTTGAGCTTCCTATTGCTGAGCCATATACTCTTGCTGTTGCTGTTCGTACGCCTTAAGATAATTAACAGCATCAGCTGCTTCATCTTCCAGCATGTCAGCATCTTCATAGCGCTCAATCTTGCGACTAATCTGCTCGTCGTTCATACCCTGTAATTTATAGAACTCACGAACAGCTGCTTTCTGATTAGATTCGTCCTCCAAATCTATATTGTCATAAGACATAGATTTCTGTTGTGTCTGATAGAAGTCTTCAAACTTACCACCATTCTTTACGTACTGATCAAGTCTAGCAATACGATCATCGGCGTACTGTGGGGTTGAATTCTCATCTACGACATCTTTGATGTACTCTACGAGATCCTCAACTGACTTAGGTTTCTCGTCTGCATCAACACTCCAACCATTAGCTTCAGCGAATGCGTCAAAGAAAGCACCAATCTATTCTGCTTCTCCAGGATCTACGACGTCAGTGTCAGTCTGCTGATCATTATCATCATTATCGTTATCCTATTCGTTGTCAACTATAGTTGTGTCGGACGTATTATTATTTAAAATATTATCTGGGACCTCTGTGTTATCATCATGAGCATTAGGATCACCAGTTACATTCTTATCATCTTTATTATCCTCAGAAGACTTATCGTCATCTGGATTGTCTAAATTGTCAATATCATCATTAGGATCATCTAACACCTGATTAACCACATCCTGGTTATCGATGTCTGTAACGCTGTCGCCACCTTCCTGGCCACCGAACCCGAGAGAGCTCAAAGCGTCTTCAAAATCACCTAATGGATTTTTCTTCTTTCTTGCCATAATTTAAATTATAACTAAGTTAATATTTTTTAATTGTTGTACGCTACACTGGAGTCGAACCCGTGTAATGTTTAATGTTTCCAACTTGCTGCATTATGCGCAAAGTTTGCTTTCTTTCTCATAGCTGCACTATACTTGCTTGGATTCCTTAAAACCTTATTAGCAAAGCTCTGAACACTCATGCCATGCTATTTAGCTGCTTTAGTAAATGTACCACGCTTAGATTTCTTTATATTAATATCTTTGCCACTTCCAAACTTAGGAATCTTAAGTTTCTTCATAAGCTGCTTTTCAGCCATATGCTATTCTGCTTCAGCCTATGCTTTTCTTCTACGTTTAATCTTACGAAAGAGCTTATGACGCTGATAGTCATTCTTCTTCTGCATCTTTCGCTTTGGACTTTCCATCTGTGTCATATCATTTATGTTTATTATATAATCTTTTGGCTCTTTCTGTAAAATCATTCAAATCTGTTAAATGTGTAGCAATTGCAGCTTTTACTGAATTTTTAATATGCTTTATAGCTTTATGTCTCTATACTGCAGCCCTAGTTTCGTCTGCAGCGTTTCCTGCAACCCTAATAGCTCTATCTCCCTATTTTGTACCGGGAACTAAAGCCTTTGCTGTATTATATGCCGCCATGGCTTTTCTATACCTTGCAGCGGCTTTAGCTGCTTTTAATCCAGCACTTATCGCTACTCCGCCTGTACCTAGTGTAAACGCGTCACCAGCTGTAGTCAATAATGCAGTACCAATATTCTCTACAGATGGATTATTTACTGCAGCCTTCCAATCGTAATATGTTCCAACACCTGGAATCATCTATGTTCCAAAGTTTGCTATTTCCTAACCTATTTCTCCTGCTCCTAAAGCCTTTGCTATATCTCCTCCAAATGTATTTCCATTATCGTCTCCTGTAGTAAATTTTGGAAGATTATCTTTGCCATCTTTGAAATGTAAATTATTTCCTCTTCTCCACCAGAACTTCTAGCCATAAGAGTCTTTGCCAAAGTTATTAGACGGAAGTAGGTTAAGTATATTCGGAAGCGAAGGCTATGTTAACCTATCATACATCTACTGTTTGTACTTATTAAGATCACGCTGTTGTTGAGCCTTTATCTCTTCCTAAGTCGGACCAAGCAGAGTTGTCGGAACATCTGCTCTAATAGTACTAGGCTATCTCGTAGATGGCGAATTGATAATTATAGGGCTAGCATTTTTAGCATCTTCATAATCCTGTTCAAGGTCATTTAACTATACATTATAGTTATAAGCATCCTTATGGGCATTCCTATGATTGCGAGCTGCTATAACAAGACTATTCATGCTATTGAGGTTTCTTGAGTAATTCTAAAGAGAATCTTCGTAATAACCTTTCTGCTTAAGCGCTCTAGCATAATCCTATGTAGATTTGGCTCTAAGCGCTGCTCCATATCTATTATGCATAAGTCTTACGTAGTCTTTAACAAAGTCTGCATCACTCTTGTATGTAGTGTAAGTCTTACCATTCCAACCTACTCCACCGTAATTATGCTATCTTCTAGCAACTCTAGATCTACCGTAATTAGATTCGTATGCAAGCTGACGCATCACATTATAATATGCAGCATCACCGTAGCCATATCTATTTAGCTATTGTCCTACAAGAGGACCCATTCTGTTAACAAAAGTATTAATAGAATCATCTTTTCCGCCTTTATATTTATGAAGTATAGGATGCTCTTCATTTAATGGAGTATCAAAAGGTAATGGCTCAATAATGTCTTCAGCTATATTTTCATCCTTTCCTTCATTGTAAGCATTAAGTATAACCTATACACTCTAATCCATCTACTACTGCTCTTCTGGACTAGGTTCCTCAGCCTGGGTGTCTCCACCCAAGTTGATTCCTCTAATATCCTTCCAGTAATCAGCGCCATTCTTCCACGCTTCATACTTCTGCTAAAATGTCTTATTGTCAAACTTCATTACTTCTCGCCAACCGTTTTGTTCTTAAGGGCCGTGCGAGCCTTAAGTTTCTCGCGTTCATAAGCAGCATCATCCTTGGCCTTCTACAGCTCTGTCTCATGCTTCATCTTATCCTTCTCAAGCTAAATCTTCTGATCTTCTATCTCGCGCTTCTGCTTAGCTTCATAACGCTTATTATAAGCCTCTTGATTAACCTTCTGCTGCTCGATAGCCTGCTTGCCAATTTCTATTGGGTCTGGGATTCCGTTTTGATCTTGATCTAGCTCTTCGGTTCCACGATAAGCATTGATCTGTGCCACAGCTATCTTGGTCTGATTATCTTGATCAATCTGATATCTCTGAAGATCCATCTGAGCTTCCTGTAACATAAGCTCTTGCTGTTTAGATTCATTCTGCATCTGCTGTAACTGCTGTTGCTGCTGAGCTTCTGCTTCCTGCTGCTGCTGCTGTACCTGCTCCTGTCTAGTCTGCATATCCTTAAGCTTCTGCTTAATGATATTGAAGTTATCATTTGTAAGGATCTCTGCGGCTTCAAGCAAGCTAGCACCATTCTGCATAGCTGGCTATATAAGTTGCTGAAGTTTCTGTATGTTCTCAAGATCCTTAGATGTATCGCTTACGAATACATCCATGTCTTCATAGTAGAACTTAGGAGTAATATCCAAGAATACTCTTTCTCCATTATCAAAGATGTACTGGAGCTTCTGTTTACCAGTCTCTTCCCAAGCACCCTTAGCTGTATTAAGAAGCATATTAAGTACTCTTCGCCTACACTGGTTGTGAACCCAGAACAATGGCTCAGTAATATGAGAGCTCTGTACAACAGATCTTTCTACATTACCTACCATCTCTGATGAGCTTACAGCTCCTTCACGCTGCTATGTAATACCAGAGATTGTACCAGCCAGCTCTTCTATCTTATCCATAAGCTGTATGTATTCAGCTATGACATTAGACATTGTAAGATCCAATGCTGTTATCTGATTAAACTGAGCAGGCTTACCGCCCTCTCTTCCTGGAATATTCCAGCCTTCTTCATATGGGTTGATAAAGTTAACACCAACGCTAGACAAGTAATGCATCCATTTAGCTGGACTAATATTCATAGACTTAGGAATCTATGTAATATCCATGTTTACAACCTTACCTTTATCTCTGGCGATAGCTAACTCAAGTCTGTACCACAATACGATATACATATACTGTAATGGCTTAAGAATGCTAACCAATGATCTAGGCTTGCTATTTGTATTGCTGTAAATAGCACCACAATAAGGAAGCTTCTGGCTATTAGGGTTATCGATACTTACGTGCTGATATTCAATAGGCTGTATACCAAAGTACAAATCACTACCAGCTCTGTATCCTTCCCATACCTCTATAATCCAATCTGGTTCAATACTAACCTCATTACCAACAGGCTGATATGTTTCATCGACTATATTGATCTGAGGCTGCCCTGCATCATCTGTAGTAGTTACATAGAAGATCTTCTTGAAAGACTTCCAACAACAATGCCATACATTTACAAGCGATTTACCAGCTCCCTCGAATATAGGGTTATCGTATATACGTAACTATATACCCATATCAACAGGGCTTCTATCTCCAAGATTTCTACCAGGAGTAGAACCAATCATCTCTTCAAGCTTATCAAGATCCTTCTCTTCAAGCTTGTCGTAATATCTATCGTATACTTCAGTTATAGGCATACGCATCTTTCTGCAGCACCATGATCCATCCTCAATAAACTCCAAGTCTGGGCTTTTATCGTAAGAGAAACATATAGGATTAACTCTCTCCGCATATGGCTCTGCATTAAGTACGCCAACATAATAAATTTCTCTACCTGAGATCAATCCGTCCTTCCAGCCTTTGATAAACTCGTTGTCAAGATCAAGCTTCTCTCTCAGATATGTAAGAGAATGATATGCAGTATTCTCTACAATATCTTTGTAGTCTTTGTCCATATACTTAGCTATCTACTCTGGTGGCATAATCTCTCCAGACTGTAGCTACTACTGGAACTACTGAGCTTCTTCTGGGCTCATTCTAGCTGTGATAGCTGCTTCTATATATTGTAGAATCATCTATTTCTCTTTCTCCTGCATTTCAGATGTAGCCTCCTATGAAGTTCTGATAACTCTGAAGTTAAGAGGCCTCTTTGTCTCCTCACCTATAAGCAAGTCTACTTTAGGTCTTATAATATTAAAGTCGTGAGGAGTAGCAGGAAAACCATCCTCGACCTTGAATGGGTTTGTAATTGATTTAAAATCCTTCTCGTCGAAGATGCTGTTATATAAATTATAATAGGTCTACAGCTCTCCGTAATATGATGTACTATTTCCTCCAGATGTTACGTTACCTTCACCTATAATATAGTTAACGCAATCCTCCTGCCACTTCTTTCCTTTCTTTGAAAGAGGGAGCTTTTGTCTGGGGAAAGCTGAATTGTATAAGTTATCTTCCATGTATTAAAATGTGAATATCGGCATACCGTCTTCACTTGTGCTGCTATCTTCTTCAAACCATTGTTTGCTAAATAACGGCATCTCGAAGAGTTCAACCTATTTGTTTTGTTCTTTTGCAGACGACACCTTTACCTAATAGAGCTCCTCTCTGTATATCATTACCATACACAAAGCTATCACACGGTCTACATTTCGTACACCATCATTTTCTATAAGCTCTTCTATTAGAGGTTCGCTGTATACTCTTTCTACATTAGGGTGGCCTTCTTCAAACTCATCTAGCAGCCACTCTAATATTAATCCTTCGCCATACGCCCTAATCTGTTTGGTCATGTGGCATCCTTTTCTTCTTTGCACTTTGCTGTCTTTAAAGACTTCAGATATGATTTTATCTGGCTAATCAGCCAAGAGGTAATCGCAGTGTTTATTCGTAAAGTAAGGGTAGATTCCTTTTCTTTCATTCTCAAATAATAATCTAGCGTTATAAAACGTAAGTAACTTGCGCACGTTCTCATAGTACTCTTCTGCTGTATCAGGTCTTCCAGAATACTCTGCTACTATTACATCTGTCCATGCTTCACCAGCTCTTACACGTTTAAATATAAATGTAGAACCAAGAGAATTTGTAAAGCTATCATCATGATCATAAGGGTCGCATCCTCCTATATATAATCCAAGCGGAGGATCCTTTACTGGGTATTCCCATATTACTACAGATCCATGAGGCTTATCGCCTTTCTTAAGAGGGTAGTTAGTTATATCCCCACTAGGCTTTTCTGTAGCATTTACTTGACCATTTCCATCCCATTCTAGATCAACTATATGCTTCATACTTTGAAGCTTCTTATTTGTCCTTATTCTGGTCAGCTGGTCCATCAATAACTTTCTAGGGAATATATTCTTACCGAGCTCTAATACAGCCTCTGCTGGCTTTATAGGACGCTCTGATATAAAACGGTCTATAGATTGCTAACTAGCACCACCGTCTTTTACTTTGTTTCTCTAATCTATAAGGTTATCTATAGCTTTCTCTTTGTAGCTATTTCCATCCTTATCCATATAAACCTAGTTACCATCATCATCGAATGATTCTAGGTTTGAATAAGCTGGTACAAAGAATGCGCATTCTGTATTCTCTCTGCCATCGTCCCATATATTAGGGAAGCTGAGAACGTTGTAAGATTTAGGTTTGTAGAACAACTCTTTCAATCCTTCGAAACTAGCACCTTCTGTACCACCTGTACCAAATGCTATCATTAATCCGAACGCCTTACCATCATCGGTTTCTACTGAAGGCTGTTCTATACGCCATGCGTCAAGAAGGCTAGGGAACTTACCACCCTCCTCCCATAGTACAAGCTTAGCACGAGTACCACGCACACGTTCCGGGTCATTCTTAAGAGTTATACCAGTTATGCTAGATAAGTATCCTTGCTCAGTCTGTTTACCAAACTCATCTGTAATCTTATAACCCGATGTTCTCTCCATACGTGTAGACACAAGTCTTTGTTTAGCCCACGCTGTATGTTTGTCAAGGAAGTCCATTATCTGCCAGGCTTTAGTTAACAAACCATCACCTATAAGGAATTTCTGTTCTGATGCTATAGCAAAGTTCTTTGAGCCTGGTATGAGCATATAGTTTCTAACTAGCATAGATCCACCTTTAAATGAGTATCCTCTCTGTCTGCATTTAAGCACCGCCATATGTTTACCTTCAAGCTCAGCTTGTTCTATAGCGCAAAAATAATAGTAATCATAGTCCCAAAAACTAGGAAACTCAAGTATACGCTGCCTTCTCTTTCTGAGGTTACCCTCTCTGTCGGTATACTCTTCTTCCTTAAGTCGCATGATTGGACTATAATTTAGATAGAAGTAATTGTATCCTGTTATACCTTCTCCGTCTGGAGCAGTATAACCATTAAGGCACCTATCTGTTTCTTGCTCCCAATATTTGTTATAATCAGTAGTACCTCTAGGAGCTAAGGTATAGCATCCATGTTGCTGAAAAAAGATAGCTGCCTATCTGAACTTATCAGTATCATGGAGTCTCTAATTAAAGTCTATCATAATTATTCGTACATACCAATAACACCACCACCCTTGACTCTACCGGTTTCTGCTTGTTCTGCTTTTGCCTACTTCATAGCCATATCTAATGACTTGATTATACCGCTAACATCTTTCAATATAGCCGAAAGTTTCTTAGCTGTATCTATATCAAGCTCTTCTTCTGCATAGCTATCCATCGTGTTCATAATGCCCTCTGCTGCGCTCTTAGAAGATTTAAGCAGACGGGTAGCAGGAGTCTCTTGGAACTCCTGGAACCTTTTTGCTAATTCTTTTACAACGTCATCAGGTTTATAATTCTCATCATTAAGTACATCTTTAGCTACTCTCCATGTGCGCTCTTTCTCTGGATATGCCTCATATGGGCTATTCCATTTATATCTCCACACTATGAATTCAATCTTCTTTAACGCATCTTGTTTATCTTTAGCATTATTATAGAAGTCTTTAAATGGTGGTATAGCTAAATCTTCTGTGCTTAATTGTATCTTATTCTATATAATATCAAACATTTTTGATTACGTCATCATTCCTACAATCCATGCTTTATCACCTATCTAAATTGCATGTGCCATTGTATATTTAGACATCTATACCTAGCTAACACTAGATCCGTATTTGTATAAAGCGTATCCTTCTGGAGCCTAAATTATAAGCTTATCCCATTTAGGATTTACTATAATTATATCTCTTCCTTTTACGCTGTTTGGTAATGTAATCGTGTAACTAGAACCATCAGCGCTTCCGAATGTTCCAGCATTAATGCTTACGCTGCACATGCTATCTAAATTCGATTTTAACGAATCTCTTCTAACAATACAACCTAATTTATCTATCTCGGTATATCCTTTTAAAACGGTCGAGCCATTAACTGTTAAATTTGCATTTGCGCCATCTACATCTATACGTCCAGGAGTAATTCTTACTTTATTATTTTCATTTGAAACAAATGCAACAGGAGTAGATGTTTTAGTACTAGTTACGCCACCAATATTAATTGGATACGAAGTTTGCATTCCAAAGAACATGTTGCTATCTCCATA
>JBNMJW010000079.1:0-9215 GCA_050874025.1 Candidatus Ornithospirochaeta sp.
CAATATTTTGGTGCAGGAGACAAAGAAAACGTGAGTAAGGCAGTACATACATTCTTTGTTTTCTTTGTAATTATCTCAATTGCAGTGACTATTCTTGGTCTTTTGCTTGTCCCTTTCTTTTTGGACATAGTAAAAGCGCCAGAAGAAGTAAGAGTTGAGCAAGAAATATACCTTTACATCTACTTCGCAGGCGTAAGCGGGCTTTTGATTTACAACATGGGATCTGCAATTTTTAGAGCTGTTGGAAACTCCCGCCTTCCATTTATCTTCTTAGTTATTTCTGCCATTTTAAATATTATTATGGACCTCATCTTTGTTATTTTCTTTAAGATGGGCACAGCCGGCGTTGCTATTGCTACGATAGTATCGCAAGCAATTTCGGCTGTTCTGGTTCTATTTTTCTTATTTAAAACAGACAGCGATGTTAGGCTTTCACTTAAAAAACTTTGCTTAGATAAGAAGATATTAAAATCAATTGTATTAATTGGCCTTCCATCTGCAATACAGATGTCTATTACAGCCTTCTCAAACGTATTTGTTCAATCATATATAAACTATTTTGGCTCGGATGTTATGGGCGGTTGGACAGCATATACAAAAGTAGATCAGCTCTTATTCTTACCTATGCAAAGCTTGGGTCTTGCCTCAATGACATTTGTTGGCCAAAACATCGGAGCAAAGCAAATAAAAAGAGCTCAAAGCGGTGCTAATAAAGCCCTACTTTTGGGACTTTTATCGACAGCCTTTTTCCTTGTTCCAATCATTATTTTCTCTCCATACGTTGTTGAGTTTTTCATTAGTAAAGACGAAATGGAAGTAATAAAGTATGGCTCGCTATTTTTAAGAGTAATTTCGCCATTCTACATTGTTTGTACATTCAACCAAGTATATGGTTCAGCTTTAAGGGGAGCAGGCAATAGCCAGCTTCCAATGGCTATAATGCTCTTCTCTTTTGTTATTGCTAGACAATGCTATCTCTTTGTTATGAAGAACTTTATTTCAAACACAATTCTTCCAATAGCTATGGGCTACCCTTTTGGTTGGATTCTGTGTTCTGTCTTAATTACGATAACATACCTGTTATACTTTAAGAAACTAAAGAAGAAGGCTTCTCTATCTCTTTCTTGAGCACAAAGCAAAGAATAAAGCCAATAAGAGGGAATATTGAGTAGATAGCAAAGAGGCTACTGTAGCCTAATTTTTCAATAATAAAGCCACCAAATAGAGAGCCAATAAGCTCTGCAAGATTAGTTGCTACCGCCCAATAAAGAGTCATCCCAACCTCATAGTGTGAGCTATCTACACTCCTAGCAGTATATGTTGTTGCTGCAACATGAAGTGCGCCAAATGTTAGACCATGTAATGTTTGAGCAAAAGCAAATACGTAGATATTTGGGATCAAATATAATAGCAATCTTACTGTAAGAGCGATTGCTGAAAGAGCAAGCATAAAGAATGGCGTTACTTTATTCTTCTTCAATAAACGCCCAAACAAAATCATTGAGAAGAACTCAAAAAGAGCTCCAATAGAAACAAAGAGAGTAAAGTTTCCTCCAAGTTTTAACTCTTCTGTCATATATGAAGCTAAGAGCTTCTCAATTACAGACTGCCCGATTCTAGTAAAGAAAACTATCAACATAAAGAAATAGTAGCCCTTACTGAACCAAGAAAAAGAGAAATGATTTCCTTTTTTATCATTACTCTTCTCTCTTACGTCATCCTTTTGAATTAAAGTTGCAAAGAACAATAGAGAAAGAGCGATAATAAAACATGTTAAAATTGATTTATTTTCTGTCTCTTTTGGAAAGCCAGAAAAAGCAAATGTGACTAGTGCAATCATATAGCTAAAGGTTCCACAAGCCCTTATCTTTCCATATTTATAGCCTTCTTTACCTAATTTACGGTTTATGAAGCCATCTGATAGGGGATTAAAACACCAAAAAACTGCATCTAAGGCACATGTTGCTACTATAACAACATAAAGATTTGTAGATAAGAAAAATGGAATGCCAAAGAGAATGCTCAAAGCGGTGGTTAATAGCAAAAATGGCTTAGTCTTTCCTTTTTTATCAGAAAGAAAAGAAATTAAAACAGGACCCATTATGGCAAAAGCTTGCCCAATAGCCATTATTACTCCTACTCTCGAATGGCTATAGCCTTTATTACGCAAAGCAATTTGTATATATGGAGCATATGAAGATATAGCTATTTGAGCAAAAGCAGAAAGAATAAAGTATTTGTACATAAAAAAGAGTATCTATCAAATTTGTTTTTTTGAGTATTATTATTTTTGCTTTTGCTCTTAAATCATAAATATATTTTTTATTCTTCAAATACAAATGATGAAAGATAAAATGGATAGACAGTAATATCTGAACTGTGGCTATAATCCTTTTGAGAAAAAATAGTAGGACTTGTAACATAAGAAGAATACTTTCGCTTGAATTCATCAATTGAAATGTGACTATCTATTCTAGAACTTTTTACTTCAATTGGAATAAGCTTATTTCCCTTTCTAAAAAGAAAGTCTATCTCATAGTTATGTGTGCTATTTTCTTTTTTCCAAGTCATATAGTATAGCTCATGTCCACTTTGATTAATTGCAATAGCAATCGCATTTTCATATAGAAAACCAAGATTACTTGGAAGCGTATCAGAAAGAAGCTTAGAGTAGATACTTGATTCCGTATATGAATGCGTTTTTAAGATCATTGTCACAAACAAACCTATATCTGCAAGATAAAGCTTAAATTTGTTAAAATCTATCGATTGAGACAAAGCTAATGATGGGTCGAGCGAATTATAACATGGAAGCACTGTGCATGATGAAATCAAAGAATAAAAAAGCTCTTTATCCTTATTCGTCGTATCTTTATTCAAAGCTGATGACAAGATAAACCTATTACCCCCTTTCATTAGTTGAGAAGGAATAGATTCAAATAATTTGCTAATTCTCCCAGATGGATCAATACGATAAAAATCATCTTCATATAGAGATATAATCTTTCTTTTAGTGTCATCTATCTCCATAAAATTTGCTTTCTCAATATATGCTTCGACAGCTTGAGGCATTCCACCAACAGCCATATAAATTCTATAATCTCGCATTAAAGAGCGATTTACACTTTGTCCAATTGGCAATTTCTTTTTATATAATTCCCTTAGCAATCCATAATTATTACTTCCAGTTGCAGATAAGAATTCTTCATAATCCATAGGATAAACTCTAATCTTGTGCTCTTCAGAAGGTATAACAATTCCACTAATATTTTTCTTTATTGATAACGAAGATCCCGTTTCTATATAGTCATAACGACCATCCTTTACAAGGAATTTAATAGCTTGGCGAACCTTTGGTTAAAGCTGAATTTCATCAAATAAAATCACAGATTCTCGTTCATACAACGTTGTGTTATATAATGCCATTAGCCTTAAAAAGAATAAATCTAGGTTACTGATAGAAGAGAAAATATCTAATGTTTCTTTTGTTACATTTGAAAAGTCCACTTTAATGTACGTTTTGTACTCACTTTTAGCAAATTCTTCTGCTATTGTTGATTTTCCGACTCTCCTAGGCCCTTCTAGTAGAGCAGCATATTTACCATTGTATTTTTCTTTCCATTCTTTTAACTCTGCATAAGCTTTTCTTTTGAAAATCATACAAAACCATCCTTTTTTCATTTTAGAAAAATACGGCTTTCTTCAAGATGTTCTTTGCCAAAAATACGGCTTTCTTCAAGATGTTTTTTATTAAAAATACGGTTTTCTTCAAGATACATAATTTTTTAAAGATGTATTTCATTACAATACAATAAGTTATTTGATAGATAAAAAATTTTACATAAAACTATATTGACAATACATATTATTTTATCTATAAGTTTATATCGATATAAGGAGACGAACAGAATGTCTGATAATAAAGAACTATTTCCAGGCCAGAATGAACTCGAAAGTTTAATAATCAAAGTAAAAGATGCACAGAGAATTTATGCAACTTTTCCACAAGAAAAGGTAGATGAAATCTTCCGTTCTGCAGCTATTGCTGCTAACAACGCTCGTATTCCTCTAGCTATAGATGCAACAGAAGAAACTGGTATGGGAATAGTTGAAGATAAGGTTATTAAAAACCACTTTGCTGCTGAATATATTTACAATAAATATAAAGATGATAAGACATGTGATATTATCGAAGAAGATAAAGGCTTCGGCATAAAGAAAATTGCAGAGTCCAAAGGTGTTATCTGTGGTATTATTCCAACAACTAACCCAACATCTACTGCTATCTTCAAAGCGTTAATTGCTCTTAAGACAAGAAACGCTATCATCTTCAGTCCACATCCTAGAGCAAAAAAATGTACTTGCGATGCTGCTCGTATTGTTAGAGATGCTGCAGTTAAGGCTGGTGCTCCTGAAAACATTATTGGTTGGATTGATGACCCTACTCTCGAAAAAACAGACTATTTAATGAAGCACCCTCTTATTAACTTAATCCTTGCAACAGGTGGTCCAGGAATGGTTAAGAGTGCTTATTCATCAGGTAAGCCAGCAATCGGAGTTGGGGCTGGAAATACACCTGCATTAATTGATGAAAGCGCTAATTTGAAGATGGCAGTTGCTTCTATCCTTATGTCTAAAACATTCGATAACGGTATGATTTGTGCTAGCGAACAGTCTATTATCTGTCACAAAAATGTATATAAAGAAGTAAAGAAACTACTAAAAGAAGAAGGGGCTCACTTCTTATCTAAAGAAGAGCTTAATGCACTCTCTCCTATCATTCTCGACCCAAAGAGAGGTTCTGTTAACCCAGCAATCGTTGGTCAGAGTGCAGAAAAGATTGCCTCCATTGCTGGCTTTACAGTACCAAAGGGAACAAAGGTTTTAATTGGTGAAGTAAAGAAAATTGCACTTGATGAACCATTTGCTCATGAAAAGCTCTCTCCTGTCCTTGGCATGTATGAGTGTTCAACATTTGAAGAAGGCTCTGAAATGGCAGCTAAACTTATCTCAATGGGTGGTTTTGGCCATACATCTGTTCTTTATTGTGATGAAAAGCAAGATGACAAGGTTAATACGTATGGCAAGATTGTTAAGACAAGCAGAGTTCTTATAAACATGCCTGCATCTCAGGGGGCTATTGGTGATATCTACAACTTCCGTCTTGAACCATCATTAACACTTGGATGTGGAAGCTGGGGAAATAACTCTATAAGTGAAAACGTTGGACCAAAACACCTATTAAATATAAAGACTGTAGCAGAAAGGAGAGAAAACATGCTCTGGTTTAAACTTCCACCAAAAATCTATTTCAAGTATGGCTGTCTTCCTGTTGCACTTCAGGAACTTGAAGGCAAAAAGAGAGCATTCCTTGTTACAGATAGCTTCCTCTTCTCTTCTGGCATGATTGATAAAATCACAGACTGCTTAAAGGGTATTGGAATTGAAACAGAGGTCTTCCACCAGGTTAAGCCAGATCCAACACTTGGAACTATCAATGTAGCTATGCAGATGGTTAATGCCTTCAATCCAGACATTATTATTGCCGTTGGTGGTGGTTCGCCAATGGATGCTGCAAAGATTATGTGGTTACTCTATGAGCACCCAGAAGTTAAGTTTGAAGGTCTTGCACTTCGCTTTATGGATATAAGAAAGCGTGTCTACGCCCTCCCTAATATGGGAAAGAAAGCAAAGCTTGTTTGTATCCCAACAACAAGTGGTACAGGTAGTGAAGTAACTCCGTTTGCAATCATCACAGATGAAAAGACAGGAATGAAGTGGGCTATCGCAGACTATGCACTAACACCAAGCATGGCAATTATCGATAGTGAACTCGCTATGGGCCAGCCTAAAGGGTTAACAGCATCTTGTGGACTTGATGTTCTAACACATGCTCTTGAAGCACTTGTTTCTTCTATGAGCACAGATTATACAAATGCACTTTCACTTGAAGCTGCAAGAATTATCTTTAAGTATTTGCCACAGGCATATAAGGATGGAACAGATAAGAAAGCAAGAGAAAAGGTACACAACGCATCCACAATGGCAGGTATGGCTTTCTCCAATGCATTCTTAGGTCTTTGTCACTCAATGGCACATAAGCTTGGAGCACAGTTCCATGTACCACACGGAATGGCTAATGCACTTCTTTTAACAAATATCATTCGCTTCAACGCAAATGATAACCCTACAAAGATGGCAGCTTTCCCTCAGTACGAATTCCCTTCTGTAATCTCTCGTTATGCCCGTGTTGCCGATTATATTGCAACTCCTGTTAATGACACAAAGAATACAGAATACATCGTTACAACTCCAGAAATGACAATGAAGGAAAGAGTTGAGGCATTAATTGATGGTATTGAAAAGTTAAAGAATGAACTTGGCATTCCTTCTTCTATCAAAGAGTGGGGAGTTGATGAGAATGAATTCTTAAGTGCAGTAGATGAACTCTCTGTTAAAGCTTTCGATGACCAGTGTACAGGAAGCAACCCTCGCTATCCTCTAATTAGTCAGATCAAGACACTTCATCTTGATTCTTACTACGGAAGAAAGTGGACTGAAGAAGCTTAATAGAAAGCTTTAACTATCTAACTATCCCATATGTTTTTACTGCGTATGGGATAGTTTTTTATCACTCTGATTATTAATTGCTAGTTATTTTGAAAATAAAAGTACAACATGCTTACTATTGAAATAAGAATAAAAGAATTATAACATTCCACTCTAAATATTTATTTCAATGGTTAATTTATGAAAAGAAGAATACTAACAATACTAGCTACTCTTTTAACTATAATATTTCTCACATCGTGTCCCTCATCTCCTCCACTTTCAATGGATGAGAGTTTTAACCCTTACTCCTCACCTCTCGCTCCAACAAATGTTCGCGCGAGCAACGGATACAGCGATACAATCGAACTAAAGTGGGAGAAAACAGAGGGAGCTACTAGCTATCAAATATGGGCAATTGAAAGAGAAAAGTACGGAACAATAAATGAAATCTTTGAGTCCAATGCTCCATACTCAAAGCTTCAAAGTCGAGGTTTCTCACTTCTCGATATTGTCTCATCAAACTCATATAAGCTGACAGACGTAAAGGCTAACAGCGCATATATTTTCTCAGTAGTTGCACAAAAGATTATAAAGGGAGACTTTCAATCAGCTACTGTACTCTACTCTGAACCTAGTGCATTTACAGAAGGTAGCACTAACGGAGAAGTTCACCTTTCCCTAGCAGTAAGAGGTAAAACAATCACCCTTTATTGGGATATTTCTAATCTCTATTCTTCTCTTGAAAGTTCAAAAGAGCTCTTTAACTACAATATTTCAATTTACAAAAAACTATCATCTTCATCAGCATGGGATGAGCCTGTGGTAATTGAGAATGAAAAAATGACAGATTCTTACTCATTCTCATCTTCTCTATTTAGCATCGACACCGATTATGACTTCTTTGTGCAAATAGAGATTCTTGATGAAAATGGAAAGAGTATTAACACAATTAAGAGTGATTCATACACATTACAAACAGATAGCAAGATCTATCCAGATCCTGTTTTAGATATTTTAGCAAATACGGGAGAAGAAGACGGAAGTATTACGCTATCATTTATGCCATCTAAGATGCCAGATGTAAGCGGCACAGTAGAAAGAGCATTCATCATTCAGCGTGCTACAGAATCTTCAACTTGGGAGAATGTCAATTTCGCTCTAACAGAAGACGAAACCGGAAGATATAGCTTTACAGATACACAAATAGAAGACAACACTCTTTATAGCTACAGAATAATCAATGGTTATAAATACAAAGGTACGTACTATTATCAAGATGAAGAAGATGCCTTGAAAATAGAAAACATCTATTCTCTTTGGAAAATCGAGAATGCTAAATTCACATTTAAGCAAGATGAAAGCAAATACAGTGGTGTTCTTACTCTGTCATTCGATTATAATCCTCCTTCTCTACTAAACAAAATTAACTGGAAGCTTGGTGGAGAAAGATGGCTTGAAACAGATTTATCAGCGCGATCTCCTTTAGATAAAACTACTGGAACTATAGAACCAACAAAAGAAAAAACAAGCTATGTGTTATCACAGCCCTTTGCTATAGATGCATCTTCTCCTCTTACATTCTTCTCTTTTACATTTGAAGCAACTTTAGGAGAAAAACAGCTAATTGAACTAACTTCAAGCGAAGACTTTATCCTTGGAGAAACAAAAGCAGTAGACCTAATAACAGATGTAAGTGCAACGTCTAATTGGGTAAATGTAGTTCGTCTCACTTGGAATGAAAACTCTCTATACAAGGAAGACGGAGAGGAGTTCATTTATGAAATCTACGAAGGCTCAAATCTTCTAGAAAACTTAGTAATTAATAGTGACAACACTCTCAAGTCTGTTGCTATCCCTGCAACTGACAAAATAGAACACAAATACAGAATTAAAGTGACGAATAAGAATGGTAACTTCTACGTATCTCACGACGAAATAGTTGGCGCTATTCTTCCTCCTCCTGTAATAACAGAGGCTTCTGACAGCACATCCACCGATGAGATAGACATTAGTTGGGAAGAAAATAACGATGAAGAGTTAGTCTATACACTTCTCTACTCTTATGACGGAACAAATTGGACTGAATTAGCACATACAGAGAAAGGAAGTGCAAAATTAATGGCAAAGAAAGATGAAACAGACGGCTCTCTTGTCTCCTTTGTCCTCGAAGTATATAACAAAGAGCAGCCTAACAGTCCTAAGCTAAAGAGTGAAATAGAAAAAGGATCTGTCTTCGGACCAGCTCTAATCAATGCAAGAATTCTAAATAGCGGCTTAGACCCAGAAAAGATTACAATTGAGTGGGATGAGATAGCTGGTGCTTCTTACTATAGAATAATGAGGAACGAAACCTTACTTCCTGGAAAATTTAAATCCACAGAGTATATAGATAAAGCTAGCGTCATAGAGACACTTGAGGAAAGTACAACACCATTATCTGAAGTATATACATATACCGTTATTCCATACTTAGAAGACGGTAGAACAAGCACTATTACTTCATCGCCATCACAGATAGCCGTGGGTTCTCTATTTGCTCCACCAAAGACTATTAATGCAACAAAGGGTGAATATACATCTAAAATTGTTGTAACTTGGTCTGAGGTTGAAAATGCTACTTCCTATACTCTTAAGAGATATATCTATTCTCCTAGTGATAATAC
>JBNMJW010000080.1:0-9197 GCA_050874025.1 Candidatus Ornithospirochaeta sp.
ACTTTAGAAGATTCCTTACATTCGGAAAATATAGAAGCTTTATAGACTGGATTATTCTTCTTATTTCATATGATATTTCCCACTATGCAAACCGGAGATACAATTACTGTTTGGAAGATGTTGATTGGTACACGCCTCCTGAAAACATTGCCTAATAAGAAAAGAATCAAAATTCACTTTTCTAGGGGGTATTGTTTTGAAAAATTCATTTTTTAGATGGAGAAAAGCCTTTTAATAGAAAAATCACCTTCAACTTTGCCTTTTTAGGACTCCGTCGAAGGTGATTTGCTTTTTTTATGGGGCTATTGGCATTTTATTTTTGCTCGTGCAACAGCCCCTGATTCTTACCATAAATATAATCAATTTACTAAAAAACTTTTTTCAAATATTGTTATATACAAAAAACAGCATATAGAGGAATAGTCTTCTTATTGTCTTCAAAGCCAAAGTTTTTGCTAGATATCTTAATAGCATAACTTGGCTTATATTGAGACATATATACGCCAAGGCTTTTTGATTTGACATTATCTGCAGATTTAACTTCTATTGGTATTATTTGCCCATCTTTTTGGATTACAAAGTCTACCTCAGCTCCTCTGTCAGATGCCCAATAATATGTTTTGTAACCATTAACAATAAGAGATTGATTAACATAATTTTCTACCATTCCACCTTTAAAATCATTGAGATCAGGGGAGGAGTAGATGATATCAGAATAAAGAACATCTTTTTTTGCACAAAGTAACCCTGAATCTGAAACGTAGATTTTGAATGCATCAATGTCACGATAGTTTTCAAGGGGCTTCATTATGGTTTCTACTCTGTAAATCTTGTTTACAATACCTGAAAGACAGAGCCACTCTATAGCATTTTCAAATTCGGATGCTCTTGCTCCTGTCTTTATAAGCTTATATTGAAATCTTGTATTCTTCTTAGATAACTGAACAGTTATGTTGTCATAGACAAGTCTTGTTTTCTTTATTTCGTTAGCTGTATTGTACTTACTCATGTCATTTAAGTAACTAGTAAGAATGTTGCATTGAGAGTTCCTAACTAAATTGTAATCTTTAGTTTGTATGTACTGCATAACACATTCTGGCATACCTCCAACAGCTAAATATTCTTTATATAAACTCATTGCTTTGTCATGCAAAATAGATGGAAGTGGGGTATTTGTATCGAATGATTTTTTTATCATGTCGGTGAGCTCTTTTTCTCCATTTGCTATAAAGAACTCGTCAATACTCATTGGATACATTGTGACTATGTCAACCTTTCCTACAGGAAATGAAAAGTTTGATCTATTAACCGCTACGCCCAAAAGACTACCAGCTACGATAATATGGTAATCAGGAGCTTGCTCTGAAAAGTATTTAAGGCTAGTTAAAGCTCTTTCTGAAAGTTGAATTTCATCAAAGACTATAAGAGTCTTTTCCTTCATTATTGATGTGCCTGCTATGTGCGATAAAAGAGGTAATAAATAATTAGGCTCTATGTTTTCATTGAATGTTTCATTCAGTTTTGGATTTGTTTCAAAGTTAAAATATGCGACATTATCATAATGTGTTCTGCCAAATTCCAAAATTGAATATGTCTTCCCAACTTGCCTTGCCCCCTGAACTATGAGAGGCTTCCGATACTTATTTTCTTTCCATGCCTTGAAATATTCAGCTATTCTTCGATACATTATGCATTCCTAATTTTTATATATATGTAGATTATAGCATAATTATAAAATTATTCATGTAAAAATACGTGGAAAAATCTTAAAAAATTACACTAAACTACACGAATGCTAGTTGTTGTATCTGCTTTGAATTAGTTTAAATAGGGCATTAGCTATGTTTTTGTGGCCACTTTCATTTAGGTGAAGAGAATCTTCTCCTGGAGATGCGACTAGTGAACAGTCTAAGAATAGAGTATTCATCTCTTCTGCTACCTTCTTGTATTCTTTTGCTAGCTCTAAGCTTTTAGTGTGTGCGCTATAGTCATAGGAAGGGAAGATGCTTTTTTCGATATCTTCTCCAATTAAGATAGGGGAGGCAATTAGAATATCTGGAGGATTCTTCCTTTGAGATAAATAGTGGCCATTAATTGATTCTATTATTCTTTTAAGCGCTCCTGCTGAATCTCGTGCGTTTGAAGCAAAATGAGTTTGCATGTCATTTGTGCCAAGCATTACGATAATTAAATCAAGAGGTGAGTGAGATTTTAAAATTGGAATAAGTGCGTCCATGCCACTCATGTATGGATCTCTTCTATCTATAAAGGCAGTTGTTCGGCCACAGTATCCCTCTTCAATGACGTAATAATCAGGGCCAAGAAGGCTTTGGAGAAGCCCAGTCCATCTTATGGTCCTGGGCCACCTACCATATGGATAAAGGGGGGATCTTCCATAGGTATTAGAGTCTCCAAAGCACAGAATGTTCATCATAAGGCTCTTCTTTTTAGAGCATTTGTTAAGACATCGGGGTAGTTGATTGTCATGCCATCTACACCCATATCTAATGCCTTTTCCATTGCAGAGATAGAGTCGATTCCCCATGCTCTAACAGAGAATCCCATATTGCGTAGCTTAGTATTCCACTTGTCGTCTAGAATGCTTAGCTTCGGGCAGATTTGATAGAAGCCTTCCTTCTTTGCTTCTTTTACCATATCATCTGTGAGGAACTTGGCAAGGTAGCCAATTTTAATTGTGCTATCTAACTTCTTTACAGTTTTTAAGGCTCTCCAAATTCCACTTGTAATAACAATTCTATCTTTTTCAATATATTTAGAGAGAAGGGAGAGCGTTTCTTCTTCAACGCCTTCTTCTTTGATTTCTATAGCAAAGTATTTGTACTTGTCGCTGCATTCAATAAGGAACTCTTCAAATGTTGGAATCTGAATTCCTTTAAACTTTGAGCCTTTATGAATGCCAAAATCTAGCTTTCTTAGCTTATTAAGAGTTAAGTCGTGAATTGCTTCAGGTTTGCCACAAATTCTCATTAAAGAATCGTCGTGGAAAAGTACAAGAGCACCGTCTTTTGTTCGTTGGATATCTGTTTCAACTCCATTTGCTCCCATTTTTGCGCCAAGGAGGAATGAAGGTATTGTATTTTCTGGAGCATATTCAGATGCTCCTCTATGTGCGTAGTTAATTATTTCCATATCATCCTTTGCTTTATGCTAGGGGCTTATTGCCCCCAGCAATAGCTATTTTTTAATACAACATCATGTATTCATCGATTTCCTTCTGCATAGAAACAAGTGCCTCATTTATGTTCATATTAGGATTTGCTTCAATTTCAGAAAGAATCTTTGTCATGTCATTCCAAACAATAGAGTCAACTGGGCTTACACCTTCACCACGAATGTTTCTTGCCTGCTTTAAGATAACCTGCCACTTAGGATCTTTCTCTAATTCTTTTACATAGTCGAGTTCAAACTGTCCACTTGTAAAAGGAAGGTAACCAAGGCTAAGAGAAGCTTTTACAGATGCATCAGGTGTATTCAAATATTTAATAAACTCAGCAGCCATTTCCTGTTTTTTGTCTGTAGATTTGAAAACAGCAATACCGCCACCACCCACACTAACATCAAATGTCTTATCAGAAGGGAATTCTGCAACACCAAATTCAAATGAAGAGCCGATGTTCTTTGCATACTTATTAACAGCTGAACAAGAGATGAAATAGAAGAGTAGTCTTCCATTCTGGAAATCTTGGCCTGCTGTTTTATGCTGGCTAGCTGGCATAATGCCGTCTTTAACAAGATTAGCATAACGAGAGAGTACAAGTTCCATTTCTGGTGTGACAACATTAGCGCTTCCGTCATCTGTTGCTATGCGTCCACCTGCACACCACACAAGTGGCTGAATATACCATGGAGTATCTGAATTGAAGTTAATTCCGTAGATATCTGTAATGCCATCTCCGTTTGTATCTTTTACAGCTTTCTTTGCAGCTTCAACTATGCCATCCTATGTTGAAGGAACTGAATCATAACCAAGAGAGCGTAGTATTGTCATATTGACCATTACAATAGGAGTAGAACATCCAAATGGCATGACTAACTTCTTTCCATCATATGTGTATCTTGTCCAGAAATTGTCAGAGATTTCACTCTGTTCCTCTTTTGACATATAGTTCTCAATAGGAATGAGGTAGCCTGCATCATAGATTTGAGGAATGCCATGTCTCTGTCCAACGAGACCTAACTCTGGCATATTGCCTGCTTGCATAGCTGCATTGTATTTTGCAACTAGGTCATCCCAGTTTTCACCAATCTGCACCTGGTTAATCTTTACACCAGGATGAAGTGCTTCAAAGTCAGCAATAACACCTGATAAGTCATCGTTAAATCTTACCCAGAAATCTAGAGTAATCTCTTCTGATTCTGTGCTAGTTTTTTCTGTGTTTCCATTCGCAAAAACAGCAGTCAATGCCATTAAAGCAACCATTAAAAAGATAATTACTTTTTTCATCTCTTTCTCCTTTCTATCTTTTATTTCAAGCCAACTTTTGTAATGCCCTGAACAAAGTATTTTTGCAAAAATACAAAAAGAACGATTACAGGGAAAATTATTAGCGATGCTGCTTCCATTACAGCGCCCCAATCTACGCCAAAGTCAGATTGCATAAGCATTCTTAGCCCTGTTTGGACTGTTCTTAGCTCAGCTGAGTTGACGATAATGAGTGGCCATAGGTAGCTATTCCAACTGTTAATAAAGCCGATTATTCCGACAGTCGACATTATGCCTGTGCTTAGGGGCATAAAAATGTGCAAGTAAATCTTAATTTCATTGCATCCATCTATTCGAGCTGCATCCATAAGCGCATTGTCGACTGTCAGATAAAACTGTCTGAACAAAAAGACACTAAAAACGCTTACAAGGGAGGTTGCAACTACAGAAAAGAATGTATCCATCAAACCCATAGATGAGAGCATTAGATAGTTGCTCGTAATTGTTGCTTCTGATGGAATCATCATGGAGCACATAAAGAGCATGAAGATAATCTTTCTTGATTTAAACTTTATCTTTGCAAAGCCGTAGCCAGCTAAAGATCCTGTTACTATCTGAGCAAAAACAGAGACAATGGCGAAGGCAATGCTGTTTCTAAAATATAAACCAAAAGGTGCTGAACTTAGAGCTGTTTTATAGTTTTCCCAATAAAGTTTAGTCGGCAAAAAGATATCTGAGTTCATAACCTCAGATGGACTTTTTAGTGAGCCAACGATTAGCCAAAAAATTGGAAAGATCATTATGAGAGAAACTATGACAAGGACAACATTCCTTATTATTTCACTGGGGGTTATCTTCTTTTTTACGTTTAGTTCTTCCATCTTGCACCTCAGATGTCATAGTTGACATACTTTTCCAAATACATCTGGAAAAGGTTAATAATAAGAATGATTACAAAGAGAACAACGGCAATTGCTGAGGCCATTCCCATTTGATAGCGTCTGAATGCATAGTTATAGAGCATCATTACAAGGTTAGTTGTGCTTGTACCCGGTCCTCCTCCTGTCATGTTTTCTATTGAAGTAAATAGATTTAAAACAGATACTGTATTTAGAATAAAGAGCATAAAAGAAGAGGGCGAAACCAAAGGTATGATGATGCTCTTTATTGACCTTAATTGTCCCGCGCCATCAATATGGCTTGCTTCTATAACATCCTGAGGGATATTCTGTATGGCTCCCATAAAAACGATTACATCGTAGCCAATCATTCTCCATATTGTGACTATACATATTGATATTAATGCTGTTGATGTCTCGTTAACCCACCTTAGTGGAGAAAAACCAAAGATAGAGATTATCTTATTTAAAATCCCGTATTGAGGATTAAAGATATAGAGCCAAACGACAGATAGTCCTACCATACTAGCAATATGAGGAGTGAAAATCATTGTTCTGTAAACAACATTTGCTTTTGACTTCTTTTTTATCATCATTGCTAAAACAAAACCTATAGCCATTGTTATTGGAACGATGATTATTACATAGAGGAATGTGTTTTTTAGAACTTCAAATATTTCAGAAGATGAAAATAGCTTTTGATAATTGTATGTTCCAATATACTTCTTTCTTCCTCCTAAGTTCCAATTAAAGAAACTAGTTCCAACGGTATTTAACATTGGATAAAGGGTGAAGAGTATCAAAAGAGCAAACGCTGGAAGTACAAACGCTAAGCCTTTTGCCTCTGTGTTTAAAAGTTTCTTTGTCTTACTTTTCATCTTTTCATCTAATTAAATGTATTCTGGAAGCCATTTTTTGTGCGCTTCAAACATCTCATCACATAGAGCTTTTATATCATCAAGATTTAGTTCAGCTGATGCATGTGGATCTAGCCATGCTGCTTGATATACATCTTCTTTTTTCTTTGTTACTGCTGCTTTGATGGCTGTAAGCTGAACATTAATATTTGTTCTATCTAAAGCCGCACATTGTTCAGGAAGTGCACCAACGATTTCCTTCGATATTCCAAATTGTGATGTGACGCAAGGAACTTCAACACAAGCTAGACTATCCAAGTTTGTTATTGATCCTTCATTAATTACGTTGCCGTTGAAAACAAAAGGCTTATCATAAGCAATTCCTTGAATAATTAAAGAAGCGTATTCTCTAGATCTCTCATGTGTTATGTTAACATTATCGATTAGTTCTTTCTTTACAGTATCGAACTTGTTGATGTTCTCAATGCATCTTCTAGGATATTCGTTTAAAGGGATATTGTATTTTTTGATCTGTTCTGGATAAGTCTTTTTAATGAAGTATGGAACATATTCAGAGCAATGCTCACTAGATTCTGTTACGTAGTAACCGAATCTTTTCATCATTTCAAATCTTACTCTGTCGTCGTCTGGAATATGAGTCAATGCAAGTTCTTTTATTTTTGGATAGATATCTACGCCATCATCTGTAATGTTGAGTAGCCATGCAAGATGATTTATTCCCGCAATGCGATAAGCTATGTGTCCCTTAGCCTTTAGGCCAACGCCATCCATAAGCTCTTTAGCTGCTACTTGGACGCTATGGCATAGTCCAACTGTCTTTACTTTTGTATAGCGAAGCATGTAGCCAGTAAGAATACCCATTGGGTTTGTGTAGTTTAGAAACCATGCATCTGGACATACCTTTTCGATTTTAGAAGCAAATAGATCAAGCACAGGGATAGTTCTTAATGCACGGAAGATTCCTGCTGGTCCCATTGTATCTCCAATTGTCGTTTCTAAATTATATTTGTTGGAAATATCAAAATCGGCCTTTGTTGCAGGTTCGTATCCACCAACCTGAATAGCATTAATAATGAAGTCTGCGCCTCTTAAAGCATCTTCAAGCTGATCTTCTCCTAAATATGTAGAGTATGTTGCTCTATCATGGTTGATATTATGATTTAAAGAATTTACGACCTTACCAGCCTCATCTAGTCTGTCGCTATTTATATCATAGAGGGCATAGTGCGAGTCCTCTAGACCTTCGGTAAGAAAACAGTCTCCAATAACGTTTTTTAAAAAAACAACACTGCCTGCACCAAGAAATACGATTTTAAGTTTCATGCAAAACCTCCTGATATGAAACGATTATCTAATAGTTTTTTAGAATAATATAATATAAAAAATTGATATTTTTATAAGTATGATTTATAAATAAACCGTTAAATACATGCTAAAGGTTTGTTAAATTTGTTTTAGTGGGGACATTATGGAATTTTATGAGATGAAATATGTATGTGCAGTATATGAGAGTAGAAGCTTTTCTAAAGCTGCTGAGAGCACTCATATTTCGCAACCAGCTTTAAGTCAATGCATAAAGAAAATTGAGAGTGATTTGGGAACTCCGATTTTCTTTAGAACAACGAGAAATGTTATACCAACTGAAGCTGGTAACATTCTATATGAAGGATGCAAAAAGATCTTGGCGAACAAAGAGGAGATGGATAAGTCTTTAGATGAAATTATTAACTCAGAAGATACAGAATTTAGAGTTGGAATTTCTCCATTTTATAGTAAGCATTATCTTCCTTATGTCTTAAAAAACTTAAGAAAAGCCTATCCTTTTGTCAAACTAAAAATTGAAGAATTAATTTCCGAGCAACAGGAAGAAATGCTGAAAAGTGGGGAACTCGATTTCTGTTGCATTCCTCAAGACCCAGAAATTGAAGGGCTTATATATGAGCCAATATGTATGGAAGAGATTCTTCTTGCTGTTCCTAAAACAAGCCTATTAAATGGTAGCTCTATTAATGCGTCCCCAATCTCATTTTTAGATGTCAACTATACAAATGGTCAGGACTTTATTGCTTTGAAAACAGTCCAAAAGATTAATAGACTACTTGAGTCTCTCTTTGATTCTTATAACTTAAAGTACAAGGTTGTATATGAAACATTAGATTGGGATACAGTTGATATTATGGTTGGTAATGGCTTAGGAATCGGCTTTGTTCCAGACATTTTATATAAGGTTGACGATAGGGAAACAACGCCAATGTACTATCGTACTACAAGTAATTCTTTTCTCAGACGCTTCTCTTTAGCCTACAGGGCTGGAGAAACAATCTCTCCACAAGAAAAGTCAATCATGGATTTATTTAAATCATCTATACAAGAAGCTAGAGCTAATATAATTGGTCGAGTTGTTTAGGAGTTTGTTATGAAGAAGGTAATATTAATTCCAGATTCATTTAAGGGGACTATGTCATCCATTGAGATATGCTCAATAATGAAAGAGCAAATAAAAAAGCATTATCCGAAGTGTGATGTTTTATCTATTGCAGTTGCTGACGGTGGAGAAGGTAGCGTTGAGGCTTTCTTATCTTCCCTTGGTGGAGAAAAGATATATAAAGAAGTTACCGGACCATATTGGGGAGAAAAAGTAAAAGCCTATTACGGTATTCTTCCAAACAATACAGCTGTAATTGAAATGGCACAGGCTAGTGGCTTACCATTGGTTGGAGAAAGGAAAGATCCTTCAAAGACAACAACTTATGGAGTAGGTGAGCTAATATTAGATGCACTAGAAAAGGGCTCTAAGAGAATAATACTTGGTCTTGGCGGGTCTGCTACAAATGACGCCTCTTGTGGCCTTGCTTCTGCTTTAGGTGTAAAATTCTTTGATCTAGACGGTAATAGTTTTATTCCCACAGGTGAAAATCTAGATAGAATTGAAAGAATAGACCTGTCTTATATAGATGCTAGAGTAAAGAAGACTCC
>JBNMJW010000081.1:0-9028 GCA_050874025.1 Candidatus Ornithospirochaeta sp.
AAGAATAGGATTCTATGAAAAAACAGGAAAGCTTAGTTTTGTTGCAACAACAATAAGAAAAGAAGGAGATGGAGAGCTTCAAGCACAAATTGAAAAGAGGAAGTTATATTACCAAAATCTAGGTTGGTTTGATCCAAAGAACAAGATTCCACTTCCAGAAACAATAAATAAGGTTGGTATAATTACCTCCGCAACCGGTGCTGTTTTTCACGATATACTTGATGTAACAAAGCGTCGTGCTCCTGCTTTGGATATAGTTCTTTTACCATGTGCTGTTCAAGGCGAAGGCGCAGAAGTAACAATTAGCTCTAGAATAAGGCAGGCAAATAACTTCTCCCTTTGTGATTGCTTAATTGTTGCAAGAGGTGGTGGAAGCCAAGAAGATCTTGCGCCTTTTAGCACTGACGAGGTTATTATTGCTATCCATGAATCAAAAATCCCTGTTATTTCTGCTGTCGGACACGAAACAGATTGGTCACTGTCGGACTATGTCGCATCTGTAAGAGCAGGAACTCCTTCAATTGCAGCAGAAATTGTTACTAAAACAATATTCTTACGCAGAGAAAGATTTAACTCAACATATACTATGATGCGAATGCTCATGGAAAAGAGAGTAAGCGATACAAGAAGAAGATTAGTTCAAAAAGAGCTTCTACAAAGCATCTTAAAAGAAAAACTTTTAAGAGTTAAAGCTTCAGTGCCTGACAAAGAAAGGCTCTCGCTTATTATTGAAAGAAAGAAGGAAAATGCACTTATTTCTTTTAATTACAGGGAAGAAGATTTAAGAGAAGCTTACCTATCTAAAATTAAAGAAAAAAGAAATAAGTTAGAAAATCTAAAAGAGAGAATGGAGCTAACACTACCCCATTTAATTGAAAGAGGAAGAAAAGTTGTAGATAACTATCGCAATACCTCAACTATTCTTCTTCAGTCATGTTACTCAATTAAGAAAGAGAAGGCACAAAGTACAATTAAAGAGCTTAAAGCACTTTCGCCTCTTTCTGTTTTAAATCGTGGCTATGCAATTGTCACAAAAGAAAACGGTAAAGTAGTATCATCAGCTAAAGACGTAAAGAATGGCGAAATAATTAATATACGAGTAAAGAAGGGATCTTTCTCTTCTATAGTTGAAAAGGAGAAAAAAGAATGAGCTTTGAATCAGATTTAAAAAGAATGGAAGAAATTACAGAATTATTAAAAAACCCAGAAACAGGACTAGAGAGAAGTGTTGAATTATATGAAGAAGGAAACAAACTTGCTTCAAAGCTCTCTAAGACTCTCGATTCAATTGAAAGAAAAATAGAGAAAGTAACAACAACAGACGAAAATGAAGTTGAAACAGTACCACTTGATGACGATGGGAACGAAATAGAGGATGCTCCCTTTTAAAGAGAAATTCTAATTCTTTCACCTTTTAATACAAATGAGAGTGAATAGGAAGTGAGATAAAGCTCACTGTTTTCCTCTCCGTTGTATTTATCGTCTCCTATGATAGGAAAGCCAGCCCAAGATAAGTGACATCTTATTTGATGTCTAAAGCCCCGCGTTATTGTGCATAAAAATAATGTTGGACTTATTTTATGAACAAATGTTTTATAGACTACATTAGAGTCGCTTCTTTTTTCATCAAGCGTAGGTCTTACTTGCGCTCCTTTTGGTCCATAAGAACGAAAAAAGGAAGAAATTGTTATATCCTCACCATTCCAAAAATAAGGAAAAGATGGAAAACCAGGAAGAAGTGAATCTTTACTTGTTACTTCAGCTCTATATTCCTTTTCAATTCTGTCTTTTTTCTGTTCTTCAATTAGAGAAGAGTAAGTCTCATCATTTCTAGCACATAAAACAAGGCCCGATGTGGGAGTGTCTAAACGATGAATAATACCTCCCTCCCAACTATTGAGCCCCCTAACAGAAAGTACTTCAGGGAAAGAAAGGCTAATTCTTTTTAGTAAAGAATCCCCCTCAATGTTACTTTTAAGGGGGACTGTTGGAAGACCTCCTTCCTTATAAAAACAAAGAAGGTCTTTTGATTTATAAACGAGTCTAGTTGTCACGGCGAGAAGCAAATATTCTAACTAGATAAAGTAGAATATTGATAAAGTCTAAGTAGAGTTCTAATGCACCAAGAATAGAGATCTTACTAAGCTCATCCTCGCTCATCATAGCGCCATAGTTATTGTTCATAGCCAATACTTTCTGGCTATCCCAAGCTGTGAGGAGCGTAAAGATAGCAACACCAGCGATGCTGATAATCATATCTACTCTGCTTGAGCCAATAAACATATTTATTAGTGACACAACAATAATGGCAATTAGTCCCATACTGAGCCAACCACCCCAACCTTTAATGCTTCTCTTTGTAAATGTTCCATAAAGAGCTGCAACAACAAAGACAACGGCTGTTGTTACAAAAGCTAAAGGAAGAATATTTGTTCCTGCATATAAAAATACAAGAGAAGAAAGCGTTGCGCCATTAATAGCAGAATATGCAAAGAAGCATCCTATTGCAGCACCGCTAGATAGTTTCTCTATTCTCCCTGAAAGAACAAATACAATTGCAAATTCAGCAACGAAAAGTAAAATAAGAAGAAGAGCATTAGAATAGAGTGCTCTCATAAGTGTTGCACTTGAAGCAACAAGAAAAGCTGTAAGTGCAGTGACAAGTAAACCACTTGCCATCCATAAATATACTTTCTTTAGAAATATATTCTCTCTTTGTTTAGCTGAAGAAAGAACAGAATTGTTATCCATTTTTTATCTCCTATAGCGTGTAATATAACAACAAAACTAAAAAATAGTAATTATAGAATTGTTTCTACAAACAAAATACATCAGTTCTTGAAAGAATGAACAGGAGAAGGAATGCGACCTCCACGGAGAATAAACTCTTTAGGAGAGTACTCATTAACCTTCATGATTGGAGCATATCCTAATAGACCTCCAAATTCAGCCCTATCTCCTACATCTTTACCTACTACAGGAATAATTCTTACAGCTGTAGTCTTCTGGTTAATCATTCCAATAGCCATCTCATCTGCAATTATTCCACTGATTGTATATTCATCTGTCTTACCTGGAATAGCTATCATATCCAGTCCAACAGAGCAAACGCATGTCATCGCTTCAAGCTTTTCAATTGTAAGAGAGCCACACTCTGCACCTTCTATCATTCCATGGTCTTCGCTAACAGGAATAAAAGCACCAGAGAGTCCTCCGACATAGCTTGATGCCATAATGCCACCCTTTTTAACTTGGTCATTTAAAAGCGCAAGCGCCAGCGTTGTTCCTGGACACCCTACCTTCTCTAAGCCCATAGACTCAAGTATTTCAGCAATTGAATCGCCAACTTCAGGAGTTGGAGCTAGTGACAAGTCAACAATACCATATGGAACGGAGAGTCTTTTTGAAGCTTCCTTTGCAACAAGTTGCCCTAGTCTCGTAACCTTGAATGCCGTCTTTTTAATAGTATCACAAAGAAGTCCAAAGTCTTTGCCTTTAACAGAGGCAATTGCATGGTTAATGACACCAGGACCAGATACTCCAACATTTATAATGGCATCGCTCTCAGTTACACCATGAAAAGCACCAGCCATAAATGGATTGTCATCAGGGGCATTACAAAAGACAACTAGTTTAGCACAACCTATACTGTCTTGGTCTTTTGTTTTCTCTGCAGTCTCTTTTATAACTTTTCCCATAAGAGCAACCGCATCCATATTTATTCCAGTCTTAGTTGAAGCAAGATTAATAGATGAGCAAACATTTTCAGTCACGCTTAAAGCCTCTGGAATAGACTTAATAAGCATCTCTTCGCTCTTTGTCATTCCTTTAGAGACAAGAGCTGAGTATCCTCCTAGAAAGTTTACCCCTACTTTTTTTGCAGCTTTATCGAGTGTCTTTGCAATCTTTACGTAATCAGATGGACACTTACAGCTAGAGGCTCCAATAAGAGATATAGGAGTAACAGATATACGCTTGTTTACAATAGGAATTGCATATTCTCTCTCAATATCTTGTCCAACCTTTACAAGGTCTTTTGCCAAAGATGTTATCTTGTTGTAGATATTATCACAGAGCTTATCTACATCATCACTAATACAATCTAAAAGAGAAATTCCTAGCGTAATAGTTCTAACATCTAGGTTTTCCTTCTCTATCATCTGATTAGTTTCTATTACTTCATTAATGTTTATCATATTCTCTGCATGCTCACAAAAATATCTTCTCTCTGAAGTTTTATAATTACACCAATCTCTTTTCCTAGATTCTCAAGTTCCTTTGAAAGCTCCAAGAAAGGCTTAGTTGCTGACTGTGTATCAACTATCATCATCATGTTAAAGTAACCTTCAACAATGGATTGTGTAATATCTTCGACATTAACGTTGTTTTTATAGAGGTAGGTTGTGACTCTTGCAATAATTCCAACCTGATCTTTTCCTACTACTGTAATAATGGATTTACTCTTATTCATAATTTCCTCTTTTTTATCTTATTAAACTCTTACTATTCGTTCAATAAAACTAAGAAAAAAGATATTTCTCTTTTTTCCTGATTTACTTAAGGTTTTTGATTATATTTTAAGTATGAAGAGAACTCTAAAAAATATACTTATCGCTTTTTTACTAATAATTGTAGCTACTATTGTTGTTATAGCAATTTATGCTTCATATCTGTTTTTATCATATTCAAGAATAGATGACAAAACAGAATTAACGATAAAAAATCAAACTCAGGCAAATGTAAAACAAGGAGAAGAATATAGCATCGTTACATATAACGTTGGCTTTGGCTGTTATTCGCCAGAGTTTTCATTCTTCATGGATGAAGCAGATTGGAAGAATGGCAAGCATACAGTCGGAGTTTATGGTAGAGGCATAAATAAGAATGATGTAATAAAAGACACACTTGGAACAGGTGATGTACTAAGAAGCATCAACCCTGACTTTATTCTTCTACAAGAAGTTGATGAGAAAGCAACTCGTTCATTCAACATCAATATGAGAAGTTACTATGAAGACCTTTTTTCATCTATGAATAGCATCTATGCTGTTAACTTCCACTCTCAGTATCTTAATCTTCCTCTCTATGACCCACATGGAATTGTTAATGCAGGTCTTCTTACATTATCAAAATATAAATCATCAAAAGCAGAAAGAATAAGCTATCCAGTATCTTCTGCCCTCTCTAAAATTGCCGATTTAGATAGATGCTTCTCTATTGAGCGCTTTATTACAGATAATGGAAAAGAATTAGTCATAATAAATAACCATATGTCAGCATATGATGAAGGTGGCGTAATCAGAAAAGCCCAACTTGATACGCTTAATAGTTATCTTGAAACTGAATATAAAAAAGGAAACTACGTAATAGTTGGTGGAGACTTTAATCATGCTCTTGGCGAAGAATATGCAAATGCTTTCAAAACAGATCAGCTTCTTCCAGAATGGGTAAGCATCTTAAATGATAGCGATTTACCGAGTGGCTTTAGTATCGTAAAACCAGAAAATGGCTTTAGTGTTCCTACAGTTCGTAGCTGTGATATTCCTTACACTAAAGGCGTAAACTACTTAACTATAGTTGATGGTTTTATTGTCTCAGACAACATAGACGCATCGTCTTACGTCTACGACACAGACTTTTCATACTCTGATCATCAACCTGTAGTACTTACTTTTATTTTAAAGTAGATAGCTTCTTATAGCCACAATCGCAATATGGGCCACCGGACGCAAGAGTGTATTTACGAATAAACTCAGAGCATCCTCCCTCTTGGCTCATAGTGTAATCAAGCTCGCATAAAGCTGGGGTTAGATCGAATAGATTTAGCCTCTTTGTTAATGTACAGATTCCACACTTTGTAAAGCGTGCTTCATACCCACTATCATCAGAGTATGGATAGAACTCCATATTCCATGAATAGAGATTACGATTTGCTGCCTTAAGTTGCTCCGTCTTTTTCATTAGCTCTATATCTAACTTTGAGAACTTTTTCTTTGCTTTAATTCGGCAAAACTTCTTCATTAGCTTTGTCATCATAGCTTTTCTATAGTATATAGTTAGAGTTTCAACATCGGGCCGTTTATGTAGTGATAGAACAAAAGCTGAAAGCATCGAAGCGCTTACGATATTCATCTTAAATCTGTCTTTCTTTTCAAATTCAGGGATAGATGAGATTATCTCCTTGTATTTTAGCTTAGCTTTAGCTGTTATAGTCCGAGCGTCTTTTTCATCATAAGCAAATGTATTAGTTAGCTCTTTTTCAAATGAAGGCTTAAAGATAATCCACATTATAGATGGAAGAGGATGATACTTCATTAACTCTCCTTCCACTGATGAATTATTCTTGTTAATCTTCTATCTATGTCTACCCTAGTCTCCTTGCACTCTTTTGGATACTCTTTTGCAGCTTTAAATGCAAGTTTAACAAATAGCCCAGAGCCTATAGGAAGCATAGTCTTAATCATCCCTTCAGGAAAAACAAAATGAGTGCCATGAGAATACACTACAGACTCAACAGAGCATTCGTGTTTATGCTCTTTAAGCCTATTCTCCATTCGCCTTATGTACTTTGCAGTATTCCACAGAGAATCATCCTCTGCGCCTACCACAAAAAGCATTCCCTTTATATTCTCAACTTTAATAAACTCCTCCTCTTTTATAGGATGAGCCTTTTCAGAGTCATCAAAAATCTTGCGAGATGCTAGCATATTGCCAGTACGCTTACTTTCTTCTTCTATTGTTCTCCAATACTGTGGATGAGAGTAGCAAAATGGCATATATGGTAGGGGCTTTCCTCTATAAGAAAAAAGCGATTCATTCTCAATAGGCCACTCTTTCGATCCATCCTTGTTTCCCTGCATAAAGCCTTGCCAAATAAAGTCACTTGGAGTCATAGCAACTGTCAGTGTTATAGAAGGAAAGTAAGATGATGCAGTTAGTGCAAGTGTTCCTGTTGTTGAAGCACCAGCAATACCAATTTTCTTGTTTCCATTCTTCTTTAGCCACTCTATAGCCTTTTCAATACGCTCTAAGGGATAGTTGTGGTGGCCATAGTCTTTCTTTCCTGGAGACATTGTCATAACGCTAACTCCTTGTTTTAACAGCCACTTTACGGCAGAGCGAGCCATATAATCTTCACTATCATCGCCAAGCATTGCGATTATGGCTGAGTCTGTTTTTTCTTTACGCTTCCAATAAGCACCATGAAAGCCATCTCTTTCTATATCAAAACTAATATGTTTCATACTCCCTCCTTAAAAGTAATCTTCACTATTTGCATCTTCATTACTTTGTCGCAAACCTTAGCGAGGAAACGAGAAAAAGAGCTAACAGATGGATCCTTTAAACTATTGTAGCCAAGCATATAGCCTTTACTTGAAACATCTATTTTATCACTCCAAGGAGATATTTCTTTTTTTGCATTTGACACAGAGAAATATGCTCCAACATTTTTTATCTCTGCCTTTTTTAGCCATGTTTTAGTTATCATTTTGACAGCAAATGAATTTGCTCCATCAAAGACTAAAACAGAGCCTGGGAAACGACTTTCTAAATTACAAACAAGACTCTTTACTTGTTCTTTTAGAAAATAATAAAAGACGCCAGAAGCAAAGAAAATAACACCAGAGGAAGAATCGATTTTATCCATCCATTCTGTGTTATTTAAATCACAAGGAATGTTTTCTTCTCTCTCTTTTGGAGGCAAAAGCTTGTTTCGTAATTCTATTACATCTGGAAAGTCTACATTATAAATCTTTATTCTTCCGTTATCACAAAGACGTGCACTGTTATCGAGCCCACAACCAAGATTAACGACGTTGCAATCTGGATGGTTCTTAATATACTCTCTTATTTCTGTGGTAAGATCGTATTGTCTTACAGCAACTTCCAAAAAGCCAAAACGCTCAATGAAAGATAGCTTCTTATTTTCTATTAATGAAAAATCATAATCGATTTTGTCGATTAAAAGAGATGCCGTTTCATCTTGATAGATATTCTTATATATTTCAGAGCATATCTTTCGAGCATATAGAGGAATTATTAGAGTTTCCTGCACGGTGTTTTTTTCTATTTTGTATTTCATTTATTACTTATTCCTCCTAAAGCCACTAGAATCAACATATTCAGGATGTTCATTTATAAAAGGATCCTTATCACCACAAATTGTATAGTCGCATTTTATTCCATTAGCGCATGTTGTCTTTCTTATTAGACGTGCTTTGATATAAGCCATTGCGTCATAGTCTGGATTGCAAAATGCTGGCATTATTTCCTTTACTCCATGACTTATTGCAAATTCAGCAACAGGACATGATGTAAACTCATAGCTAATAGGCTTATCATCACTATATGTACTAACGTTCATCTTATAGTCTTTCCATTGATCACAACCTTTCTTTGCGCGGAGGAAAGATTTATACATCAAACGCTTAAAAAATGGTTTATTACAATCAACAAACTTTGAAAGAAAAGAAAAAGAGGGAAGAAAAAGACTTTTCTCAATCTCCTCTATTTCTGCTATCGATGTAACATCTTTGCAAACAACATAATAAGAAGTAAGTGCAATACAGTCGTAGTTTCCTCCACTCTTATTATGGAAATTCTTCTTTCCTCCATAGTTTGTCTTTAGCCCTGAAAGATAAAATGAATATTGATTTTGTACGCTCTTCCAAATTTCTTCTCTTTTCTCCTTTTCATAGTGAAGAGCTATCTTTTTCAAGATCTCTTTTTTACATTTTTTTGAATAAGGAATATGGAACGAATAATCGATATCTAAGCTTTTATCTTTCATTTAATCTTCCTTGATGATAGAACTATATAAATATAGTTAGCATCAACTAACTATAATAAATTAAAAGAGTTTTGTACATGATTTATTAGACTTTGCTTAAAAAACATATACACGTAAGCTAACGCACCACTGAGAACGAAACTTCACCAAATTTTTAAAATTGCCCTTATACTGGAATTAAGGCAGCGCCAAGGTTGTGCTTTTTTTGGTATTAGAGACCGATTAAAAAACTAACAC
>JBNMJW010000082.1:0-8923 GCA_050874025.1 Candidatus Ornithospirochaeta sp.
AAAAAATCTTCTTGTTTACACCTTGAAGTGCATGAGGAAGCGCACCTACGCAAGAAAAAACTGCCCATTCAAAGCTTGGAATTGTTTCAATTACATAACCACTTTCAGCTTTTTGCCCGTCGTAGGGATCGGCAATAATGTAGTCAAACCTCTCACCTGACATTGTTTTGTCGATGTTAACGCCATACTGTCCACGAATGGTATTGGTACTATCAGTAAAAACTCTTTGCCAGAAAAGAGGAATCTCCTTTTTAGCATTCTCATAACTAAAATTTTCTTTCTTTCCAATAATTTTAAACGATTCTTTTCTCTCAATTTTGTAGGCCATAAGATATCCTCCACTTAATGATATTTTTATTTTTAGTGGAGCAAAGGAACGAAGAGCTACACCACTTTTGCGCGCTGAAAGAGGAGTAACACCATGGAATCTAGTGAAGGCTTTGGTAAAGCTATCTGGCGAATCATAGCCATATTTTTAGAGCTATATCGATAATTCTCTCATCGCCTTTTAATATATCATTAGCGGCGAGAGATAGACGTCTAAATCTAATATACTCAGAAACGCTATAGCCACAAAGAAGACTAAATCCTTTTTGAAAGTAGAATGGTGAAACACATACATGGGAAGCAATGTCTTGAGGAGTAATATCATCTGTTAGATGGTTTTCAATATACTCAACCGCTTCCCCTATTGCTTTCATCCAATCCATCTTTCTTTCCTTTACTCTATGGCTATATCATAGACCTAGAGAGATGACTCTTTCCCGATTCTTTATGCTCTCTTTTGTCTTTTTTTAAAATAGGTCTTGGGCTATCTTAAAAACCTTTTTCATCTCTTCATCTGTATGAATATAATGCTCAGAGTTTTTAAAAACATATAAAGGAAAAGAGTTCTTCAAGCAAAACTCATTAACGACAGAATATGGCATTAAATTATCCTTTTCTCC
The DNA here is from genome assembly GCA_050874025.1 of Candidatus Ornithospirochaeta sp. Taxonomy (GTDB): domain Bacteria; phylum Spirochaetota; class Spirochaetia; order Sphaerochaetales; family Sphaerochaetaceae; genus Ornithospirochaeta. The sequence continues at coordinate 948 of JBNMJW010000082.1, forward strand.
ATATATAACCTCTGTTTGAACATTCCATTCTATTGGATGATTCTTGACATATGAAAGAAACTCCCAAGATAAATCTTCACCAAGTGTTGTTGGAATTATTTTCTTTCTCTCAAGTTCGTCTTCTGCAACATTTGAAAATTTCATCATTGAATGAATAAGAAAGACAAAATCTACAATTGGAGAAATAAAAAGAGCCTTCTTAAAATACTTTTTAGATTTAGATGACATAACATAGTAAGCGCCAATGCTAATAGCGATAACGAATATCTCTGAGTATTGCTCTTTTATAACTTCAATATAAGTGTCTATCTCTTCTCCAACTGACCATGGAGTATTACCTTTGTAGTCTAACCCAACTACATCATATTGTGGAAAAAGGCCTTTATAACAATCAGCCTCTCTAATATTTCCACCTTTGCCATGAACAAACAAAACAAGATTTTTTCTCATAGAACAACTATAGCATGAATAACAAAATTCAAAACAGGCTGATAATGCCTCTATAAGATCAAATCCTGTAGTCTATATTTATCCAATATCTTTTCATCCTACATCCATTTACTTCAATGTAGTTTTCAAAGACTCCATTATTAGCGAGTATCGTTTTTTCACTTGCCTTATTTTTTTCATCGCATACAACAAGGAGCCTTTCTATCCCCATTTTCTTTGCATTTTCGATATTCAATCTAAGCATTTCCTTTGCATAGCCTTTTCCACGTTCGTTAGGTCTTACAGTGTAGCCACAATGACCTCCCCATGTTCCAAGAATTGGATGATTGATGTGATGGCGTAAGTCAATCACACCAACAAGCTTATCGTCGTCATCTCTAATAGCAAAATAAGTTGTGGATGGAACTGGCGTTCCTGCTTGATTACATGTCTCAGAGCTTTTTCTTAGATTGCATAGTTCAATCCATTCTTTACCACTATTACAATCCTTTAGCCCCATACAGCCTGCAAATTGATTGCTGTTATCTTTATCGTATATCAACACCTCATTTCTGAATTGCTCCAATTGATCTATATATTTTTCATTTGCTTCTACTAGGAATAACATGACTTTCTCCTTTTAAAAAAAATCCATAACACGAACAAAAAGAAAATGGTGAAGATAACCAAGATTTCATCAGCTTTCATTTAATATTTAATAATCAAATTCTACCATTTTATTTGTTTTTAGTAGATAGACTATAACATCTACAAAAACCCTTTACATCTTCTTTATTTTGCTTATCCAAAAGCGCTATCATTAGGCCAAGGAGAAGAAACAAATGGAAGTATTTTATGGCATTCTAATTCCATTCTTGGGAACCTCGCTAGGTGCTGCTTCGGTATTTCTTTTGAAGAATAACCTTAAAGAAAGTGTAGAAAGAGCGCTATCAGGCTTTGCTGCAGGAGTAATGGTTGCAGCATCAATTTGGAGCTTGCTTATTCCCGCTTTAGAGCAAAGTTCAAAACTTGGAAGATTCTCCTTTGTTCCTTCTTTTATTGGATTTTGGCTTGGAATCCTCTTTCTTCTTCTATTGGACCATGTTATTCCACACCTCCACGCAAAGAGTAATGAAGAAGAAGGACCAAAGAGCAAGCTAGAGAGAACAACAATGATGGTGTTAGCAGTAACACTGCATAATATTCCAGAGGGAATGGCTGTTGGTGTTATATATGCTGCTTATATTTCGCAAAGTAGTACTATAACAGCAGCAGGAGCATTAGCGCTTTCGCTCGGCATTGCCATACAAAACTTTCCAGAAGGGGCAATAATATCACTTCCACTACGCTCAGAGGGAGAAAGCAAAGGAAAAGCCTTTATTAACGGAGTTCTATCTGGAATAGTAGAGCCAATCGGTGCAATAGTAACACTACTTGCTTCCTCTCTAATTACCTCCCTTCTTCCATACCTATTAAGCTTTGCTGCTGGGGCAATGCTTTATGTAGTTGTGGAAGAGCTAATTCCTGAGATGAGTCAAGGAAAGCACTCTAACATTGGAACAGTTTTCTTTGCAGTCGGTTTCTCTCTTATGATGGTCTTGGATGTAGCCTTAGGCTAAAGGCCTTTTAATAAAAAGCACATCAAATTTGGCCTATTGAAGTCCTATAATAGTTAAGCTATAATAATGATATTAACTTAACTAAAATAGGATTATATATGACACTTAGAAAATCACTAGATACTTTTTACTACAGCACGGCTCTTTGCGACTTAAGACTTATGAACAAGGAGTTTGTAGACAAAACCATTACGTATAATAGCTTATTATATATTGAGTTAATCTACACAATGAATGGAACATGCACTGCATCAAAGCTTGCAGAGCTTTTGCATGTTTCAAAACCTGGAGTAACACTAAAGCTCAATGATCTATTAAAACAGGGACTTATCAAAAAAACTCCAGACCAAAGTGATAAGCGAAAGATCTATCTTTCTGTTAATGACGATGCAATACCTCAATACAAGGTTTTTCGTCGTCAGGACAGCGAAGCAATCAAGCGTATTTCAGATAGGTTCACAAAAGATGAAATTGAAAAATTCTGCGAGATGCTCGACATTATTTCAGAGATTAATTTCGAGGAAATAAATGAGAGTTAAACCTTATGGGAAAAGAGAAATCTGATTTTCTAACAGGTCCAATTCTTCCGTCGCTCTTAAAATTTTCAATTCCAGTGCTCTTAGCTCTAATACTGCAGGCATTATATGGGGCTGTAGATTTATGGGCAGTTGGAAAATTTGGCACCACTCAAGATATTTCTGCAGTAGCAACAGGTTCTCAGGCAATGCAGATTATTACTGGACTAATAACTGGATTGTCTATGGGCTCTACAGTGCTATTAGGTATTAGCGTTGGACGCAAAGACCATGAAAGTGCCGCAAAGATTACAGCTAGTAGCATATGGATTTTCGGCATTCTTGGCCTAGTGCTCTCAATAATTACTGTTTTATTAGCACCTTGGATCGCTAGAATAACAAATGCACCTCCTCATGCGTTCAATCAAACTGTTTCTTACATACGAATCTGTGGAGCAGGTAGCATCTTTATAGTTGCATATAATCTCATAGCTGCTATCTTCCGTGGTCTAGGTGATGCCAAATCACCTCTTTACTTTGTAATAATTGCCTGTATAACAAACATAATTGGCGATGTAACATTAACCAAATTTATTCCGCTAGGTGCATCAGGAGCTGCAATTGCAACCATACTAGCTCAAGCTGTAAGCGTAGTTTTGTCATTAATGTTAGTTAAGAAGAAAGGGCTACCTTTCAAAATGGAAAAGTCACACCTAAACTTTAATAGAGATGTGTCAATGTCTATTTTAAAAACTGGCTCGCCAATTGCACTGCAAAGCATGTGTAATGAGATATCTTATTTAGTCTTGCTTGGCTTTGTTAATACTCTTGGAGAGATAGCATCAGCTGGTGTAGGAATCGCAGAAAAGCTTGTCATGTTTATATTGCTAATCCCCACTTCCTATATGCAGTCAATCTCCGCATTTGTCGCACAAAATGATGGAGCTAACCAACTTGCAAGAGCAAAAAAAGGAATGTGGCAAGGAATGGGCAGTGCAATAATTTTAGGAGGAGTTCTTGCCTATTTTTCATACTTCCATGGAGTAGCGCTTTCTACCCTATTTATAAAGGATGGTGAAATAGCAGTATTAAATGCTTCGTCAGAGTTTTTAAAAGCAACTAGCATAGAATGTTTCATTCTATCAATTGCATATTGCTTTATTGGGTATTTAAATGGTGTAGAGAAAACAAAATTTGTTATGATCCAGGGCTTATTATCTATCTTCCTTGTAAAGATTCCATATGCATGGTTTGCTAGCACTAGAGTAAATCCAAGTCTATTTAAAATAGGCCTATCTACTGTATGGGCGGCCCTATTTTCTTTGCTTCTTTGTGTCTTTTATTACTTCTACTCTAATAAGAGAGACAATGCTAGAGAAGAAAAGTAAACAAATAAAGAACTAAAATCCCATCTATCTTGGAGAGACTTCCCTAGCCTCTCCAGTTTTTTTCACTAAAAACATGCTTTCGCACCTTTTTTTCCACGATATTCCTCTTTAAAACACCTAATATTCGTATTGTAAAGGTGCTAACAGCAAAACAATTATGTTAATAAACAAAAAAGAACTTGTAATTTGATACAAAAATTCATTTGCAAAATGCACCTTGTTTTGGGGGGATTTTGGTGTCATATGACATCAAAATAGAATCTAAAGGCTCATACAGCAAAAAAATGTAAATAGGACTTGAAATTCTAGAGATGAGCCTTGTCGAGCTTCTAGGAAGATTGAAATACAGCCTTTCTAGAAGCTCCTTTTATAGGAAATGATAAAATGCTTGAAGAAATTAAAGAAGCAAACAATGTGTCTTACACTGAGAATGGAGCTTTATCTCTAGAGACAACAAATAGCAACTGCCTCGATTTTTTTGCAAAAGCTGGTGCTATGCGCAATCAAAACAAAGAGTTGCTTTTAACTCTATTTAACAGATCTTGGGCCGAAAACAAATTAGATACTTTAAAGATATTGTTTTTTCTACGAGACATACGCGAAGGTCTTGGAGAAAGAGAGGTATTTAGAACAATTGTAAAAAACTTAACACCACAACAGAGGAAAAGTATAAAGAAAAACTATAGCCTTTTTCCTTTGATGGGAAGATACGATGATTTATTCTCCTTCTTTGGAACAGAATGTGAAGAAAGCATGCTCAAGTTCATAAAAGCACAACTTGAATCTGACATTGAGGCATTATCGAAGAATAAAGAGGTAAGCCTTTTAGCAAAATGGCTTCCGTCGATAAATGCAACAAATGGGGAGACAATAAGAAGGGCAAAACTTCTTTGCACTTATCTAGACATGGACAATAAAGAGTATAGGAAACTAGTCGCATCGCTCAGAAAGAAAATAGGCATTATTGAAAATAATCTTAGAATAAGAGACTATTCTTTTGATTATAGTAAGCAATGCTCAAAGGCAATGATGAAATATACAAATGCATTCATAACAAATGACAAAGATAGATATATGGAATATCTCAATGGAGTAAAAAAAGGAGAGAAAACTCTCCACACAGAGACCCTTCTTCCATATGACATTGTCGCAAAATGTTTTTCTAATAGACTCTCCCTAGAAGAGATTGAAGTATTAGATACAACATGGAAAAGCTTGCCTAATTTTGTGAATGATGAGAATGCTATTGCTGTTGTTGATGGTTCAGGCTCTATGTATTTTCCCGTTACTCCATCCCCTGCAGCTGTAGCGCAATCTCTTGGTATATACTTTGCAGAGCACGCTAAAGGTGAATTCCATAATCACTTTATTACATTCAGCAATACACCTAGGCTTATTGAAATCAAGGGCAATGATATTGTTGAAAAAGTACACTTTTGCATGGACTATAACGAATGCGCAAACACTAATATTCAAGCTACATTTGATTTGATTCTTAATGTAGCCGTGAAAAATCATATTCCACAGTCTGAAATGATTGAGAAAATCTATATCATTTCAGATATGGAATTTGACATGGGATGCGACGAAAACGACCAAACAAATTTCGAGGTTGCAAAAAAGAAATTTGAAAAAGCAGGATATAATCTCCCGACTATAGTTTTCTGGAATGTTTGTGCTAGAGGCGAACAAGTTCCAATAAAAAGAGACGAAAGAGGTGTTACTTTAGTTAGTGGCTTCTCTCCTGTTCTTTTTAGACAAGTTACTGGGGAAAATGTAACGCCTTATAGCTATATGAGAAAAATTCTTGATAGCGAGCGCTATGAGCAGGTTAAGGTATAATTAGCCTGCTTTTTTAGTCTTTCCTTCAGTAAACTAACAAAGCAATCTGGACCAATAACCTCTATAACAGGACCAAAAGACAGTAGCCTTATAAGAAGTTCTATTTCATCATCCTTGTTGTAATAGAGTATTACAGTATAGTAAACAACACCATTTTTTACCTTCCCTTTTAGCGATGTTTCTTTGTAATAGTGAGAAAATGCAAACAAAAATCGCTCTAAGGTATTTCTTTCATTCTTTACAACAACAGTGACAGTTCTGTCGGCTATTTGTGCGGGAGGTGTAAAGGCCCCATCCTTCAATTTTTTGCTTTTTTCAATACATTCAACATTCTCAATGTTACTTAACCTTAAAGTTATCCAACCCTTCTTTGTCTTTCCCTGAACACGGAATTTATCATCTTTATCTGAATACTCGATTTTTACAGGTATAAAGTTATATTTCCGGTGTCCTCCATTTTTAAGACAATAATCAACAGAGATTCTGCTTTTTGCATGGACAGCACCAATAATAGATCTGAAGTTGGATACATAAATTGAGCTATTGTAGTCATCACCATTAGAACATCGATCGAAATATACAATATCATCATTATTCCAAAGAGGTTCAACATCATCTAGAGCATTAAGAAATTCGTTCAAAGCATCTTCTTCAAGAAAGAGCCTAATTCTTCGATCTAACAATATTGATTTGATAAAGCGCTTCTCTATAAGCGAAGATGGTCGCTTTATAGGAAGAGAAAAATTTGTTTTATACTCATTTCTATCGTTTTCAAATAATGGCCACCTATTCTCATTAAGTGCATTAATAACGCCAAGAAAGCTTTCTTCAAAACCATATTTTTGAGCAATACTTTTTAGACTATCAAAAGTAAGTTCCTCCTTTATGGCAAGGTCTAAAGCACGAGAAATAATCTTGTAGTAAACGCTGTATATTTCATTAAAAATCATTCTTTTTCTCCTATGCCATACATTTCATTCATAGATGCAATATCTGATAAGAACAGCTTTTGTACAGTTTCATTTGAAAAGTAGACATCTGTTATTCTTGAAATGAAAGTGCGAATCCAAGGCACAAGCTCACGAGAGTCAAAGACGCTTATAGAAAATTTTGCATGGTTGTCATCTAATAGCTCCACTTTGCCTCTCCTTTTTTCAGAAAGCATTCGTTGATAGACAAACCTCTCAGTGTCATCAAAAAAGATTGTAAAAGATACTTTTTCAAGTGCTTGAGGACTTTTTTCGCCTACAAACCCATTTAAAGAAACATTCCAAACGTATTCTTTATTCTTATTAAATGAAGCCTTTATTGAATCATAGTTCTCACATTCTTTCCCAAGGCTTACTGTACTTATGTAGTCTAGCCTAAGCGCTTGGTAGCCTAGACTTCTAGCATATACAATTATGTACATTCGTCCTGTTTCAACGCTTTTATATATAGAAAGAGGAATGTAGTAACTAGACCTTTCTTTGCTAGTTCTTCTTTTATATTTTGTGATGAAGACTTCTCGCTTGTTATGAATAGCCTCCAAGATTTCATACAAAATATCACTCTCAATTACGCTAGTTGGATTGTGATGCTTATAGATAAATACATCATTATGCAAATCCTCATTGTCAAGAATGTACTCTCCAACAACACCACAAGCACCAACTTCTGAATAATAGTTAAGTGCATCAGAAAGTCTAGCTATGTTATCGAGTTGCTTTGGTATAAAGTAAAGAATTCTATTTCCCTTCTTTTCAGAATCGAGTAAGCCTATATTAATGTACTCTTTTAGCTTTCTTCTAAGCGTAGATTCATCTATTTGAAAATCAAAATCTTCTGGAAGCAGAGTAAGAATCTCCTCATTTATCTCATGTAGCGTCATTTTCTCTTTTAAAGAAAGAAGCTCAAGAACGCAAAAATGAAGAGTAATATCTAAATCAGTGAAAGAACAGGCTTTATAAATAGCAAATAATGGGTTATGTGATACAGAACGAGTATCAAAAGAAATGAAAGAGGCTCTCCCTTTTTCTGTATTTGAATATGATACGTAAGGACCCAAATAATTCTTTAATCTTCGTCTTTCGTCGTCATAAGTACGACCACTCTTATGATGAGAGTAGTCATCTCTTGTTTTGTAGCCATAAATCAAGAATTCCCGAATATAGCTGCGTATTCCCTTTAAATTCTTTACTAGT
>JBNMJW010000083.1:0-8772 GCA_050874025.1 Candidatus Ornithospirochaeta sp.
AAACGTCATCATCTTTCGATTCAATAGGAGAAGAAGAGTAGAAGAAGCCTGTTGTAAACTCCCTGTGCGATACATCGAAGATATCACGTTTAAACTTGTCTAAATCTTTGTCGTGGTCGATAGCCTTTCTGTATGCACGTGTTACAACTGCAACATAGTAAATCGATTTCATTCTTCCTTCGATTTTTATAGAATCTAGTCCTGCATCTATTAAGTCTTGAACGTGATCTATCATGCACAAATCTTTTGACGAAAGAATAGCAGAGTAGCCATCTCCTTCTTCAAGAGGGAAGTATTTACCCTTTCTTTCCTCTTCTTCAAGAGCATAGTACATCTTGTAGTTCCAACGACAAGTATGTGAACAATCTCCAACGTTTGCGCTTCTACCTGTCAGATAAGAAGAGGGTAGGCATCGGCCAGAGTAAGACATACACATAGCACCATGTGCAAAAGCTTCTAGCTCAACTTCAGGAACCTTGTCCTTAATTCTTTTTATATCATCCAAGCTTGCTTCACGACCAAGGATAATACGCTTGAAGCCCATATCGTGATAGACCTTTGCACTCATGCTGTTAATACAGCTACTTTGAGTTGAAAGGTGTAACTCTTTGTCAGGAAAGTACTTTTGGAAGAATGGAACTGTTCCTATATCACTGACAATGAAGGCATCGAAAGGCCAAGAAGCAATTTCATCCTTCATTGTCTCTAGTTCTTCAATTTGCTTTTGCCTGAATATAATATTCATTGTGCAATACAGCTTCTTACCAGTTCTAGCTTTAAGAGCCTTTACTTTCTCAATTTCTTCTTGATCGAAATTTCCAGCATTAGCTCTTAAGCTAAACTTTGTTAATCCCATATATGCTGCATCAGCACCATAGTTATATGCTGTCTCTAGTTTCTCATAGTTTCCCGCAGGAGATAGTAGTTCTATTGCCATTTAAACGCCTTTGAAAATGCTTCTGCTTGAAGAGCAAGTCCTTTTACCTTTTCCTCTTCTTCTTTTGCATTCTTATCTTCTTCTATTCTGTCTAACTCTTCCTTCTTTAGTCTAGAGGAGACTTCATTTGGGAATGCTATGTTGATAACTTCCAAGATTGTCTTAACTGGATGGAAAATAACATCACCCTTTACTTCTTCATCAAGTTTCTCTAAGTCTCTCATGTTGCCTTTTGGAATAATGATTTCTTTTATGCCATTTCGTCTAGCACCTAAAATCTTTTCCTTAAGGCCTCCAATCTCTTCAACTTTACCAGTTAGAGTCAACTCTCCAGTCATAGCGAGGTCTTCTTTAACTTTTAGACCTCTATACATTGACCATAGGGCAGTAAAGAGAGTAATACCAGCACTTGGACCATCTTTAGGTACAGCACCTTCAGGACAGTGCAAGTGGACAGAATTCTTTTCAAAGAAAGACATGTCGAGTCCTCTGAGGTATGCTTCATGCTTTACTGAAGACCAAGCAATAGAGACAGACTCCTTCATTACATCTCCAAGTTGACCTGTAACTTTTAAATCTCCCTTTTCTGGAATAGATACGGCTTCAACAGGAATAACATCACCACCAAAAGCAGTCCAAGCAAGTCCCATTGCCATGCCAACAGTATCTGCCTTAATAATTCTGTCTGAAGGGAATGTTGGTAGACCAAGGTAAGAGTTAAGATCTTTTGCACTTATCTTAATTGGAAGCTTCAAATCTTCTCCTCCCTCTAGTATTTTAAGAGAAACTTTTCTCATAATTTTATCAAGTTCATTCTTAAACTGTCTTACTCCAGCTTCTCTTGCATACTCTTCAGCAATGTGAGAGAGAGCTTTGTCTTCAATTTTTAGCTCCTTCTTCCCAAGTCCATTTTTCTTTAATAAATCTGGAATAAGGTATTCTTTACCGATATGGAGCTTTTCATTAGGTGTATATCCACTCATCTCAATGATTTCCATTCTGTCAAAGAGAGGGGAGGGAATACGTGAGAGATCATTAGCTGTAACAATGAAGAGGACCTTAGATAAATCATAAGGAATATCTAAGTAGAAATCTCTGAAGTTTACATTCTGCTCAGGGTCTAACACCTCCAAAAGGGCAGATGCAGGATCCCCATTATAGCTTTCTCCCATCTTATCGATCTCATCAATTAAGATGACAGGGTCAGTAGTCTGAACGCTCTTCACAGCTTGAATAAGCTTACCAGGCATAGCACCAATATATGTTCGTCTATGTCCCTTAATTTCGGCTTCATCTCTCATGCCACCAACACTAAATCTATAGAACTTTTTGCCTAACGATTTAGCTATAGAGGATGCAACACTTGTCTTACCAACTCCTGGAGGGCCTGCAAGACAAATAACAGCACCCTTACTGTTATTGGCTTTAAGTCTAGATGCTAAGAATTCAACTATTCTATCTTTAACATCTTTCATCCCATAGTGGTCTTTCTCAAGTTGTTCTTTAACCTTAATGATTGAATAAGAAGGTGTCTTTTCTTCTTCATCAAAAGGAAGATCGAGAATAGTCTCTATGTAGACTTTTGTAAGCATGTATTCAGGATTCATCGTATCGAGAGCTGTAAGCTTCTCTAGTTCTTTATCAACAACCTCTCTGTATTGAGGAGGAAGTACCTTTGCTTGGGCACGTTGGAAGATATCACCTTTTTTGTTAGAAAGAATATCTCCTGAACCGCCAAGAACTTGGTTTAGTTCACCATTAAGAACTTTAATTTGCTCTCTAAGAATAGCCTCTTTATTTCTAGCTTTGATTCTTTCAATATAGTTGAGTTTTACTTGCTCTTCTTTATCAAGAATCTCCTTCTCTCCTGCAATATATGAGGTGAGGGCAGTTATTCTCTTTTTCGTATCTGTCTCTTCTAGTAATTCTTCAAGGAAATCTCGAGGAGCAGAAACAAGAGCAGAAGCCGCATACCAACATACAGAACTTGGATCTTCAAAGTTTGTAATGTTTACTTCTGTTCCAAAGTTAAAGACTCTTGTTCTAGATAGTGATGATACAAGATCTTTTAGTATTCTTGTATAAGGTTGCAAAACCTTTGCTGACGAAGGTTTATCAACAAGTTCTACGCCCTCAGCCAAAATAGGAGAGGAGAATGTATAGCTATTAACAGCAATTCTTTTATCTGTTGTTGCAAAAACATGGATGGAAGAATTAGGCAACCTAATGAATTTTGTTATCTTAGCTAATGTTCCAACTTTAGCTAAAGAATCTACATCTTCTCCCTCTTGAACAACAGCCAAGAAGGTTCCTCCATGTTCTATAGCGTAATTAATTATCTGAACGTCGCTTGGACGAGCAATTACTAGTGTTGTGAGAGTTTCAGGAAAGAGCGGCTTTTCCATTAAAGGAAGAACTGGTACTTCACTTATAACTTCTCTTATATCTTCTTTTTCCATATATTAAATTCCTTTAATTCTCTAGTTAATATAATATAAAAAAAGCAAATTGTTTACGACAAGAAGAAAAACTCTAAATAAAGAGCTAGATGCGGATAAAAATATAGAGAAATATTTGTTGCATTTTGTTGCATTTGTGTTATTCTCAAAGAACAAGGAAGTATAAAAATGGATGGTAAACTAATTGTAATTGCTATTGGTGGTAATTCTTTAATTGAAGATAGTAAACATGTAACAGTCGCTTCTCAGTATGAGGCAGCAAATAAAACAGCAAAGCATATTGCTCGTTTAGTTAAAGCTGGAAATAGAGTAGTTATTGCACATGGTAATGGACCTCAGGTTGGCTACATTCTTAGAAGAGCAGAAATTGCTTCTCAAGAACTACATACTGTTCCACTTGATTCTTGTGTTGCAGATACTCAGGGTGCTATTGGCTATCAGTTACAGATGGCCCTAGATAACCAGATGGCACTTGATGGTATTAAAAAGAACATTGCAACTGTTGTAACACAGGTTGAAGTTAGAGATGATGATCCTTCTTTCAAGAAGCCTACAAAGCCAATTGGTTCATTTATGAGTCAAGAGGTTGCTCTTGAACATAAAGAAAAGGACAATTGGAATGTTGTTGAGGATGCAGGAAGAGGCTACAGAAGAGTCGTTGCATCTCCAAAGCCAGTTTCAATTATCGAGCTTGAGACAATCAAGTGTCTCCTTGACAATGGTATTATCGTAATAGCAGCAGGTGGCGGTGGTATTCCTGTTGTAAAGAATAGCGACGGAACTCTATCTGGAAGAGAGGCTGTAATCGATAAGGACTTGGCTGCAGCTATGCTCGCTAAAGACCTTAAGGCAGATATGTTTGTTATTTCAACTGCAGTACCTAAGGTTTGCTTAAACTTTGGAAAGCCTAATCAGCAGACTCTCGATACTATCACAACAAAAGATGCTGAAAAATATATGGCTGAAGGTCATTTTGCTCCTGGTTCAATGTTACCAAAGATTCAAGCTTTAACAGACTTTGTTAAGTCTACAGGCAATATGGGCATCGTTACAGATCCTGAAAATCTATATGATGCTGTCTATGGTGATATGGGAACAAAGATTATCGGTTAATAATTCTTTTCTTAATCATATAAGGAAGGGCTTCTGCTGCGTAGAGGAGAAATCCCACGATTGTAGGAGCCCATATATTTTGGATTAAAAGTGAAGAAAATAGCAAACGTACTAGAACTGTTATAATTAAGGGAACAAGCATAATAGTATTTACAATTGCAATTTGCTTTTCTTTTCTTTCTTTTCCTAGTGAAGCGAAATGGAAGAAGGATGAGATAAGCACTAATGGTGAAATTATAAGAATATTTAAATTTGAATGTGTTACATAGTGAATGGTAAATAGACTTAAGAAAAGCAAAACAAGACTCATAACACCGAACAATAAAAGAACGATAGCTAGTAATAAATCATTGAATTTATTAAATTTTTTGAAATAGGCTAAAAGTGAAAGAGAAAGGAGTACAAGACCAAAGAGTAATGAATAGGAATTTATATTCCACTTTTCTGGTGTTGCCTTTCTTTCCTTTGTTTCATAGATTGTTGTGCTTTCATTACCTTGGTAGTCTTTAATGGCCTTTTCAAGTGCAGAAGGAAGGTAACACATATCCCAGAGCGTTGCTTTTTTGTCGACAGATGGGCCTAAGAGATAGTTTATTGCCCATGACACGAAGAATGTAGAACGAGATAGATGCTTGTTTACACTGTAACGAATAGTTTCGTTACTCTCTTTTTGCAGAAAAGAGTAGAAGTCATCTCCTTTTGCGTAAGAATAAATATCTCTTAGTCTTGTTGCGCAGTTATCTGAAAAATAGTCGTATAGATAGGTCCTGTTTTCTTCTTTTGTATTGTACAAAAGAAAACTATACACAGCCTTTTTTTCGTTATTAGTAAGATTTAAAGGAAGCAGGCTAACAGTTCTATCTTCGTCTTCTAGGCTACTTATTCTATATAACGCATATGTTTCCCAAACTTCATAGTAAAGCTTTCCAAGAATGAAGGATGGAAGGAAATTCTCATCAAAGGTGAAAATACCGTAGTCGAAAGCAACATCTATGCCATTAGGAGTAGTAACAACAAAGGCGGAGTGTCCAAAGTTCTCCCAAATAAGAGAGCCTTCGCCTCCTGTTAATAGGTAGATATTCATACTTGAGTAGTATTCTTCTTCATCTTTCGTTACAGCTTCTACTTTAAAGTTTTTTAATTCCTCATCGCTTTTAAATAAATCATCTCTGATTGTAATAGAAGCAAAGATAGAAAGCGAAAGAAATAAGAATAGTACGAAAGCAAAATATCTTTTCATAGCTCTATATGTTACCCTTAACTCCTTTGTTAAGAAAGCGCTTTATGTTAATATCTAATATTATATAGAGAGTATGGATAGAGATTTTAAAAGCCTAGCTATAATTATAAAAAAAGAAAAAAAAGGAGAAAGAAATGCTCTTTTAACGCTCCTTTCTCCAGATTTAGGCTTAATTAAAGCCATTTCATATGGTTCATCTCGTAGTCCAAAAGGTGATAGATTCCCGTTATATGCTGAGGGATTATTTTCTCTTTCGAAGAAAGGAGAGAATGCCATCTATGTTAAGGATGTTGAAATCTTAACAGATCATGATTGGGTAAAAACTAGTTTAGATAAGATAGGTTGGGTAACGCTTTTTTCTGAACTTGTTATACTTTCTCGCCTTTGTGATAGCTCAATATACTCTCTCTATACATCTGTTTTAGATGAAATGGAAAGCAATAATGTAGATAGATGTGCTGTCTATTTTATTTCTCATTTTTTGTTGATAGAGGGGCTTAGCGGTGACTGGAAAGTTTGCCCTATGTGCCAAAGAGAATATAGAGATGATGAGATTTTAGGGTTTTCAACGCTAAGTGGAACCGCTTGTTGTTCTAGTTGCGATACACTTTCTTCTTCCCTAATTCTTCCTCCTAATGCAAGAAGATATATTATGTATGTCTCTTCTTCTGATATAGAAACTTCACTTGCTTACAAGATTAGTGATGAGTTTGTGAAAAAGATTAGCCACTATTTAGTAAGAACGCTTGAAGTCTCATTCCCTGCTCGATTAAAGACAATAGAGTCTGGTTTACTTGGTTAAGGATAAGTTTAAATATATGAAAATTAGCTTAAAAAGCTGTGATAGTGAAAGAGTAAATTCATTGCATGAGAGATATGGTCTCTCAGTTTTTTCGTCTTGCATCTACAATAGGCGAGAAATAGAAGAGGATGAAATAAAGTATTATCTTGAAGATGATATCATTTATCAACATAGTCCATTTAGTGTCGATGATGTTTATAGTGCCATTGAGAGAATAGATGAAGCATTAGACGAAACAGATGGTAAAAAGCAAGAAAAGATTACTATCTACGGAGATAGAGATGTAGATGGTATTACATCTACTGCAATCATCTATAAAACACTAAAAAAACTTGGTGCTAAAAGTGTTGTAACAAGGCTCCCTGTTGATGATGAAGGATATGGCTTGAGTGATAAGATTGTAGACGAAATAATTGAAAGTGGGACAACTCTTGTCATTACTGTAGACAATGGTATAAGCGCTATTGACGAGATAAAGAAGTTAGAAAAAAATGGCGTTAGTGTTATTGTACTTGATCATCATCTACCTCTAGAGCAACTCCCTCCAAGTGAAGCAATATTCGATCCTAAAGTTGAAGGCTCTGGCTATCCTTTCTCTGACTTAGCTGGATGTGGAGTAGCTGCAAAACTTTCTTGGGCATTGAATTTTAGTCGTACTCCTCTATGGAACTCTAGTGTAATTTTGTTACATGCTGAGCCAGGTAATGGAACAATTCGCATTAGTGGAGTAAGACTTGAAAACCTAATGGAAGTGGAACGTTGCTATGATGAATTTGTAGAAGGTGAAAAGGGGTCAATTTACTCATCTCCGCTTTTGCCGTTTTTGTCTTCAAATACACCAATAGTTGTTCTAGATAAAGACACTGAGCTTAATCTTTTGAAAAAAGCTTTTGGTAAAGGTGTAGATATTTCAATTGAGGACTTCCGACCAAACTTGGAAAAAATAATGCCATCTTGCCGAGGTAAAAGTTTATTTGAGCTATCACTGCGCTCACGTGGCGCAAGATATTCAGATGGGCCAAAGGAACTTGAGACACTTATTTCCCTCTTCAGAAGTGTTTCCATCTATTCATTTGACAGTCTAACAAAGGACTACGAAGAAATTATGATTTTGGAAGCAATTGGCACAATTGCAGATTTAATGCCACTGAGAGATGAAAACAGGTTAATTGTAAAGAAAGGACTTAAGTTATTATCGAGTAAGCCACCACTTTGCTTTAGCTATCTATTAAGCCGACAAAATCTAATAGGAAAGCCACTTAGTGTAAGCAATGTCTCATATAAAATTACCCCAATACTTAATGCGTCGGGAAGAATGGGTAAGCCTGATATTGCTCTATCTCTGCTTCTTTCTAATTCTGACGATGAGATTGTGAGATTAACTGATAGTCTCATTGCCCTTAACAGTGAAAGACAAAAGAGCGAAGAAGATGCCTTGGCAAACGTGAGCGAAAAGGCAACGGAATCATTAAAGAGAAGTAATGGAAAGATTATTATTATTGACGATGAAAAAATATCTCGAGGCTTAACAGGTTCCATTGCTTCTAAGCTAAGCAATGAGCACGGTGTTCCTTGTGTTGTTTTAGCTTCGGTTGAGGATACAATTTCTGGTTCTCTTAGATGTTTTGATCAATTTAATGCGAGAGATTTTCTCTCAAATTTTGATTACCTATTCGAGGACTATGGCGGCCATAAATACGCTGCGGGGCTAAGAATGGATAAGAGTAAAAAGGATGAGTTTATTTCACTTCTTTATTCCTACATGGAAACTTTTGAAGAGGAAGAAGAAAAAGAAAAGACCATTGAAGTAGACGCAATCTTGGATGAAAAGGATTTAGAAAATGATGTATGGTCATCTCTTAGCTTCTTTTCTCCATATGGCCAAGAAAGCCCTGAGTTAAAGTTTTATATTCCATCAGCTATCGTAAGAGAAGCATACCATGTTGGAAATAGTGATAAATTTATGAGGCTTTCAATCGAATACGGTGGTTACATTTGGCCATCTGTATGGTGGAATGCTTCTAATAGTGAAAGTTTACTTGGGCGAAATGTCTCTATTGTTTTTACTCCTGAAGTAAATTGGTGGAAAGGCCAAGGTAAAGAACAATTAAACATTATTGCAATAGAACCTATTGACTAAATATTAAGCACATACGCAATTTTTTAAATTAAAAATAATGTAATTTTATTTTTTTTAATAAATAATTTGACAGCTCATAAT
>JBNMJW010000084.1:0-8751 GCA_050874025.1 Candidatus Ornithospirochaeta sp.
ATCATAGCTTCATAAGGTCCCATGTCTGTTGTTTCAATCTGCTCATAGAGAAGTTTACCAACATAAGCAAAGGTAAAGATTGCAATTGAAACTGTTCCTGCTGTTGTTCCAAGACCAAAGATAAACGTAGCAATTAATGCTGTAACAAGAGTAGGAAGCGTCCTTGTTATTGAGAAAAATAGTCTGAACAAGAAGATTACTATTTTGTTTTTTACAATATTTGATGATGAAATAATTGCAAAAGGAATAGCAACAAGAGCACCAATTAAGGAACCAATAATACTCATTTTTATGGTATCAAAAAGAGGTGTCCATATTGATGAAGAGTATGACCAATCAGGTGGAAACATTCGCTTCAGAATAACAAAAAACTGATTTCCTCTCTGAATAAGAACCTTTAAAGAGAATCCTGTAACCTTTATAGATATAACAGAACATGCAATAAGAATAAGAATGATAAGAGGAGCCCTACTTCTTTTCTCAACAACCTTCTTCCCATTCTCTAATGTATATTCTTTTGGTTTAAATAGCTTATCATACAAGGACATAATCATTCCTTCCTTGCTAGCTCTTCACTAGACCCTACCTTCGCGAGGTCTCCACCATATATTTCAGAAAGAATTTCGTTATTAATCTCACTACTCTTTCCATCAAATACAATTTTTCCCATTTTTATGCCAATAATCCTATCGACATATTCAAGAGCTAAGTCTACATGGTGAATATTTATTAATACTGTAATATTTCTTTCTCTATTAATTTTTTTAAAATCATCCATTACCTGCCTTGCTGTAATTGGATCGAGGGCAGCAACAGGCTCATCTGCAAGGATGATTGTTGGATCTTGGGCAAGAGTGCGAGCAAGAGCAACACGTTGTTGCTGACCACCTGATAGCTCGTCACACCTATTATAGGCCTTATCCAAAATACCCATATTATCTAAAGCTTCTAAAGCTTTTATTTTTGCTTCCTTAGGGAATATGCCAAAAAGCACTCTCCAGAAAGGAAGATCTGGAACAAAAGATGTCAAAACGTTCTTAATAACGCTAGCTCTAGTAACGAGGTTGAATGACTGGAAAATCATACCAATCTTACGTCTAAAGCTTCGAAGTTCCTTTCCTTTTAGACTATCAACTTCAACACCGTCTACAGTTAAAGAACCACTTGTAATATCGTGCATTCTATTAATTGATCTAATTAGAGTCGATTTTCCTGCACCAGAGAGACCAATAATACCAACAAATTCACCCTGGTCGATGGAGAGTGATACATTATCTAAACCCTTAACTCCATTAGGATAAACCTTACTAACTGAATCAAAAACAATCATATAGCCTCCATAAGATGGGTAGAGAACCTACCCATCTTATATTTAAAATTACTTAAATAATTTGTTAATTGTTCTAGCTGCGTTGTAGTCTGAATCAACAGCCTTCTGGTAGCCAGCGTGGTTATAAATACTAATTACAGCCTTTCCTTCATCTGTCTTTGCAATAGCAATAAATGCATCCTGGAGAGCAGCGATAAATTCAGGTGTCATTTTAGCAGAGTTCTTACTAGCAGAGATTGTGTCGTTCATAACAAAATCTGTAACACCGATAACATCTGTGTCTTCCCAGATTGTGTTTGGTCTACCCCAATCTGCCTGCCAGCTCTTCTCATAGTCCATTCTTCCGTCAGCATAACATACGACAATGTCATACATACCAGAAGCAAGACCTGCAAATGCAGCTGCATAGCCTGTCTGAACAGCCTTATCGAGATCAGCAACTGTCTTGCCATATCTGTCATAAAGCCAAACTGATGGATAGATGTATCCAGCAGAACTTGTTGTGCTACTTACACCCCAAGAACAAGCATTGAGTTCATCCCAAGTAAGAGCTTCACCCTTATTAACTTTCTCAGCTAAAGCCTTTGCCTTCTCTGTAATACCAGAGTAGATAAGAGAGCGGTAACCAACAACGAGTTCATCACTATTTGTTATAGGCTCATTGCTGTTCCAATCAATAGGATTGTCAGAGTTAACACTCTTACCAGCTCTTGTAGCTGTTAAAATTGCTGTTGCACCATCTTCATACTGAACATATGTTCCAGCAGGAATAAATGCTAAGTCTGTTGTACCAGCATCGAGAGCTTCACCAGCTGCTTCATAAGTTGTGCTGACGTTGATGTTAACATTGTCAACTGTCCAACCCTGAGTTGCTAACTGATCTTTAAGAAGATTCTTTAGTGGCTCTGTTGCAACAACAATCTTGTCGACATCCATTGATGGGACAAATGTGATATTAAGCTCACTAACTTCTTTTGCATTTTTAACTTCACTAGCACCCTGTGCAAATACACAGCTAAGTGCAAGCATGACAACAAGTGCCAAAGCTAAAACTTTTTTCATTTTTTCCTCCATTCTATTCTTCAAATGCTGCTTCTATATAAACAGTCAAAGGTGGTTCTTCCGCCTTACTCCTCATATAGATAAGCATTAAAGTTATCTGCCAAAGTTGTTCTGATGACATTCTAACAACTGGATGATTTGATTCTTTGTGTCCCAAATCGATATCTCTTCTTAGAATAATCTCTGGAGGGTTTTCAAGTTTATTGTAAACCTCCATAACACCATTTTCTAAGAGCTGAGAACCAAGAACAATTGCATCAGGATTTCTTATAAGAGCCCTATTCATCATCTCTTTTCCTGATTCATCGGTCATCTTTCCGACAAAGAATAAATCTTCATCATAAACGCCCTTTTCCTTCATAATTGCTCTAACGCCATCAATTCTTCTCTGTCCAATTACAATGCCATTTTCTTCACTTAGTCCAGTGATAAAGGCAATTCTCTTATGACCTTTGTTAATTAAATAATCAAAAGATTTTTTTACTGGTGTATTGTAATCAATAAACATTCGATCAAAAGGAATATCTTTATCATGATTGTTCAAGAAAACAATATTTGTTGAAGAGAACATAAGTTCATCAATTTCTTCACTATTGAAAATTCCAACCCCGATGATAGCATCAACTTTTCTAGATTTCCCCTTTTCTAAGCGAGAAAAGATATAGTCAACTCCTGTCTCTGAGAGTGGAACTAAATCATCATAGTTTATCTCATCTCTTCTTGATTCTGGAACAACATGCCAATCTGCTATTCCAACTTCGATTACTCTGTAATCTTCTTTCTTCTGTCTAGGTGTTTTGTATCCATACTCTACAGCAGCCTTCATAATCGCAAGTCTTACTTCTTTGCTTACAACGAAGGAAGAATCATGATTTAAAACCCTACTAGCAGCTGCAGGCGATACATTTGCTTTTTTTGCGATATCAGATAATGTAGCCATTTGTTGGAATTGTACCCTGTTGTCTTTTGTTGCACAAGATTTTTTAACTAAAACTTTACCGACTCCATATTTTCTTCATATTTCTATGAAAAAAGAGAGCCATTATAGCTCTCTAATAACTTATTTTCGATCCTCAGTAGCCTTCCATAGTTTCTCTAAGCTATAGAATTCTCTCAAATCTGGGCTCATTAAGTGGATAACAATATCACCACAATCAATTAATTCCCATCCATCATCGCCTGGAGTCTTATGTCTATTGTTAACAGTAAGTCCCATTTCATTTAAGAAACCCCAAAGCTGATGAACAACACCTTTGAGGTGACCAACGCTTGTTACTGTACCAATAACAAAACAAGAAGCCCAAGAACAATCATTGAGATCTACAACTACTACATCACCAACATTATGCTCTTTTAAATATGCTTCTATCTTACTTGCCTTTTCTTTAATTTTTTCATCCATATATTTACCTCTTATAATTTTCCACCATCTTTAATAAAAGAGTAAAGTTCACTAGAAATTCTTGCTTCTTTTATTCCTTCTTTATCAAAATAAGGACGTTGCATTTCTATTATAGAAAGAACCATTTCCTCAATTGTTTCCTTTTCAAGTATCCTGATTCTATCGCTATCCTCTAAATGCTTCCTTCCAGGTTCGATATAATCAGAAATATATATAATTGCGCCAAGTTTGCCCATACTAGGAGAGCCAAGAGTATGAAAACGAACAGCATCTTTCATGTCTTGAGTTACATCTAGTAACGTATCTCTTTCAAAATATAAAGAAGCAAGAGCACCATGAAGAAGCATAACGTCATCCTCTTCTTCCTTCTCTATTTTATATCCATTAGCTAAGAGAAGAGGTATGGCACTTTCATCTGTACTATAGCGATAACTATCGTGATAGATACCACAAATAAGAGCTTTCTCTTCATCAAGAGAAAAACGATCAGCAAGCATTCTTGCTGTCTCAGCCACTCCCAATGAATGGATAAACCTACTCTCTTTAATCATAGATTTAACTTTATCTCTTATTCTTATATAGTCCTTCACTCTCTATATACTCCATAACAGAAGGCGTAACTAAGCCCTCTTTTCCATCTCTAAACATCGTGCTTGATGCAATTGTTTGAGGACTATCTATATATATTATCTCAACACCCTCAAGATTCTTTTTTTCTCCTCCATCACGAGTAAAACAATAGAATCGAACATGACTTTTCAAATATTCATAATCATGCCAACGAGGTAATCCTTCTATTAAATCATCACCAATGACAAAATTAACCTTGCCATTATCTTCTAATTTATCAAAGAGCTCTTTTATAGTCTCACTTGTATAACTTATGCCTTTTTTCTTTCCTTCAAAATCAGAAACCACTATATTTAGACTGTCTAATGGATAAATATCTGCATAGTCTATGATTGCCAAGTTTAGCATAGCCATTCTGTCAGAAAAAGATGCAGCTTTTCTTCCTTTTTTAAATGCAGAAACATAGGCAGGAATTACATATAGCGTTGTAATATCTGTAAACTCTGAAATTGAATGAAAGAGATTAATATGCCCAATATGAACAGGATCAAATGTTCCACCTAAGATGGCTTTCTTCTCACTCCTCATCTCTGTAGTAAGCATCCTTATCCATTTTAGAGGTAAAACCTCCATCCATCTTCTCTTCTTTCTCTACATTAGCCAATTTAGCAAAGGCAACTTTTACAGGTTCAAGAAGAGAATCATCATATATAGACAAAGGAAGAACTGTAAGAGATGAAGAATACTTCTTTTTCAACTCTTCAAATCTCTCTCTAGCACCATCTTCATCTATCTTAGTACCAATCAAAATTGATGGCTTATCTACTAGTTCTGGTGAGTACTTTTCTAATTCATTCTTGAGTATTTGATAGGCGTCTAAGTAATTGTCATCACTAAGATCAACTAAGTATGCAAGACCTTTTGTTCTAGATATGTGACGCAAGAACTTGAAGCCCATACCTTGTCCTTCTGATGCTCCCTCGATAATACCAGGTATATCTGCAAGGACAATATCTTTATCCCAAATTCTCATTACTCCAAGCTGTGGAATCTTAGTAGTAAAGGGGTATCCAGCAACTTTACTTCTTGCATTTGTTAATAGATTTAAAAGGCTAGATTTTCCTGCATTAGGAAATCCGACAAAGCCTATGTCAGCTATAACAAGGAGTTCAACTCCTATTCTCATGCTCACGCCCTTTTCCCCTGGCTGAGCGAAACGTGGAGTTTGATGAGTTGAAGTACGGAAGTGCCAATTGCCAAGACCACCCTTTCCACCTTTTAGAAAGACAAATCTTTCCTCTCCAGAAAGGTCCTTAATTATTTCACCTGTCTCAGCATTTTTTATAACTGTTCCTGGTGGAACTGGAATCTCAATGTCTCTTCCATCCCGGCCGTACATTCTTGCGCCTTGTCCACCACGACCATTTTCGGCACGAAAAACACGGATCATCTTCAAGTGACCCAAAGTTCTTAAATTGTCTTTGACGACAAAGATGACATCGCCACCTCTTCCGCCGTCTCCTCCATCCGGACCACCTTTAGGTACGAATTTTTCACGACGGAAGGAGACGCAACCTGCGCCTCCATCGCCTGACTGAACATCAATATATGTTTCGTCTGAAAATCCAAACATAATATGGATAAATAAATTAGTTTTCTGCCTCTACAGCTACAATTGAACAGTACTTTCTATTCTTTCTTTCATAGAACTTTACTGTGCCTGTAACTTTAGCAAAGAGTGTATAGTCAGTACCACAGCCACAATTTTCACCTGCGTGAATCTTTGTGCCATGCTGACGAACAATGATTTCACCAGCCTTTACAAGCTGTCCACCAAATCTTTTGACGCCAAGGCGCTGAGCATTGGAATCACGACCGTTGCGGCTTGAACCACCACCTTTCTTATGTGCCATTCTTTTGCCTCCTTAGCATTCAATCTTATTGATTGTAATCTGGGTGTACTTCTCTCTATGTCCCTGAGTTCTTCTATAACCCTTTCTTCTGCGGAACTTGTAGACCTTCACCTTGTCGCCTTTTACTTCTTCACCGACTGTAGCGAGAACTTTTGCATTTTCAACACATGGTGTGCCAAAAACAGCCTTTTCTCCATCTACGACAGCAAGAACCTTACTAATCTCATAAGAGGAACCAACCTCCTGAGGGATTCTATCAACAAGAAGTACCTTGCCTTCTTCTGCTTTGTACTGCTTGCCTAGGATTTCTACTAATGCGTACATGTATTTGTCCTTTTCAATTAAGTTAGAAAGATTTTCTTCTTTTTCATAATTCTTATTCAATAAAGAAAAGCTTGTAAGAAACAAAAATAAATAAAAAAGCTGCATAGACAACCAACCGTTCGGTTGGTATTCTTGTATTATGGCACCATCAAAAAAAGAACTAATTATAAAAGAAGCATCTGAGATTATTGCTTATGACGGGATAGAAAACTTTTCTCTTTCAATTTTAGCAAAGAGAGTTAATATATCAAAGGCAACTCTCTATAACTATTTTACATCAAAAGAAGAAATAATAAGTGAGATAATCTCTTCAGGGCACAAGGCCTTTATGAAACAGGGTTTCTCTTTAAACTTAAATGGAAGTGTCCAAGATGTTCTTCTCTCTGCAACTTCTCATTGGGTTAGTTTATTTTTGAAAGAAGAGAATATGACGTGGTTAAGAGTTATCTTTTCAACGCACTTCGTTAACAATGAAAGTAAAAGCGAATATAGGTTGATAACGCTAATGCTAAATTCACAAGCAGAGGTTGTTATCTCATCATTTTCGCTTCCACCACTCTATCATCAAACTATTACAGAACTTTTTTCATCTCTATTGCTAACGAGATTAGAGCTAGCATTAGAGGAGGAAGAGATACACTTAGAAGACGAAGTAAAGAGAATTAGCCACTTAATCAATTTAATAAAGGAAAAGAATTAACAATTATCTCTCCCTCACTATTCAATACGCCATTTTCTTGAAGATATTTTTGGAGAATAGAAGCAGAAGAAAAACAGTATCTCGGACATGGCCGACGAACATAGTAGTCACTATTCCTTTCTTCTGGAATTGGACTACTTTTACCATTCAAGCCTAACAAGTCTCTACAAATTATACTTGAATTTTCCTTTTCAAAGAGAGAAGCAAAGCATTGGATGTGAGAATATAGCTTGGCCTTTTTCTCACTCTCTTTTGCTTCATGGTATCCATAAACTCTTCCAAGGATTAGGAATGCCCCGCTAACTGTTCCACAAACTTCTCTTAGTCTCCCCATGCCACCCCCAAAAGATGAGGAAGAATCTAAAATTAAGCTAAAGCAATCTTTCTCAAAGAAATCTTTATATGCCATTAAAACAGACTGAGTGCAATTATAACCTTCAAGAAAAAAGTTATAGGCAGCTTCTCCTCTATTCATCTTTTACCTCAGTTATTATCTTTGCACATCCAATATCATGAACAAGAACCTTTTGTTCAAGAATAAATGCTTCTTTTGCATCTGTTTCGTGCTTAATAACTTTGGTTGCACCATCAATCAGTTTATCTATGAGATAAGGTGCAACAGGAAGACTTCCATGAGAAGGATATAGTACGTCATATTGACCTTTCCACTTTGAAATTCTTTTTAGACCTAGCACATATGCATGGATATCTCTCATTGGACCAAAAAGAAATATGTTACCATCTTGAACTGTGTCACCGGAAAAGATTACACCTCTTGATTTATCTAGAAGCATAATAGAACCAGGCGTATGACCTGGGGTAAGCATAACCTCTAATCCTCTATTCCCTAAATCTATTATGTCACCATCATAAACAGGTTCAATTATGCCAACTTTCTTTTGTACTTTATAATAATTAATAGCTTCAGCTGGATGCATCATAAAGGACGAAAATTCGTCATTTCCTCCTATATGATCTATATCTGCATGAGTATTAAGTAGTTTTACAGGCAGATTGCTCAATCTTTCAGCTAGTGCTTTTACATATGGAACATCCATTCCACTATCTATTAGCAAGGCTTTCTCTTTGCCTTTTAAAAGGAAAAACCTAACGCCATTATTCTCAATACTCCAAGTTTCATTATCTAATATATTAATAATAGGTTCAGACATATATTTCTTATATAACACAAAGAACCAAGAATTAACACAACCACTAATCTGAAAAAAACTTGTCAGTTGTAAAAGTAAATGCAGTATTTAATAGGTAAATGCAGGTTTGAAAAAGTAAATGCAGTGTTTTTAAGAATTTTTGTACATTTTTAAGAAGAGAAGTTTTTAGGAACTGCTTTTAAAAGCTAAAAACAGCGTTTACAATCATAATTGAAGAGAAAAGAAGGCGTAAGGAAGCGTGGGCTAGCATTTTTAGTTTTTTTTCTAAAAGTAAATGC
>JBNMJW010000085.1:0-8552 GCA_050874025.1 Candidatus Ornithospirochaeta sp.
ACCTCATCTAGTGCTCTTAACAGAATGAAGCGTAGTGATACTACTCGCTATCTTGATTACTCATCTTTTGCCGACAATCCTACTGTCGCTGCTTCTATAAGTGGAGAAAAAGCTCAAAATCTTATTAGTGAATTAAATGAAATAAAAGATAAAAGAGACTCGCTCCAAAGCGAAGAAGAGGAACTAGAAGAATATATTACGTCCTCTGTTAATAGAAGAAGAAGCTTGGAAAAAGGTGAGAGCGAGGACAACGAACTTCTTGTTGAAGAGAAGAAAACAGCATTCAATGAATGCGTTATTAACTATGGAAACTATCTCTATGATAGGGGAGCTAATTGGATAGGCGAAGAAACACCTCCTGATGTTCTTGATATACTTCAACATATTATCGAAAAGCAGAACGAATACTCTTCGTTAGTCCTTGAACGTAATCAACTAGAAAAAGAGGCAAAGGCTGATGACTACAAAGCTCTAATTGAAGAAGAAAAAGAAAAGATTAGGATTCTTGAAAACGAAAAGAGTAAGATAGACAGTCAAATTGATGAGATAAAAAGAGAAATTGAACGCTTAGAAAATACAGTCAGCCGTTTAACTAGAAGTCAGGATCAAGAGTGAATGTCATCTTTTCATTTGTTCTCGGGTGAGTGAAGGTAATAGATGCGGCGTGTAGGTATAGCCTCTCACCATTCTTTTGGATTCCGTAGAGATTATCGCCTTTGATAGGGTGGTGCAAGCCTGAAGCTGCATGAACACGTAGTTGGTGTGTTCGTCCTGTATGAGGAAAGAATTCAACTCTTGTGCATAACTCTCCATCTCGTCGTTCTATATCGAGTCTTTTAAATGTTGTTTGAGCACTTTTCCCATTTACAAAATCTACTATTTGCATTGGTCTGTTATCTACATCAAGTCTAAGTGGAAGATCTATTTCTCCTTCCTCTTCTTTTACTACGCCATCCAAAAGTGCTATATAACTCTTTTTTATCTCCCTTTTCTCAAATTGCAATGAAAGATTTTTGAGTGCTTCTTTTGTGAAAGCAAGAATCATTAAACCCGATGTGTCCATATCGAGTCTATGTGCATGCGGGGCGTTAGGGGAGGATGGAAAGAGAGTATGAAAACGATAAGAAACGCTATCTAGTTTTTCTTCTCCTCTTCCAGGAACACTCAGAAAGCCTGATCTTTTATTTACGATGGCAATATCTTCATCGGCATAGATATATTCTAAGCCCAACATTGAGCCAAGAAGGAGTGAGCATCTTTTCTCACATGGAGGGAAAAAACAATCTATTTTTCCATCCTTTGAATATTTAAATTCCGCTAGTCCTTTTATCTCCCAACCTTTCTTTAGAGCAGCATTTATGAGCTTTAGTCCTGCACATTCTCCCGTTCCTGTAGGAGCGTGAGGTGGAAGAGAGTATATTCTCTCTCCATTCCAAGTATAAAAAGAGAATATTTTCTCATACTCTTCTTGTGCTTTTTTAGAGAGTTCTTTTCTCTCTTGCTTTAGGCTAATATCTCCATTTTCTATTAGTGCAGTTAACTCATGTATTCTCTTATCATACTTGAGCATGTAATCATCATAATCTTTTTCAGAAAAGCAAGTATGGACGAAGCCTGGTATGTTGTAGTGTCCACTGAGTGCTCCCGAAAATCCATATAAGACCTTTCTCTCTCCACCTTTAGTTACGGCAATTAGAACTCCTAACATATTTCCTTCTTTTATTAGGCTTAGTGGATACTCTTCTGAAGGAGGAAATGACACAGAGTTATTCTCTCTTAATTTTTCTAAGAGAGAAAAGGCTTCTTTTTTTGCTTCTTCTGTTAGGAGAAATGAAATCATAGTGAGTATTATCATTTTTTATTCGACAAAGGGGAAGATGTATTGTTTAATCATCTTTTGTAGGGGTGGATTTTTGATGAAAAAAGATTACATAAAAAGAATAATCATGACAGCGCTAGGAGTTGTTGTCCTTGCTATCGGAGCTGGTGCACTACGTTCTAGTAGAATGGGTATCGATCCATACCAATCATTCACGCTTGCTATTGATTCAATTTCCCCACTTGATTATGGAACAACGTACGTAATTATTAATGTTGTTTCTCTTATTCTAATGCTTATCTTTGCTCGCAAATATATTGGAGTAGGGACGTTTATTAACTTATTCTTACTCGGCTATATAATTGAATTTTCATCTCTTACCATTGATAAATATCTTCCTGTAGACAATATTTGGATGAGAATTATCCTTCTTTGTCTTGCAATTATATTAATATGTCTTTCCTCTGCATTTATTTTCACAGCTAATTTGGGTGTTTCAACCTACGATTGGATAGCTCTTACTTTAGGAGAGAGGGAAAATAAGCTTTCTTTTAAGTGGTGGAGAATTATTACAGATACTAGCTGTGTCATAATTGGACTTATATTCTCAATCAAACCTGGCATTGGAACAATAATATCTGCATTCGCTTTAGGCCCAATTATTGCTTTCTTTCGTAAGTATGTCTCTGAGCCAATTATGGCCTCTAATCGGACAGGGCGGATTTGAACCGCCGACCCCTTGCTCCCGAAGCAAGTGCGCTAGCCAACTGCGCTACTATCCGAAAAACAAGAGAAGTATAACCTTTGTAGAGATAGATGTCTATCAAGGCAAAATGTTGCATTTTGTTGCTTTTTTCTTGTTTTTTGATTTTTTTGAGGTATTCTTTGTAGTGGAGGTATTTTTATGGCTAACTCATTTGTACTAAAAGGCAACATTGTTTATTCAATCTCTCTAGAGGAATTAAAGGAAGTTGTTAATGGATATATTGTTGTTATTGATGGTAAAAGTGAGGGCGTTTTTACCTCTTTAGATGAAAAGTATAAAGCTCTACCTCTTTATGATTATAAAGACTCGCTAGTCGTTCCTGGACTAATTGATTTACACATTCATGCTCCACAGTTTGGCTTTAGAGGAACGGCATTGGATTTAGAGTTAATGGATTGGCTAAATAGATATACCTTTCCGGAAGAGAGCAAATTCAGCGACATTGAATATGCTGATAGAGCTTATTCAATCTTCACTGAAGCACTAAGAAAAAGCGCGACAACAAGGCTTGTTGCCTTTGCTTCTCGACATAGAAAAGCGACAGAGCTTCTTATGGATAAGCTAGAAAAGAGCGGACTTATTAGCTATGTTGGAAAGGTTAATATGGATAGACTAGCGCCATCTGAGTTAAAAGAAGAGAGCGCTGAAGAATCCGAAAAGGAGACAAGACTTTGGCTTGATGAAATTAGAGGACGATATAAAAATACCAAGCCTATTCTTACTCCACGTTTTGTTCCTTCTGTTTCAGATAGTTTAATGGGTAGGCTAGAATTAATTAGAGATGAGTATGATCTTCCTGTCCAATCACACCTGTCTGAGAATCCAAATGAGATAGAGCTAGTAAAAGAATTAGCACCTTATTCTCGTTTCTATGGAGATGCATATAACCACTTTAATCTCTTTGGTGGTAATAACAACAAATGCATTATGGCTCATTGCGTCTACTCATCAGAAGAAGAGATTAATCTAATGGCAAAGAACCGTGTTACAGTTGCACATTGTCCTGAATCTAATGAGAACCTATCTTCAGGTCTTGCTCCCATTAGAAAGTTTTTAGATTCTTCTATTTCTGTTGGCCTTGGTTCTGACATAGGCGCAGGAACTACTGAGAGTATATTCTTTGCCATTACCGAGGCAATAAGGGTATCGAAGATGTATTGGCGCTATGTAGACAAAAATTGTAAGCCTCTCTCTTTTAAGGAAGCTTTTTTCCTTGCAACAATGGGTGGTGGTGAATTTTTTGGCAATGTTGGTTCTTTCTTAAAAGGTTATGATTTTGATGCATTAGTACTCTCTGATGAAAATCTTCCTTCTACATGTAGTTTTTCTCCTACAGAAAGGTTAGAGCGATTTTGCTATTTAAGGGGAGACGAAAAGGGCATAAAAGCCAAATTTGTAAATGGAGTTAAACTCTTCTAAACTCTCTTCTTTTTTCATATCATTTAATCATGGGTGAAATAAGAAAGTATAAGAAAGGCGAAATAATAAGTAAGGAAGGTGACTTCGAACTTTGGATGTACGATTTGCTATATGGAAAGGTTGGCATATATGCGGACTACAAAACAGAGCATCAAGTTGAGTTGAGTATAAATACAGCTCCTGTCTTCTTTGGAGAACTTGGTTTTTTTGAATCTCTTCCTCGCTATGGCACCTCTGTTGCTCTTGAAGACTCTATAGTTGAAATCATTAATCACGATAATCTCTCAGACTATTTTAATAATAGGCCAGGAATGGTAATGGCCATTTTAGAGAGTTTTTCTATGCGCCTACGCAATATTTATCGCCTTTATGCTATGTCTTGCTCTACTCTTGAAGAGTATTTGGAATGCGAGCAAAAGGGTGAGCCAATAACCCCAGAATTAAAAGAAAGAATGGAGAAATTCGCTAGAGCCTCAAAAAGAATCAAAACAAAGCATGGCCATTTCTTTAATTTTTGATTATCTTACCTCTTGTGTCATTTAAAGAGTTTGTGAAGAAGAAGAGAGTCTTCATTTCATATTGTTTTTTTGGTTTTTTAGCTTCAGCCTTAGAGACTGGGCTATACTCTCTTTTTTACATAACTCTTAATTTTTCTAATGTTTTATCGACATGTATTAGTTGGGTTCTAACTGTAATATTTGCCTTCTTTACAAATAAGTGCAATGTCTACAGAAGTAAAGAATGGAAGCTTAAGGTTCTTGGTAAGGAGATTCTTGCTTTCTTTTCTTGTCGTTTAACATCTGGAGTTTTTAATCTTTTATGGATGTATATCTTTGTTGACCATTTAAAATGTAATGGTGTTTTAATGAAGATTGTTTCAGCTCTTTTAGTTGGTGTTTTTAATTATGTTATGGGAAAAATTGTAATTTTCTCAAAGTCTAAGAAAAGTCAGCAAAAGTCGCCCCAGAACATCTAGCTAAATCTTCACTTTTTAGCTTTAAAAAGAAGCCTCTTTGTCCTGCTGAAACATAGATATAGTCCTCTAAAAGCGCTGTTTCTTCTATGAATGTTGGATACTTTTTAATCATGCCAAGAGGTGAGCATCCACCTCTAATATAGCCAGTATTTTTCTGTAATTCATTTAATGGTAGTAGGTCTATATCTTTGCTTTTTGTTAACTCTCTGGCTTTCTTCATTGAAATTGAAAACTCTGCAGGAAGACAAAAGACAAATATGTGGTTTTCGCTATTTCTCATTACAATAGTCTTAAAAACCTTTTCAAGTTCTAAGTTTGCCTCTTTTGCTGCATGAATAGCATCTAAGTGCTCTTCATCCCAATTGTATTGACATAATTCATACTCAATTTTTTCACTTTCGAGTATTCTCATTGCATTTGTTTTCATCGCTTTAATAATAATTAAATGCTTTTTCCTTTACAACGATTTCTTCTCTATTGTAAGCTTTCAACTGTCTATGATTAGAGTGAACAATAATTGGCAACCTATATTCGATGAAGAACAAAAGAAGGGCTACTATCTTTCTCTTAGAGCATTTCTTAAAGGAGAATACTCATCTACTACAGTTTTTCCTCCAATGGATGAAATCTTTAATGCCTTTGTATTAACACCGCTAGATAAGGTAAGGGTAGTTCTTGTTGGGCAAGATCCATACCATGAAAGGGGCCAAGCAATGGGGCTGTCATTCTCTGTAAAAGAAGGAACAGTAGAGCCTCCGTCACTACAGAATATAAAGAAAGAGATAGAGAATGAAGGATATGACACATCGTCTTGGTCTTCAGATTTGACACGCTGGGCTAAACAAGGCGTACTTCTTTTAAACACAACACTTACAGTCAGAGAACATCAAGCGCTCTCCCATGTGGGTAGGGGTTGGGAGATTTTCACAGATAGGTGCATCGAAGTTCTTAATAGCGATAACTCTCCAAAGGTCTTTCTCTTATGGGGAAGCAATGCTAGAAGCAAAAAAAAGATGATTACTAATCCCCATCACCTCGTACTTGAAAGTGCCCATCCGAGTCCACTAAGTGCGTATAGAGGATTCTTTGGCAATAATCACTTTAAAAAAACAAATGATTTTCTCATCAAGCATGGCTTTGACGCTATAAGATGGTAGAAATAATTCATACCAATTTCGTAATAGAAGCGACCAATTTCGAAATAATGCCCAATATGAATTAGCCCTTAGAGTATTATCTTGCTTTATAAGGTAATATTAAAGTGGCACTCAAGGAAGTTGTTTACAAAACTCTGATAAGCGGTAATTCATATATAACCCTACTAAAGGGACTTGGTGTCACACTTGAGATATCACTTTTTTCAGTTGTCATAGGTTCTATGCTTGGCGTTGGAATCTGTGCAATGCAAAGAAGTCGTATTTGGCCAATAAAAAAGCTTTCGTCTTTATATATTTCCATTCTTAGAGGAAGCCCAGTGCTACTTTTACTTATGCTAATGTATTATGTAGTATTTGCTTCTAGTTTTATTTCCCCAATAATTGTTGCTATCGTAACATTTTCTTTGCATATGAGTGCTTATTCTGCTGCTTGCTTTAATTCTGCAATCGAAGCTACAGATAAAATGCAAGTAGAAGCTGCAAGAACATTGGGTTTTTCAAAATGCCAAGCATTTTTTCTTATTACATTGCCACAAGCAGCTCGAATTGCCAAAGCTACATACCAATCGACGATTGTTACTTTAATTCAATGGACGAGCGTAGTTGGCTATGTAACTATTAGTGATCTCACAAGAGTAATTAATAATATAGCGAGTCGCACAATTGAACCACTTTTTATGATTCTAGTCGGACTATTCTTGTATCTAGGACTTTCATACCTATGCTATGGAATTTTTGCTTTGATTGATAGAAAAGCGAGGCACAAAAGAGTATGAGTATGATTCGAATTGAGAACATATCTAAATCTTTTGGTTCTTTAGAGGTTCTTAAAAATGTAAGTTTGACTATTGAGAAAGGTGAAAGGGTTGTCATCATTGGAGAGTCAGGAGGAGGGAAAAGCGTTCTTCTCCGTTCAATAGACCTACTAGAAAAGCCAGAAAAAGGTGCCATCTATATAGGAGATGATGAAATAACTCAACCTAAAGCTGATTTAAATAGAATTCGTAGGCGTATTGGTTTTGTTCATCAAGGCTTTCATTTATTCTCTCATCTTTCTGTTTTAGACAACATAACCCTTGCTCCAATAAAGCTATTAAAAATGAACAAGCATCAAGCAGAAGAAAAGGCTGACAAACTTCTCAAGATGGTTGGATTAGAGAGTAAAAAATGTTCAATGCCAGATGTCTTATCAGGTGGCCAAAAGCAACGCATAGCTATAGTTCGTTCTCTTATAATGGAGCCAGAAGTTATGCTATTTGATGAGCCTACAAGCGCACTCGATCCTACGATGGTTGGAGAAGTTCTTGCAACTCTTAGGCTCCTTGCTAAAAGTGGAATGACGATGGTGATTGTTACTCACGAAATGTCTTTTGCCCGTGAAATTGCAACTAGAGTTCTATATATAGATGAAAAGGGCATTTACGAAGAAGGAACGCCAGAAGAAATATTCGATAATCCAAAAAGAAAGAAGACAAAAGACTTTATTATGCGAAAAAAATATCTTTCGTACAAAATAGATTCTTCTTCTTTTGACTTAATGCGCCTACAAGGTAATATTCGTGATTTTGCCTCTAAGTATGGCATTGATGACAGAAAAGCAAAGCGCCTTCAACTGTGTAGCGAGGAACTCATTTATGAAATGATTAATTCTATCAATGACGAGTCTATCGATATGCTATTTGAACTTTCATTTGACGAAAAAGAAAAGTCTTCTTTAATAAAATTGCTATCAAAAGGGGAGAATTATGACCCATTTGGTGAATTATTTGACGATGAAATTGTGCACCTTGGAATAACGATTTTGAAGAAAACAGCCAAGAATATTGTGCATCGCTATGACGAAGATAAAAAGGAAAACTATTTTGAAATAGAACTTTTATAGGAGAGTTAGGGATGAAAAAAACTATTGTATTTTTGTTTGTTTTATTAATATCTCTTTCTTTGGTTTTTGCTAGTGCCACTAAAGAAAAAGCAACAGAAGATGATATTGAATGTGGAATCATGAATTGGCAAGAACCATCTGATATTGAAATATTTCCCCATCCTGCTATTGGGGAATGGAAGGAATATACAAGTCTAACTTCTATGATTTTAGATTTAAACATTGGAAAGATTGAGTATTTGCTAGTTCCAACTTCTGTTGCTAACTACTTAAAGGCGCAAGATGATTCGCTTTCTGTTGCTCCTGGAGGAAAGGGTGTGCCAACTGAGATAAGAATGGCTGTAAGAAGAACAGATAGCCAACTATACAAAGAGTTAGAAGATGCAATTACTGCTTTGAAAGAAGATGGAACGCTAGAAGAACTAGTTAATACATATATTGATAAAATTAATACTGTCTCAATGGAAGGTAGTAACGTAAAAAGCGATAAAACATATGTTGTTGGCGTGACAGGAGATCTTCCTCCTATGGAC
>JBNMJW010000086.1:0-8547 GCA_050874025.1 Candidatus Ornithospirochaeta sp.
GGTTTATTCTGATTTTGCCTCAAAGTACATTGATGATTTATTAGATGGAGATCCTGATTTTTTTGAGTCATATGATCCAGACTAAGTTTTAGATAAGCTTATTTTGGGTATGACATTCACTCTCACTCTTTTGTGGCTTGCTTTTTAGAGATCTGGAAATAGAAAAACTATTTAATTTCCGACTCAGTTATTCCTAGCTTAGTGAAATACTCTACAGCCCAATTATTGTCATGCTTCTGTGCTACAGTAAGAACACTTTCACCATATTTGTTTCTTTCAACAATTGCATCATTATTATTCATTATTAGAGGATAATAATCGCAATCAAAACAATCATTAGTAATTGCGTTAAGAATAGGAGTGTTTCCCTCGTCATCCTTCATTAAAGAGTAAGAAGGGTGATAGATTCTCTTTAAAACATCAGGACTAACTTCATCTGAGAAGCGGACATAGTTTGAAAAAGCCTCAAATCCTTCCTTTGTGGAAGGTAATAATAAATTATTAGAGAGAATGGAATCAAGTATCTTCAAATTTGTTTCTGGATAGTAACTAATTTCTTTCATTCTTTCTGGAACATTATTAAGTAGGTAGAAATATACTTCTTCATTATTGTCACCAATAGCCATATTGAACCACATGTATTCTGAAGAATTTCTAATTTCTTCTTTAGCTTTATCCATTAAATAAATAGATGCCTCGTTTATTTGACTATGTCGAATCATTTGAAAAATAAGCTCCAATAAATAGTGTTTCTTTTCTTCTTTATTGAAATAACATTTTTCAAATGTTTTATAGAAATTTATTACCCAATTTGACATGTATGAGAAGAAATATGGCTCGAATATGGCATTTTTATCAACACAAAAAGGAAGTTTTAGCGTAGAGTATTTCTCTTCTAAAACCCTGAAGTAATAGGCTAAATCGCATGAAAAGAAATCCAAAGCAGAATTCAAGTCGACATTAAAATTCTTGCTGATGAGAGAAATAACTTCTGATGGTTTTCCGTTAAAAATAGAGAGGATGTACTCTGAAGAGTCAAACATTAATCCGAACTTATTTAATGTTTTTACGATTTTGGGAGAAGCGAATTCTCCTCTAACAAGAGAATAATGTAAAGGACCAAAATTAGAAATATAGTTTGCTATATCTGTATCGTTGATATCTGGGTCGTATTTTAGTTCAGATGATATATCGATATTCCTTCTCTTTATTTCTTTTAATACCTTTTTTAGTAGGTTGCTATCATCACTTCTGATTGCAACTATCAGAGCATCTCTTACATCATCTAACTTGTTAGTTTTTCTGAGTATTTTTTTGTAAAACTTATTTATTTCTTTGTTCATCTTTTCCTCCAATTTGGTTAATAACTACATTGTTTTTTAAGGCTTTTCTTGTTTCTCTTGCTATTGAACTATCATCTATTTGATAAAGAGTTTCATACTTCGGAGAATATATTCGTTTGAGTATCTCAATATTAAGATTTGTTTTTGTTTTGATATGTCTATCAACATATTGCTTGAAAGATGAAAAGCTATAATGATTTTCACCTGGAAGAAGAAGGTTATGGCTAAATTGTTCTTCTAAGATAGATAAACTATTACTAGGGTAGAAAAGAATATTTATATCGTCTTGGTAGAAAAAGGAGCAAATAAAATAAGCCCAATTACCTTCATATCTTTTTAGTATGTAAGAGTATGCATACTCGTTATCTAGAATAGCTGCTCTATTTAGCGTTATGTCATATAAGTTTTCTATCCATGGAAAAGAAGAGTAGGCAACCTTTAATGATTTTTTTAAGGCTGGGACTTCTATTGGAATTGTTAGAAAGTAAGATGGCAAGGCAAAAGGATCTTTGTACTTAATAGATATTACTTCATATAAAGAACAAACCCAATCATCAAGTCTACTATCTTTTTCGTTAGCAGTTTTGATGATATCTCCATAAAGAGAGGAAACTGCGAGTAAGATATTACCTTTCTCTTTAACATATTCTTTTAAAACCTTTTCTGCATTTGAACTCAAATCTAAAACATTACCCTCAAACATAATTATAAAATAAAACTTCAAGTGTCTAATTTTTTGGACACATAATGGCTATTATGAAGTTTCATTTTGAAAAAAGTATGAGAAAATATGATAAAGGGGGCTAAGATGGATAATTCAATTAATCTAATCAACGTTCAAAAAATCTTAAAAGACGAATATAAGTTTGATCTTCCAATATATCAAAGAGGATATAGATGGACAGAAAATGAAGTTAATACTCTTATTGATGACATTAACGGATGTAAGAAGGAAGAAAGTTATTTTCTTCAAGTCTTAACTGTAAAAAAGGAAAAAGATGGAAAATTCCTTCTTATCGATGGACAACAAAGACTAACAACAATATTTCTTTTGCTTGGAGAAAAGCTAGAAACATACTTTCCAAATAGAGAAGATGATAAAATAAATAAATTTTACATTGAAAAAATTGATCCGATGTTAAAAAAGGTAGACGAGGAGATAAAAGAAAAGTTAAAGAATGCCTCTTTCTTACTTTATGAAGTAAATGAAATAGAGGATGACAATGAAATCTTTGAGCGTTTAAATTCTGGTAAGATACCTCTTTCATCTGCGGAGATTTTAAAGGCGAAAGCTATATCAGAAATAAATGATGAAAGTAAAAAGACAGAGTTTGCACAAAGATGGCAATTCATAGAAAAGGTACTCCAAGATGATGTTTTTTTCTTTTATATTTGTCCTTATCGTGATTCTGAGCGTTATGAAAAGACTAGAATGGATTACATCCTTGAATTGCTCTATGCCTCAGGTAAAAAAACTACCAATGCAAAATTAAATGAAGAGTATGAGAAGAATCCATTATTTGTATTTAACGATTTAGACGCTAAGTATAAGTATAAATATGACCAACTATTAGATGAAATAGAGAATCTTGCGATTGCTAATTTATATGGAAAGATTTTCTGTCATACATCTTTGTACAATGCTTTTGGGTATTACTTATACAAGAAGGGTGCATCTTTCCCTAACATTGAAGATATTAAAGAAAGGGAAATATCTTTTGACATATTCTTTGATAA
This sequence comes from Candidatus Ornithospirochaeta sp., assembly GCA_050874025.1. GTDB lineage: Bacteria > Spirochaetota > Spirochaetia > Sphaerochaetales > Sphaerochaetaceae > Ornithospirochaeta. Next base: position 3,081 of record JBNMJW010000086.1, read on the forward strand.
ATATGAAAAAGTAGAAGAACTTGCTTATGGAAATGAAAAAACGTACAATGCTCTCCTTCAGTACAATATATTAAAGCACATCAAAAATAGAATCCGTTTTGATTTTGTGAGATATTCTCAAGAAGATTATGATGTAGAGCATATCTATGCTAGAAATTCGCAAGACTTAGATAGCGAAACTATCAAACGTTTAATTCGCAATATAATCGAGATTAAAAAGTTTAGAAGCACAGAAAATAAGAACATAAGCTCTTTAATTACAGATTATGATTATGAATGTGATCAGGAAAAAGAAGAAAACTTGAGTGCGTATTATGACTTGTTTATGGATTTATCTGAGGGTGGAATTTTAAAAAAAGATGATAGTAAAGAAGGTGTAGGAGGATTCTCAATTTCTTTTGCAGAAGGTTCATCTATTGTTTATGATAAAGATAACATAAAAAACCTAACGCTTCTTCCTTCTAGTGTTAATCGACGTATTAGCAATTATCCATTTCCTATTAAAGTTCAAAATGTCATCGAAAGTAAGGCAAGAAACGGGCATTACATTCCTGAATTTTCATATCGATTATATTTATGCAATGAAGCAAAGCCTAGATGGGGCAACCTGGAGGCACAAGAGTATCTAGAAGACATAAAAGATACACTATCAAAAATGGGGGAACTGAAATGAGTGAATATGTTAGTTTATTAGATTTGCTTAAAGATAAATGCATTATTATACCAAGTTATCAAAGAGATTATGCTCAAGGAAGAAACAATAAAAAATCAGAAGAAGTACGAACCCTTTTTGTCAAAAGTATTGTTTCTGCTGTTAGCGAAAATAAAAATAGCGAAAATAAAAAACTCTCTCTTGACTATGTTTATGGCTACAAAAAAGATAACAAGTTGTATCTTATAGATGGTCAACAGAGATTAACAACACTCTTCCTGTTCTATGTATATGCTGCTTCAAAAAGTAAAGAAAAAACAGATTACTTAAAGAATTTCTGTTATGAAGAGCGAGAGGGTGTTGCTGAATATATACAGTCAAAACTTGGTGAAAAAGACCGCGAAATAGAAGATTTACATTCTATTCCTACAGCTGAAGCAATGGAGAGAGTTTATCGACTAATAGAAAAAGAGATGAATGGAAATGATATCTCTTTTGAAGCATTAGAAAATAATATTAAGCTCTTAGTATTCTCTAACGAAAATGAAACTTCTATCAATGAAAAGACCTTTTGGAAAATGAATGCTAGAGGTAAATCTTTAACTGAGGCTGAAATATTCAAATCAAAAGCATGCAACTACCTTAAAGAAAAGAAAGGCGATGGTGAGAATTTTTCAAGAGCATTTAATGACATGTATTCAAAGCTATTTGATGAGCAAAAAGAAGATGTTATTAAAGCAGAAAAAGAAATGCTTAAATACATTAAAAGCTTTTTTATTTTAAGAAGAGTTAATGATAAGACTGAAATAAACTTAGATAGCTATACTCCATTTGATAATTATAAAGATGAGACTTTAGCTAGTTCTTTAATTACGCTTACTAATTTCTTTAATAACTACAGTGGAGAGGAAATAAGAAATTCTCTTCCTCTAAGAATGAAGGAAAAAGTGGAGGATGGTCTTTATGGTCCAATCGTTAGTTGGTTCAATAATAAAAAGGAGGTTGATGATAATTTCAAAAAGTATCTAAGAATAGTTGCTAACATTATAGACAATACTTCGGACTCGGCAGAAAGAAGAAAATTTATATACAAGCTATCTTGTCGTGATAATCCATATGACGAAGCTTTTTGGAAAGACATAAATAATAATTCTTATGAACGAAAAGAGTTGCAGAAACAGATAGAAGAAGAAAAAGAAAAGATAGGGGCTATCAACGGTGGCAAAGTTAGTGAAGCTGACATCATAAATGCAGAAAACTTTTCTTTTTCCTTTGGTAGCATTCCTTTCTTATTTCCTTTTGATAAATTTTCTGAACGAAAGAAAATATATGAAGAATACTTTGCCCCATCTAAAGAGAATGCCCAGTTACTAGATGAATCTAAACTCAAAATAGCTATTAAAGCTTTAGTTAAGTCAACTCCAGAGCAAGTAAAGTTATGTAATGTGTATTTTTTTGATAAAAGTATTAGAAAAGACTGTGGTTGGAGGAATATCCTTCGTTCAGGTTCATTTAATGATTTACTAAATAATATAAAGAAAGAAGAAAGAGAAGAAAGCATAGGAAAAAATGATTCCTTTTTTGATGGAGTTATCAAAAATCAAATAATTTCTTTTGATGGAGTTATCAAAAATCAAATAATTTCAAATGAGGCTTTAATGAAATCATGTTTTTCTGATAACTCAAGACTAAGATGGATTTGTAATGGTTATCCCGCATTATATCCGAAAGGTAGTTATACGTATTATGCTATTATTCTAGATAACATCCATGGTGGTTTTGTTTGCAAAAAGCTTTTGAATAGTGTTATTGAAGAACTGAAACTGAATAAAGGCGATTTACTTTTTGATGCAATGAACTTGGATTTAAAAGGAAAAGAAGGTTATGACTGGGAAACACAGCTTGCTTTATATAAAGGCTTTTATCTCTATTTTAGATACAAAGATAAAAACTTTGCTTTTGTTATCCCTTGGCATAAAGATGATGCTTACTTTGATCCAAAGTATTTAGATCGTCCATTTTTAGTTGAAATTACAAAGAAAATAGAGAACGATCAACCTGAAAATTGGTATAAGACTACAGAATACAAAGTTGTTTGTGATGATGTCTCAGTTAAAAATGCAAAAAGCGATAACAATGATGATAACAATGATAAAGCTTCTTTTTTAAATAAGCTAATTGAAGATAAAGCAAAGGGAGTTGCTGATATTATAAGAAATTATTGCGAAAAAGTTTAAATGAACATGTTTTTAGACAGTTGGTTGATATCATATTTCTAAGGAGGAAAGAAAATGTCTCAAATGATTGAACACAAAGGGATTCTATATCGTATAGATCCTAAAGCTGCTAATCGACTTCAGTATTCAAAAAACAAGGGTGTAAGTTGGATGCTTAAGATGGTAGCTCCGTCAAGTATGGGAGAATTTGTAGATCTTATGGATGATGGAAATGAAATATTAGCAACCACTACTAAGGGGCTTTATTATTCAAAGAATGGTGGTGCTTCATTTATGTTTAGAAGTCGATGAAAAGATTTGACAGATTGTTTTCCGTTGCCTCTCTTCTCTCTAAGGAGGGAGGCATAACTGTACCACAGTTATTAAAAAGGGAAGAACTTGGTTATACTTCCCGTTCTAGTATTTATGCTGATTTTGAAAACATCAGAAAAAACTTTGATCTTGATGTTTATCCCGATGAAGAAGGGCAAAAGCGCGGTATTTCTGGTAAAGAAGTTATCTATAGAATAGATAAAGGAGAATGGGATAAATTCAGAGAAAAGTTTATAAATAGAGTATATACAGATGACGAGAAGTTGCTTCTTTCATTTATGTTTGAAAGCTTATCTAGTAATTCACCGCTTTTCTCTGGTGGAAATGGTGATTTAGTTGAAAAAATAAAAAGCAATATTACTTCTTTTGATTCAACGCCTCCATCTCCTAAAGGCTATGTCTCTTTTAAAGATGACTCTTTTCTTATTGATTTATTAAAGGCAGAAGAAAACAAATCTAGTCTCTTCATTACATACTATGGAATGAAACGAAAGCTTTTTCCTTTAAAGACATTTTACTTTTCTGGTGGAATATATACATATGTAATGAATGAAAAAGGCTTTGTATATACTATTGCTCTCCAAAGAATTAATGAGATAGAGAAGACAAGCTTGATTAGGAAAAAGAAAGAAGAAAGGCCGGTTCCATCTTTTGATGTTGAAGAGATGCTCTCTGACCCTTTTGGCATTGTTATAGATCATAGCGAAAGCTTCCGTGCGGTGATTAAGCTTACAGCTTTGCAAGGTAGCTATGAAGAAGAAAAGAGTTGGCCTAGCTCTGTTACTTTAGAAAAAAAAGGTGACTATTATCTTTTTTCTGTTTCCACACATGGTGAATATTGGCTTACTCGTTGGGTCTTGTCACTTGGAGAAAGTGCCGAAGTTCTTGAACCTAGTTGGTTAAGAGAAAACATAAGGGAACAACTATTGAAGATGAGTGCTATATATGGATGAAGACAGAATAGAAGAAATAGCTAGAGAGATAATTGAAGAATACATTGAAGCGTTTATTGAATTATCAAAATGAAAAAAATGAGCGAAAATAAAACCTTAACTAAAGATTATAAACTAATTGATATTTGTTACTTTAACAAAAATGGCAAATTAACTCATCGCCATATGAGATTCCCTAGCGATATGAGGACTTGGCATAAAATTCATTATAAGTATGACCGCCAAGGCAAAAAAATTTACATGCAATTTCCTAATGGCGTTGAAACTTGGTATGACTATGATACCAACAAAAAAATGATTCATAGTAAAACCTCTCAAGGTTATGAATGTTGGTACGAGTTTGATGAGAATGAGAAATTATTCTGTAAAAAGACAACTGATGGAGCCACTTTTTATGAATATGACGAAAATGGCCATTTGACTCATGAAAAAGAAACCAATGGTAAAGAAATCTGGTATAGATATGATGCGAAGGGTAATCAAATCTACATGAAATGGCTTGGCGGAAAAGAGTATTGGTTTGAGTACAATGATAATGGTGAATTAATCCATAGGAAAGAGTCTAGTGGTGAGGAGTATTGGTATAGCTATGATGCTAGTGGAAATATGATTTCTAGTAGGGACCTAGATTGTAATGAAATATCTTACCAATACAATGCTGACAGAAAAATAATTCATGAAAAGTGGTCAAATGGGGAAGAAAAGTGGTACGTATATGATGCTAATGGCAATAAGGTTTACGAAAAATGGGCAGATGGCCATGAGTATTGGACTAAATATAGTTTTTGGAATAACTCTCAGGTAAGAACAATTAGGATATATGAAAAAGAACCCAAAGTAAAAATTGCGTAATTAAAGTCCTTTTATTATTTATGGATTTACCCAAATGGAGAAAATAGATGTTAGTAATGTTTTGTCTCTTCATTCTCTGTTGAAAGAATATACACAAGGTGGAATAGGAATAAGAGACAATTCTTTGTTGGAGAGTGCAGTGGTTGGTATTTATCAAACTTTTGGTGGAAAAGAACTCTATCCAACTGTGATTAAAAAGGCTGTTCATCTTTGCTTTGCTTTAATAAAAAATCATCCATTTATAGATGGAAATAAAAGAATTGGAGTACTTTCGATGCTAGTTATGTTGTCTATTAATGGGTTTAAATACGACTTTTCTAATGAAGATATTGTTAAAGTAGGAATCGAAGTTGCATCTGGGAAGATGGAGTCTGATGACCTCTTTTCTTTTGTGTCTAAGCATATAGTTTTTTCTTTTTAATAAAAGTAGGGCTATTATTTAAATATGGCCTATACAGAAC
>JBNMJW010000087.1:0-8532 GCA_050874025.1 Candidatus Ornithospirochaeta sp.
CAACACGTGCTTCCTTAGCCTTCTTGCCAGTGATAACACCTGTTGAAGATGATACAACTACAACACCAATGCCGTTGAAAACGCTTGGGATATCCTTGTAACCGCAATATACACGGCGACCAGGAGTAGATACACGATTAATACCATGAATAACTGGAGTCTGATCATCTTCATACTTGAGGAATACTCTGATGAAAGTGACATCATCCTTAGTTACTTTCTTAAAATTCTTGATGAATCCTTCGTTCTTAAGAATCTTGATAATCTGGAGCTTAAGATTGGAAGCTGATACATCGACTTTTTCATGCTTTGCCTGACTAGCATTTCTAATCTTAGTCAGCATATCTGCAATTGGATCACTAACTGCCATTTTCTTATCTCCTACCAGCTTGACTTTGTTACACCAGGAATCTCGCCTTCACTTGCGAGCTTTCTGAAACAACATCTGCACATATCGAATTGGCGCATATATCCTCTAGGACGACCGCAAATTCTACAACGATTATACTTTCTTGTTGAGAACTTAGGTTCTCTCTTGCTCTTTACTATTAAAGACTTTTTTGCCATAGGTCAGCTCCTTACTTTGCAAACGGCATACCGAGGTACTTAAGAAGAGCATAACCCTGCTCATCATTGGCTGCGCTAGTAACGATAGCAACGTTTAAGCCACTGATTCTCTCGATCTTGTCGAAGTCGATTTCAGGGAAAATAATCTGCTCAGTAATACCGAGAGAATAGTTTCCGTGACCATCAAAAGCATTAGGATTAACACCCTTGAAGTCCTTAACACGAGGAAGAGCGATACAAATTAGACGCTCAAGGAAATACCACATATTGTCACCACGAAGAGTAACCATAGCTCCGATTTCCTGTCCCTCTCTAACCTTGAAGTTAGCAATGGATTTTCTAGCCTTTGTCTTAACAACATGCTGGCCAGTAATCTGTTCAAGTTCCTTGACAGCAGCTTCTAAGAGCTTCTTGTTTGTTGTTGCTTCACCAACACCAACTGAGACTGTAATCTTCTCAAGCTTTGGAATCTGCATAGGAGTCTTGAATGAAAATTCCTTCTGCAAAGCAGGAACAACCTCTTCAATGTACTTTCTCTTGAAATTTGGTACAAACTTCTCAGCCATCAGAGTGCCTCTCCTGTCTTTTTGGCATAACGAACTTTCTTTCCGTTTTCCATTTTGTATCCGATCTTTGAAACATTACCCTTACTTACGAGAGCAACGTTTGAAACATGAATCGGAGCTTCAACTTCCATGATGCCGCCCTTATCCTGAGCATTCTTCTTGTGCATAGTCTTCTGGACCATGTTAGCACCCTGGACGATGACCCTTTCCTTTACTGGGTCAATCTTGACGATCTTACCGGTATAACCTTTGTCTTTACCGGTTAAGATCTTGACTGTGTCATCTTTCTTCAGTCTCATTTTCTTCTCCTACAACACTTCCGGAGCAAGAGAGACAATCTTCATGTAGTTGTCTCTAAGTTCTCTAGCGACTGGCCCGAAGATTCTCTTTCCGCGAGGGTTATTGTTGGCATCAATGACAACACATGCGTTATCATCGAACCTGATATATGTACCGTCAGGTCTTCGGTATTCCTTTTTTGTGCGAACGACCACTGCCTTTAAGACGTCACCTTTTTTGATAGCGCCATTAGGAAGGGCATCCTTGACTGCAACTACGATAATGTCGCCAACACCAGCAACATATCTATGGCTACCGCCGAGAACCTTGATGCACTGTACACGCTTTGCACCACTGTTGTCCGCTACGTTCAAATAAGTCTGCATCTGTACCATGACTTTTCTCCTTTAGCGAGCTCTCTCGACGACTTCAACGAGTCTCCAACACTTATCCTTAGATAGGTGGCGGCACTCCATGATGCGAACTGTATCACCAATATGAGCATCATTATTCTCGTCGTGAGCCTTAAACTTCTTAGTTGAGATCACGTACTTTTTGTACAGTGGGTGGAGGGTTCTATCAGAAACCTCAACAACAATAGTCTTGTCCATCTTATCAGACTTAACTATGCCTGTCATAACTTTCTTCTGTGCTTCCATTTACGTGCCTCTCTTATTTATCTTTCTTTTCAAGTCCAATGTCTAAAGCATGGATTCTTGTATTAAGACGAGCAATATTCTTTCTAGTGGAACCAATAGACATTGGGTTGTCTAAGTGTCCTAAAACCTTCTGCATTCTCAGGTTGACTAGTTCCTTTCTAAGCTTGTCCCTCTCGGCAACAAGCTCGTTGTAGCTAAGATCTTTATAACTCTTCATAGTTTACTCCTGATTAGCACGAGACACGAACTTTGTCTTGATTGGAAGCTTGGAAGCAGCAAGTGTAAGAGCTTCTCTAGCAAGCTCTTCATCGATGCCTCCCATTTCGAACATAATTGCGCCTGTCTTTACGACTGCTACCCAGCCTTCAGGAGCGCCCTTACCATTACCCTGTCTTGTTTCAGCAGGCTTCTTTGTGTATGGCATATCAGGGAAGATGCGAATCCAAACCTTACCACCACGCTTTACGTGACGTGTCATAGCGACACGAGCGGCTTCAATCTGACGATTCGTAATCCAATATGGCTCTAGAGCCATGAGACCATACTCACCGAAGGAAATCTGATTTCCCTTGTGTGCAACTGCGTCTCTTGTTCCGCGCTGCTTTTTTCTGTATTTAATTCTCTTTGGACTAAGCATCTTTTAACCTCTAGCCTCTTCAGCCTTATTCTTGCTTATAGTTGCAACAGAATCATCTTCATTCTTTACACCGTGTTCATAGATTTCACCATTGAAAATCCATACCTTAACACCGATTGCACCGAATGATGTGTTTGCTGTAGCAAAACCATAATCAATATCAGAACGAAGTGTGTGAAGAGGAACTCTTCCTTCCTTCATCTGTTCATTTCTTGCGATTTCAGCACCACCGAGACGACCAGAACACTTGATCTTGATTCCCTGGACACCACCAAGCATAGCTCTGGAGATTGCATTCTTCATTGCTCTGCGGTAAGCTCCACGACCTTCAAGCTGTCTAGCGATGTTCTGAGCAACAAGCTGAGCATCACATTCAGACTTCTTGATTTCTTTAATCTTGATCTGAACTTTCTTCTCTGTAAGCTTCTGCATCTTTTCAGCAATCTTCTCTACGTTAGCACCCTTTGCTCCGATGATAACACCAGGGCGTGCTGTAGCGATGACCATTGTGATGCGCTGTGGCTTACGAATAATTTCGACTTCGCTGATCTCTGCACCTGCAACCTCAGGACAAGCAAGTAGTGCCTTTCTGAGTACAAGATCTTCGTGGAGTGTATCTGCATACTCCCTAGGATCAACATACCACTTTGACTTCCATGTCTTATTAACACCAAGTCTGAGTCCGATTGGATTTACTTTCTGGCCCATTATTTGCCTACCTTTGCTTTCTCGTCTACAACGACGGTAATATGAGACATTCTTCTGAGAAGGATGTCACGCTTTCCGTGAGAACGAGCCCATACTCTCTTAAGTCTAGGACCGTCATTGACTCTTAACTCAGAAACGAAGAGTGATTCTTCATCAAGTTTCTTGTTTTGAGACAAAGCGTTAGCACCTGCGGACTTGAGAACTTTCAGAATAAGGTCTGAACCTTTCTGAGGCATTGCTTCCAAGATGGCAACAGCTTCAACATAGCCTTTTCCTCTAACAAGGTCTGCAACAGGGCGAACCTTGGAAGGAGATACCATCAAATACTTGGCAACTGCTTTATAACCTTTCTTAGTTTCCATACTCTAACCTTATTTAACCTTCTTATCAGATGCGTGCCCACGGAAAATACGTGTAGGTGCAAACTCACCGAGCTTGTGTCCGACGAGGTTCTCGGTTACATATACAGGAACCCAAGTCTTACCGTTGTACACGGAAATCGTGAAGCCGACCATCTCTGGGATGATTGTTGAACTACGTGAGTAGGTCTTGATCATCGGCTTTTGATTAGCCTGGTTTGCTGCTTCAACTCTTTTTAAGAGCTTAGCTTCAATAAAAGGACCTTTTTTGATTGATCTTGACATTTCTTACTACTCCTACTTGCGCTTCTTGACAATGAATGCATTAGATGGCTTCTTCTTAGAACGAGTCTTACCACCCTTAGCAGGTTTACCCCAAGGTGTACATGGGTTTCTACCTGCGGCTGTCTTGCCTTCACCACCACCATGTGGATGGTCAACTGGGTTCATGACAACACCTCTTACCTTTGGACGGCGTCCAAGATGTCTTGAAGCACCTGCTTTTCCAAGAGAAATGTTCATGTGGTCTTCGTTGCCAAGTACACCAAGTGTGGCATAGCATTCACCAAACACCATTCTCATCTCACCAGAAGGTAAACGTAGAGTAACATAGTCTCCTTCCTTAGCGACGACTGTAGCACTCAGGCCTGCGCTCCTAACTAACTGTCCACCGCGACCATAGTTAAGTTCGACGTTGTGAACACTTAATCCGAGGGGAATGTTCTTCAAAGGAAGAGCGTTTCCTGTAGTAAGAGGTGCATTTGGACCAGATACAACCTTTGTTCCAACTGTTAGCCCCTTAGGTGCCAATATATAGCGCTTTTCACCATCAGCATAGGCAACAAGAGCAATAAGGACAGATCTATTGGGATCATATTCGATTGTCTTTACTGTTCCTGGAACACCATACTTATTGCGCTTAAAATCAATAATTCTGTAAGCTCTCTTAGCTCCGCCGCCACGACGACGTACGCTGATGCGTCCAAATGTGTCGCGACCAGAGTTCTGATGAAGACTTACTGTGAGGGACTTCTCAGGCTTCTGTGCTGTAACTTCACTCTTAACAAGTGTAGTCTTCTGGCGGAGACCCGGAGTATTTGGTTTATAATTCTTAAGTGCCATATTATCCTATCTCCTCTTAGCCTTCGATAGCCCCAATGGACTGACCCTTGGCCAATGTTACGATTGCTTTCTTCCAGGATGGTGTGTATCCCTTAACGAATCCACCCTTACCTCTGGAGAACTTTGGCTTTCCGCCAACATTCATTACATTGCAAGATGTACAATCAACATTAAAGAGTTCCTTAACTGCCTTCATGATTTCATACTTGTTAGCAGCTGGATCAACTTTAAATGTATACTTCTTATATTCACTTTCACGTGCAATGTTTGACTTTTCACTTAAAACTGGTTCGATGATAACTCTATCTGCTCTCATTTCGCTTTCTCCTTAGTTTTCACCGTAGAAATCGTTGAGATTAGATACAGCAGACTTCAAAACGATAACCTTTCTGCCGTAGAGAAGTTCCTTAGCAGATAACTTATCGTATGCAAGAACACGTAAATAAGGGATGTTCTTTGCAGCGCGTCTAATCATAACATCATCATCTTTCATAACAAGAACTGTTCTCTGACCAACTGTCTGGAAAGCAGACATAATCTGAGCCATATCCTTTGTTTTACCGTTTTCGCTGGTGAAATCCTCAACAACAACAAGTCTGTCTTCTTCAACAGCAAGAGTAAGAAGACTCTTCATTGCAAGTCTCTTAACCTTCTTTGGAAGAGAATAAGAGTAATCGCGTGGCTTTGGCCCAAAGATTGTACCACCACCAACTGTGATAGGAGACTTCTTGTCACCTCTTCTTGCATTACCTGTTCCCTTCTGCTTATAAGGCTTGGTATTGCTGTAATTGACCTCAGCTCTGGTCTTTGTGCATGCAGTTCCGACACGGCGGTTAGCTGCTTCGTTTCTAACGGCATGGTAAATAGATCCTGTTGATACTATTACACCGAAAACATCTTCATTTAGCTGAACTGTTCCGATTTCCTTGCCGGCTGTAGAAAAGAGTTTATGTTCCATACTATACCTGCCTTACTTCTTTACTGCCTTTTTGACGACTACTGTGCTGTCTGTTGGACCAGGGATTGCACCCTTAACCATCAAAACATGCATTTCACTATCTACTGCAACAAGCTTAAGATTCTGAACTGTAACCTTCTCATTGCCCATATGTCCAGCCATCTTCTGGCCTTTGAATGTATGAGCAGGAGTAGATGACATAGCTGTACCACCAAGGTCTCTATGGAACTTTGAACCGTGGGTCTTTCTACCACCACCAAAGCCATGACGCTTCATACCGCCCTGGTAGCCCTTACCCTTACTTGTTCCAGTTACGTCCACATAAGCTACTTCTTTAAATAAATCAACGCCAAGAACATCGCCAACTTTAACTTCAGAATCGAAGTCTCTCATTTCCATGACGACTTTCTTTGGTTCGCAAACATCTTTGAATGCTCCTGCATATGGCTTTGTTGTTCTGCTCTTTTTGATTTCTCCAGAAGCAACAACAGCTGCAGAATAACCATTCTTATCATCTGTTCTGTTTGCGATGACTACGTTATCCTCAACTTTAATTACTGTCACAGGAATTAATTTGCCATTAGCATCAAAAACCTGTGTCATTCCAACTTTTTTGCCGATAAGCCCTAACATTTCTTACTTACCTCAACTTCACTGTCTAATTTCAACATCCACACCAGCAGGGAGTTCAAGTTTCATCAGGGCTTCTACAACCTTCTGGGTTGGGTCCAGGATGTCAATCAATCTCTTGTGTGTTCTCATTTCGAACTGTTCGCGAGCCTTCTTGTTAACGTGCGGGGATCTGAGGACAGTGTACTTGTTAATACGTGTAGGAAGTGGGATAGGTCCTGAAACCTTAGCTCCAGCCTTTTGAACTGTCTGAACGATTGCTTTTGAGCTCTGCTCAATAAGATCAACGTCAAAACCTCTCAACTTCACACGGATTCTTTCGTTTGCCATTTTTTTAAAAATCTCCAAAAATCAATAGGTCACCGGGGATGAGGCACCCCCGGTCGGACCTTAGTTTAAAATTTAAATGTTCTGAATTACTCGATGATCTCTGTAACCTGACCAGAAGCAACTGTTCTTCCACCCTCTCTGATAGCGAAGCGGAGACCCTTGTCCATAGCTACTGGGTGAATGAGTTCAACGATAATCTCTGTGTGGTCACCAGGCATAACCATTTCCTTTCCTTCTGGAAGGTGACATGTACCTGTGATATCTGTTGTTCTGAAATAGAACTGAGGTCTGTAACCATCAAAGAATGGTGAGTGTCTTCCACCTTCATCCTTGCTTAATACGTATACTGTACCTCTGAACTTTGTGTGAGGAGTAATTGTATTTGGCTTAGCAAGAACCTGACCTCTAACAACTTCTTTCTTATCAACACCTCTGAGAAGAGCACCAATGTTATCACCAGCCTGTCCTTCGTCGAGGAGCTTGTTGAACATTTCAACACCTGTTACAACTGTGTTTCTTGTTTCCTTGATACCAACGATCTGAACTGGGTCGTTAACATGGATAACACCAGCTTCAACTCTACCTGTAACAACTGTTCCACGGCCAGAGATTGAGAAGATGTCTTCGATTGGCATTAAGAATGGCTTATCAACAGCTCTTTCAGGAAGTGGAATGTAAGAATCCATAGCATCGAGAAGCTCATCGATACATCTTGTAGCTTCTGGATCATCTGGCTTTGTCATAGCTTCATAAGCTGAGCCACGGATAACTGGGCAGTTAGCACCGTCGAAACCATATTCAGTTAAGAGGTCTCTCATTTCTTCTTCTACGAGGTCGATAAGATCTGGATCGTCAACCTGATCACACTTGTTAATGAAAACAATGATTGCTGGAACACCAACCTGTCTTGCAAGAAGGATGTGTTCTTTTGTCTGAGCCATAGCACCATCTGTTGCAGCAACAACGATGATAGCACCATCCATCTGAGCAGCACCAGTAATCATGTTCTTGATGTAGTCAGCGTGACCCGGGCAGTCTACGTGAGCATAGTGTCTGTTCTTAGACTGATACTCAACGTGTCTTGTATTGATTGTGATACCACGTTCCTTTTCTTCTGGTGCGTTGTCGATTGCATCATAAGCAAGGGCCTTGTCTCCAAACAATCTAGCACAATGCATTGTGATAGCTGCTGTAAGAGTGGTCTTACCATGGTCTACGTGACCAATAGTACCTACGTTTACGTGTGGCTTAGTTCTCTCAAATTTTTCCTTAGCCATCAGTTCCTCCTTGTGGCATAAGCCACAAATCAAAATAATATTTATAAAGGCCCAAGCCTTTACATTTCACCGAGACAACTGACTGCCAAGTAAAGATATAGATGTTCCAGAGGTCGGCAGGTTAACTGACGACATACGTATTAGTTGATAAAAAAACTACTTTCCGGAACCACCCTATCGCCGAGGCAATCGGTTTGGCTCTTCCGCCCATAAACAAGGATACCCCAAGTATATTGGCGGCACTTTGACTAATTTAATTGAAAAAGTAATTAATGTCAACACTTTAGTTCTCCCTGTCCTTCTTCTTATGATTCACATCTAACTTTTCCAAATGTGAAAACAAAAGAAAAATTCCAAATAAGAAATAAAGTAGTTCTAAGAAAGCAAGAAAGTAACTTATAGTTTAAGAAAAGAGAGGTTTGGGGAGATGGAGTTTCCTC
>JBNMJW010000088.1:0-8522 GCA_050874025.1 Candidatus Ornithospirochaeta sp.
AGATGCTAAACAATATGATTTCCTTAATCTATTTCGTAGAACTGGTACACCGTACAAGAATAAAAAAGGAGTAACCATCTCTGTCCCTGTAACTGGTTTGGGTAGTGTTCCTGTTGTTTCTTCTTTCTCGATTAAGGACTTGGCATTAAGACAAGGTTACTTGTTTTGAAGAGGAGGGGCCATCCCCTCCTTGTTTGATTTTTATCTTTAGCGTGGAACTATTCTTTTGTTAATGCACTCTTTTATTGTTAGAAAAAATTAATTACTAGTCACACATTTTTGCATGCAACTAGAAATCTCAGATAATTTCAATTGCCGAGTAGTCTATAAGCAATTTTGAACATAAGAGTAGTTTTTTTATGCATATTCAGAAAAAGTTTGTTTACTAGTTTTTATATGATAACGAAAGACAATTAGGTCTTCACTTGTTAAGAATTTATCGATAATATTATATATGGTATGTATTAGTTAGTTTAACTAGTATGTTTCGAATGGATTACATGAATAAATTAATTGTGAGAGTTTGTGTATGTACAAAATTGTTAGAAAAAAGAATTTAAATCCAACTGTTACACAGATGGAAATTGAAGCACCTCTCGTAGCTCAGAAGGCTATGCCTGGTCAGTTCATTATTCTTCGTGTTGATGAGAATGGTGAAAGGATTCCTTTAACTATTGCTGGTAGTAACCCAGAAGAAGGAACAGTTAAGATTATTTTCCAGATTGTAGGAGCTACAACTGAAAAACTTAATCACAAGAATGAGGGTGAGTACCTTCAAGACTTTGTTGGGCCACTCGGTGTTGCAACACATACAGAAGGTATTAAGAAAGTCTGTATTATCGGTGGTGGAGTAGGCTGTGCTATTGCAATGCCTATTGCAGAGGAATTCCACAAGCTTGGAGCTAATGTAACATCCATTATTGGTTTTAGAAACAAAGATCTTCTTATTTGTGAAGATGAATTTAAAGCTGCTTCTGATCGTCTTGTTGTTATGTCTGATGATGGTTCATATGGCAGACATGGTAATGTAACAGTTCCTCTAAAGGAATTCTTAGATGCTGGCGAGAAGTTCGATATGGTTATTGCTATCGGTCCAGTTATCATGATGAAGTTTGTTGTTCTTACATGTAAGCCTTATGGCGTACCTGTAACAGTTTCAATGAACCCTATCATGATTGATGGTACAGGTATGTGTGGTGGTTGTCGTCTTACGCTAAATGAAGATGGTAAGAAGGTAACTAAGTTTGCATGTGTTGATGGACCAGATTTTAATGGATACGAGGTCGATTTTGATGAGGCCATGAGTAGAGGAAGAATGTACTCTGACTTCGAACACCATGCTTATGAAGAAGCATGCAATCTTTTTAAGAAAGCTTGAGGAGTGAAGAGTATGCCTATTAATCCAAAAAAACATGAGATGCCAACACAGGCACCAGAGGTAAGAGCTCATAACTTCAACGAGGTTGCTCTTGGTTATGATGTTCAGACAGCTGTTGATGAAGCTAAGAGATGTCTTAATTGTAAGACTCGTCCATGTGTTCAGGGTTGCCCTGTAAATATTAGTATTCCTGAGTTTATTGCACATATTAAGAATGAAGATTTTGAGGGAGCTTATCAGACAATCAGTCTTTCTTCTTCTCTTCCTGCTGTCTGTGGTCGTGTTTGTCCACAGGAAAGCCAGTGTGAAAGCAAGTGTACTCTCGGCGTAAAGTTTGAACCAGTCGGAATTGGTAGACTTGAGAGATTTGTTGCTGATTACCACAACGCAAACGTAAAGACAAAGCCAGTTCAGCCTAAGGCTAATGGCCACAAGGTTGCTATTGTTGGTTCTGGTCCTTCTGGCTTAACTTGTGCAGGTGACTTAGCTAAGAAAGGATATAAGGTTGCTGTATTTGAAGCCCTCCATACAGCTGGCGGTGTTCTTGTTTATGGTATTCCTGAATTCCGTCTTCCAAAATCAATTGTTGCAAAGGAAGTTGAGGGCTTAAAAGAACTTGGTGTTGATATCGACACAAACGTTGTTATCGGAAAGACACTTACTATCGACGAACTCTTTGAGAGAGGATATGAAGCAGTATTTGTAGGTTCTGGTGCTGGTCTTCCTAACTTCATGGGTATCCCAGGAGAAGCATACAAGGGGGTCTACTCAGCTAATGAATTCTTAACTAGATCTAACCTTATGAAGGCTTATCTAGCAGATCCAGATACTCCAATCATGAAGGGTGGAAAGGTTGCTGTCGTTGGTGGTGGTAACGTTGCTATGGATGCTGCAAGAACAGCTCTTAGACTTGGTGCTGAGCATGTCTACATCGTTTATAGAAGATCTCTACATGAACTTCCTGCAAGAAAGGAAGAAGTTGAGCATGCTATGGAAGAAGGAATTGACTTCCAGCTTCTCAATAACCCTGTTGAAATCTTAGGCTTCAATAACCCAGACAACCCAAGAGATCCTAAGAATGGTTTTGTTACTGGAATCAAGTGTATTAAGATGGAGCTTGGTGAACCAGATGCTAAGGGTAGAAGAAGACCTATCCCAATTCCAGGAAGCGAGTTCGTCCTTGATGTTGATACTGTTATTATGGCTATTGGAACAAGTCCAAACCCTCTTATCAAGAACACAACTAAGGGCTTAGAGGTAAATGCTCATGGTGGAATCATTGTTAACGAAGATGGCTTAACATCTCGTGAAGGTGTATATGCTGGTGGAGACGCTGTAACAGGTGCCGCTACAGTTATTTCAGCTATGGGTGCTGGTAAGACAGCTGCTAAGGCTATTGATGAATATTTAAGCAAGAAGAGTAACTGATAGTTACTAGTTACTGCTACTTAAGTAAAAACTCCAGGGTTTTCGGTCTCTGGAGTTTTTATTTGATAAGGTTAAATTTCTAGCATCCTCTTAATGCCTTCTTTGTCTAAGACGCCCGAATATTGGCCAAGCTTTCTTCCGCCTTTATAGAAAATCAGAGTTGGAATTGTTTGTATTCCAAACATCTCTGCAAAATCTGGATTTTCGTCAACATTTGACTTACATATCTTAATCTTTCCATCAAATTCGGGATCAAGCTTTTCTAAGATTTTTCCTTGTGCTTTACATGGACCACACCAATCAGCATAGAAATCTAAAACAACTGGCAAAGAAGAATTTAAGACCTCTCTTTCATAATCATCTTTACTAATGTGGTAAATCATATTTTGCCTCCATTAGTAAGATAACTATGGAATTAGGAAAGTGGCAACTATAGGTGTGTTAGCTAAATTCTCTATTGGGAATGTATAAGAAGAAAGCTCAATCATCCCCTTAAAATAGATGAAGTCTAATCTCTCTTCATACTCTCCGAAACGTCTAGTAATGCCACTCTCTGTTTCTTCATTAAATCTAGAGAGATTAAATGCATCAAACCAATTTAGATTAGATAGTGTGTCGGAAAAAAGGAATTGATAATCTCTTCTATATGGATATTCTGTCCAATCTGACCAATCTAAAGATGAAGGGGAAAGTGATGAAATGAAGAGAATTTTTCTCTCCTCTTGTGGTCTAGAGACCCTGTTAATTAGCTCTTCAAGCTCTCCTTTTTCTAATTTAGATACAAGCTCTAGTGCCTCATCTACAGTATCTACATAAGGTACGATAGGATGAAAGTCCTCATTTAAAAGAGCAATTTTCTTATTCTCTGTAAGGCTTAATTCTATGTAGGAATCATGCATTGAAGATAAGACACCATCAGAGAAGATAATTGTACCACCTTTAGTTGTAACGGCATCTTTACCTATTAGCGTGGCTAGTCTAACTTGGTTATCTATTGCACCTGAAAGAGCAATTATTGAGAACCTATGTTTGTCTAATTGTTCTTTGATAGAGTTAAGTGCTTCATCAGATAGTCTCTCTTCTCCAAAAGGTATAAATAGAGTAGCTATTACTGTTTCTTCCTCACTTAATGTGTAGTTATTGTTTTTTACTGGGTTGTAATAGAATGGGTAGGAAAGAGTAAAGAGGTTAAGAGGGTAGTTGTTTACCTTAGCGCTTTCCTCTTCTTTTTTCTTTTCTTCCTCTTTATCTAATTCTTTTTCCATTATGTCATTGTAGCGAGTAACAATCTCTGACTTTTCGGGATAAACAATTTTATCCCTTGCTTCACTTATTGTGTAAGTTGCACATGATTGAAAAAAGAAAACCAATAAGAGTAGTAAAGCTACAGTTTTTCTCATATCTTTAATAATTCTCCATATTTAGCCATTTCGCCTTCACTGTATTTATCTTTCTTAGGAAAAGCGAATGTTTTGTTGTCACCAAAATAGCGAGGAATAACGTGGATATGAAGATGTGGAACTTCCTGTCCAGATGCGGGGCCATTATTAATAATAACATTAGTTCCACCTGCTTTGAGAACTTCTCTCATCTTTTTATCGACTAATTTTGCTACATCAATCATATGATGAAGAGTCTCATTATTTACCTCTGTCATTGTTGGAGCACACTCTTTTGCGATAACAAGAGCATGGCCTTTGTTCACAGGAGAAAGGTCGAGAATAACAAAACAAAGTTCGTCGTCATAAATCTTAACTGATGGAATAAGTCCATCTCTAATTTTTTCAAATATTGTTGCCATAAAGCGATTTTAACACTCAAGAAAGGGTTTTTGAAGTGGCTATATATTGCCAGGGTAAGATGTAAATGTTAAATTTTATGCATGGTAATGGTTATAACTTATTTTTGTTGAACAAAATACTTGCATAAAAAAAGTAAAATCCATAATATTCAAAAGTTGGAAATTTATTAGATATTAAGAGATGTGGTTACTCCACTCTCAATTACTACAGAGGTATAGAAACACTATGAAGCACGATCTTCTTGGTATGAGAAACATCGGTATTAGCGCACACATTGACTCAGGTAAGACAACCTTGTCAGAGCGTATTCTCTACTATTGCAACAAGATTCATGCTATTCACGAGGTTCGTGGAAAGGATGGAGTTGGTGCAACAATGGACTCTATGGAGCTAGAAAGAGAGAGAGGAATCACAATTGCATCTGCTGCAACCAACGTAGATTGGAAGGGACATGAGATTAACATTATCGATACCCCGGGTCACGTTGACTTTACTATCGAAGTAGAAAGATCATTAAGAGTTCTTGATGGAGCTATTCTTGTTCTTTGTTCTGTTGGTGGTGTTCAGTCTCAGTCTATTACTGTTGACCGCCAGATGAAGAGATATCATGTTCCACGTATCGCATTTGTTAACAAGTGTGATAGAACTGGTGCTAACCCTTACAGAGTTAAGGATCAGCTTATTGAGAAGCTTGGTCTTAACGCTGTTTTAATGGAAATTCCAATTGGTCTTGAAGATAAGCATGTTGGTGTTGTTGACCTTGTAAATATGAAGGCTAACTACTTTGATGCTGGTCCTACAGGGGATGGCTTAAGAGTTGAAGAGATTCCTGCTGAGTTATTAGATGAAGCACAGGAAAAGAGAGAAGAGCTCTTAGACGCTGTCTCTATGTGTACAGGTAACGATGCTCTTATGGAAGCAATGCTTGAAGACAACGTCTCAATTGATTTGCTCAAGGAATGCATCAGAAGAGCAACAATTAATCTTGAACTTTGCCCTGTTTACATGGGTTCTGCTCATAAGAATAAGGGTATTCAGCCACTCTTGGATGGTGTTATTGATTATCTACCTAATCCTACAGATGTTACTAATACAGCTCTCGACCTTGATAACAATGAAAAGGAAGTAATTCTTGAATCAAGAGAAGATGCTAAGCCGGTTATTCTTGCTTTCAAGCTAGAAGATGGTCAGTATGGTCAGCTTACATACATCCGTGTCTATCAGGGAAGAATTAAGAAGGGTGACACTCTTCTTAATACAAGAAGCAGAAAGAAGTTCCTTGTTGGAAGACTTGTTAAGATGCATGCATCTACAATGGAAGATATTTCAGAGTGTGGATGTGGTGAAATTGCAGCTCTATTTGGTATTGATTGTGCTAGTGGTGATACTTTCTGTGATCCATCACTCAACTACTCAATGACAAGTATGTACGTTCCTAATCCTGTAATCTCACTTGCTATCACACCAGTTGATAAGAAAGCTGCAGATAACATGGCTAAGGCTCTCAACAGATTTACAAAGGAAGACCCAACTTTCCAGACATATGTTGATCCAGAATCTAACCAGACAATTATTAAGGGTATGGGAGAACTTCATCTTGATGTTTACATCGAAAGAATGAAGAGAGAGTATAAAGCTGAAGTTACAATCGGACAGCCAGAAGTAGCTTACAGAGAGGCTATCAGCCAGCGTGCAGAGTTCAACTATACTCACAAGAAGCAGACAGGTGGTTCTGGTCAGTATGCTCGTGTTGCAGGTTATATTGAGCCAACAGTACAGACAGATCCAGATGAACCAGCTCCAGACTATGAGTTTGTTGATGAAGTAAAGGGTGGTGCAATTCCTACAGAATATATTCCATCTTGTGATAAAGGCTTCCAGCAGGCTGTTAAGAAGGGATCTTTACTTGGCTTCCCAGTTCTTGGTGTTAAGGTTTGTGTTAACGATGGAGCATGGCACCCTGTTGACTCATCAGATATGGCATTCCAGATTGCATCAATTGCTGCATTCAAGGAAGCATACGAGAAGGCTAAGCCAGTTATTCTTGAACCTATCATGAAGGTTGAAGTTGAGGGACCTAGCGAATTCCAGGGTAATATTTTTGGTTCTATCAACCAGAGAAGAGGTATGATTATCTCATCAACAGAAGATAACAACCAGTGTACAGTTATTGCTGAAGTTCCTCTTGCTGAAATGTTTGGTTATTCAACTGTTCTTCGTTCTCTTACTCAGGGTAAGGCAGAGTTTACTATGGAAGTTGCTAAGTATGGCAAGGTTCCAATGAGTGTTGCTGAAGAGTTAAAGAAGAAGTATCAGGAAAAGAAGAACCAGAAATAATTAAAAATTTAAAAATAACGCACAGCCGAATAGCTGTGTGTTATAGTTAAATTATCCGGAGGAATTAACAATGGATTTAAAACAGTTAAACAGTGTTAGTCCACTTAGGGCTTTCGAAGAATCTATAAACGGCGGACTTGGAAAGGGGAACTTGGGTGTAATTGTTTCACGCAAGGGTGTTGGTAAAACAGCTTGCCTTGTTCATATTGCAACCGATAAGCTTTTCAAAGGTGAGAATGTTATTCATGTTTCATTCTCAGGCAACGTTGAGCACGTTATCAATTGGTATAAAGAGGTCTATAGAGAGATAGTTGAATCAAATTCTCTCGATGATGCTCAGGATGTCTATAATCAGATTCTTGCTAACAGAGTAGTCATGAACTTCTCTCAGGAACAGGTTCCTATTGAGAGAGTATTGGAGTCTTTAGAGTCTCTTATTAGCCATGGTGCATTTAAAGCAGATGCTGTTCTCTTTGATGGCTTCAAGCTTACAATTGCTAGCGAAGAAGATATTGAAAAGATTAAGGCCTTTGCTAAGAAGATGAATATCGAAGTATGGTTTGCAGTTTCTCCAGTAAGACCGGATGTTGTATTCGATGAATATGGCGTTCCAAATACACTTGAGAAGTATTATCCATTTATCGATGTTCTTGTTGCTCTTAAGTACGATGAGAAGGCAGATAAAGTTAACTTAACTGTAGTTAGAGCACATGGTGAGAATATCCCTAAGCCAGCAAAGGTATCTCTTGATCCAAAGACAATGCTTATTGCTAATGTAAAATAACTTTTCTATAAATAAATAGTCGCGGCATAGCTTAATTGTTATGTCGCTTTTTTTACGCCGAATATAACGAAATATTAAAGAAAATATTTCGTTTGTTGGCGAAATTTGAACGAAATTATGATTGATTTGTTTCGCTAGTTGATGGGTAATACACTTAGACTACATTCTAAGGTTGTTTATGGAATACTTATCTGTTAAAAATGTTGCAGATGCTACAGGAATATCTCCTCGTAGAATTCAGCAAATGTGTAAAAAAGGCGAAATTAAAGGGGCTCTAAAAGAAAATAGAACATGGAGAATTCCCGCTAGTTCTGTTTTAACAAATGATAATAAAAGAAAGAAAACTCTACCTATAGGTGTTTCTGATTTTAAAGTTGCAGTAAGTAACTATTACTATGTAGATAAGACTTTATTAATACGTGATTTTCTCGATACAAAGCCACTTGTTTCTCTATACATGCGACCTCGCAGGTTTGGAAAAACATTGAATATGGATATGTTCCGTGTCTTTTTCGAAAAGACAACTGAAGATACATCAATCTATTTTAAAGATAAAAATATTTGGAAATGTGGAGATTTCTATACAAGTCATCAGGGACAAT
Organism: Candidatus Ornithospirochaeta sp.; assembly: GCA_050874025.1. Classification (GTDB taxonomy): domain Bacteria; phylum Spirochaetota; class Spirochaetia; order Sphaerochaetales; family Sphaerochaetaceae; genus Ornithospirochaeta. The sequence goes on from JBNMJW010000088.1 coordinate 8,332, forward strand.
ATCCTGTAATTTTCTTAACATTCAAGGATGCAAAGTACTCAACTTGGGAGGTAAGCGTCAAATAAATCTCCAAGAAAAAAGTATTTCCATAAAGTAGACTATATTCACAAGAGGATAATAGTCATGAACATCAACATTGAAGAATACAACATTTATATTAAGCCAGGAGTAACAGACTTAAGGAAAAGAGC
>JBNMJW010000089.1:0-8439 GCA_050874025.1 Candidatus Ornithospirochaeta sp.
ACAGACTTTGATCCATATCGTTTGATGAATGGTGAATATGATGATCCTGACAAGAAAATACAGGAGGTCTGCTAAGTTCTCCTGTTACAAGAAAACAAGTCAATGGTTTCTGTTAAAAAACTATTGACCTTTTATAGGAGATTTATATGAAGGAAAGAATCAAAGACCTACTAAAAAAAGAGCCAAGTGATTCACTTGTTCTTGCTGAAGGTTGGGTTAGAACAAAAAGAGACAGTAAAAATGTCTGTTTCTTAAACGTTAATGACGGATCCTGTTTAAAAGGATTACAGCTTGTTATAGATAAGGCTACCTTTAATAATGATAATCTCCTAGACAAAATATCAACAGGTGCTGCTATTTCAGCTGAAGGAAAGATTGTTGAATCTTTAGGTGGAGACCAAAAGGTAGAGATGTCTGTCTCATCACTTACTCTTGTTGGTGATTGTCCTAATGACTACCCACTACAGAAGAAGAGACACTCTGTTGAATTCTTAAGAGAACAGGCTTACCTAAGACCAAGAACAAATCTATTTGGTGCTGTAACAAGAGTAAGAAACACAATGGCATATGCAGTCCATCAGTTCTTCCAAGAAAATGGCTTTGTCTATGTAAACACTCCACTTATTACAGCTTCTGACTGTGAAGGTGCTGGAGAACAATTTCAGGTAACTACTCTTGATTTAATGAATGTTCCAAAGACAGAAGACGGAAAAGTTGATTACTCTAAGGACTTCTTCGGAAAGCTTGCTAACCTCACTGTCTCTGGTCAGCTTGAAGGTGAAACATATGCAATGGCAATGAAGAACATCTACACATTTGGACCAACATTCAGAGCTGAAGAGTCTAACACATCTAGACACCTAGCTGAATTCTGGATGATTGAACCTGAGATGGCATTCTGTGATCTTGATGGCGATATGGAAACAGCAGAAAGCTTCTTAAAGTATATTCTTAAGGCCGTTCTCGAAAAGAACAGTGAAGATATGGCATTCTTTGAGCAGTTTGTTCTTAAGGGCTTAATTGAGTCATTAGAGCATGTTGTATCTACTCCATTTGAGCATATGACATACACAAAGGCTATTTCTCTCTTAGAGAAGCATAACGATAAGTTTGAATTCCCTGTCGAATGGGGATCAGATATCGCATCTGAACATGAAAGGTATCTTACAGAGACTATTGCTAAGCGTCCTGTTATCGTTACTGATTACCCTAAAGAGATAAAGAGCTTCTACATGAAGCAAAACGATGATGGAAAGACTGTAAGAGGTATGGATGTCCTTGCTCCAAGACTTGGTGAAATAATTGGAGGAAGTGAAAGAGAGAGCGACTATGAGAAGCTTGAAAGAAGAATGAAAGAGCTTAACATGGATCCTACATCTTACTGGTGGTATATGAACCTACGTAAGTATGGCACAGCTCCTCATGCTGGTTTTGGACTAGGCTTTGAAAGAGCTGTTAGATACGCTACTGGCGTTGAAAACATCCGTGACGTTATTCCTTATCCAAGAGCAGTTGGAACTTGTGAATACTAATCATCTACATGGGGCTGTTGAATACAGCCTCATTTCTTTTAGGGGTTACTCTCTTTGTATTTATTGAATGTACTATCAAAAGCAGCAGAGAAGATCTTGATAGTTTTACTATCTATTTTCTTAGTTTTGTTGCTTTCAAAACCATATTCTCTGAGTTCTGTAAAGAAATCTCTCTCGCTCTTTCTTTCTCTTATATTTTCCTCTGTATAAATATTTCCTCTGTCATCTAGTACAGTTAATCCCTTCTCTACTAGACGAAAAGCAAGAGGAATATCGTGAGTAATAGCAAAAGAAGGAAGTGTTGCTATTTCTACGATTTTATCATCAGCGCTATTTGGTCCTTGCTCTACTACGATGTATTTAATATTACTCTTTATTTTTCTTCTTTCCTCTTTATCGACAATGCCTTCTCTTAGAAGAGCTGTATGATGCTCGCTTGTGTTCCTTACTTCAGCTATTACCCTATCTGAGACAAAGATAATTTCACCTATCGCTTTATATTCTTTTACAGCTCTTTTAAGAACAATTTGCACTAGTTCTCGAGGAAAAGAGTCAGCATCAACGTAAATATTAAACATATGTCTATTATAGTAATAGCAAAGTGCTCTTAGAAGTATGAATTAATAATTCTTTTTTTACTTATTGAATTTGCTCTAATAGTAATAATCATTTTTTTCTATTATTATTTCTATACTAAGGAGAAAAATAAAGATGGAATATTCTAATTTGCAACTTGCACGTTATTCTTACTCTCCTAAACTTCCTAAGATTCTTAGGGAGGATATGGACAAAATAATGGCAAAAGAAGGTGCTAAGACAACTAGCGCTAAAGATGAAGAAAAAATCAAAGCATTATTCCCTAATACCTTTGGACAGAAAGAAGTTGCTTTCACACTTGGAGAGAGCAAAGCAAGGAAAGATAAGTTAACCGTTGGTGTTATTCTTTCTGGTGGTCAGGCTCCTGGTGGTCATAATGTTATCTCTGGACTTTATGATGCTTTAAAGAAAGCAAATAAGGATAATGAGCTCATTGGTTTCTTAGGTGGACCAAGTGGTCTTACTGATGATAAAACTGTTCTCTTTAATAATGAATTTATTAATGAGTATAGAAATACTGGTGGATTTGACATTATTGGATCTGGTAGAACAAAACTAGAAACTGTTGAACAGTTTAAGAAAGCAACAGAGGTTTGTAAGAAACATTCTATTTCTGCAATTGTCATAATTGGTGGAGATGACTCTAATACTAATGCTGCCGTTCTTGCGGAGTATTTCAAGGCAAATAATGTTGACGTACAGGTTATTGGATGTCCTAAAACTATCGACGGCGATTTAAAGAATGATGATATTGAAGCATCTTTTGGTTTTGATACTGCAACTAAGACATTTAGTGAGCTAATTGGAAATATTGAAAGAGATGCTAACTCAGCTAAGAAGTATTGGCATTTTATCAGAGTAATGGGAAGAAGTGCTTCACATATCGCTCTTGAGTGTGCACTTCAAACTCAGCCTAACGTCTGTTTAGTCTCAGAAGAGATTGAAGAGAAGAAGATGAGTCTTTCTCAAATTGCTTCTTATGTAGCTGACAGTGTTGAAAAGAGAGCAAGTAAGGGAATGAATTTCGGTACAGTTATCGTACCAGAAGGCTTAGTTGAATTCGTCCCTGAGGTTAAAGCTCTTATCGGTGAGATCAATGATATTCTTGCTAAAGAAGCAGATAGCTTTGCCCTTCTTAAGACAAGAGATGAAAAGAACAGCTTCATGAAGAAATATCTTACATCATCTTCTTATTCTGTTTTTGCTCTTCTTCCTGGAGAGATACAAGAACAGATGATGGCAGATAGAGACCCTCATGGAAATGTTCAAGTTTCTAAAATTGAATCAGAAAAGCTTCTCTCTTCTCTTGTAAAGAATGAACTAGATAAGAGAAAAGAAAATGGCACCTATAAGGGAAAGTTTAACCCACTACATCACTTCTTCGGTTATGAAGGAAGATGTGCTTTCCCATCTAATTTTGATGCTGACTATTGCTATTCTCTTGGCTATAACGCATTCATGCTTATTGCTAATGGATATACAGGATATTTGTCATCTATCAAGAATCTATCTGCTCCTGCAGACGAATGGCTTGCTGGTGGAATGCCTATTACAAAGATGATGAATATCGAACGCAGACATGGCGAAGATAAGCCTGTTATCAAGAAGGCTCTTGTTGAGCTTGATGGTAAGCCTTTTAAGTATTTTGAAGAAAGAAGAGATAAGTGGAGTGAAGAAACACTCTATCTATATCCAGGTGCAATTCAGTACTTTGGACCTAGTTCTGTTTGTGATACTACAACAAAGACTCTTCAACTTGAAAAAAAATAAAATGAATTGTGGCTGTTGAAAAAAACAGCCACTTATTTTTAACTCGAAAAACTAAATACGATATATTCGGTCTTCACTCTTAGGATCTTGTCGGAAGAATACAGCAGTGAAGCCTGTAATAGCAACTATAGTGCTTTTGGTTGCTGCCTCTAGTTTTCTTGAAATTTCATCAACAGCATCCTTATTATTTGAAAACCTTACTTTAACTAATTCATGATATGTAAGCTGATTGTCTAATTGGTCAGCAACACTCTTAGTAAAACCTTCCTTGCCTACATAAACAACAGCATCTAAGCTCTGTGCATGTGAGCGCAAGAAGGCCCTCTGATAACTCTTTAATTCCATAACTTCATTCTAATCCACTTTGTACGATGCTTTCAACAATAAAGAGGAGGTGAACTACCTCCCCTTCTCTTTAGTCTAATTTATACTTTTGAGCAACAACAAAACGTTTAATCTTCTTCGTACTTGTCATCTCTAATGGTTCGTCTGTAACTGTAACCATTGTAATCTTCTTATATGACTGAAGTGTTTTGTTAACTTCCTCAATAATGGCAGTAATACGTGCAGTAATCTCATCTTTCTGCTTAGTGTCTCTGAGAGCCTTGCTTGGATATACTACGGCTCTAATACCTTCAACTTTCATTGCCTTATCTTTTAAATATCCAATAATACAAATCTGTTCAATTTCATCATAGAGCTGGAACTTATCTTCAATCTCTTCAGGGAAAACATTCTTTCCACCATCTGTAACGATGATTGATTTAGCTCTTCCTGTTAGATATAAGTATCCTTCACTATCAATATGGCCAACATCACCAGTATTTAGCCATCCATCTTTCTCAAGAATTTCATCGGTAGCCTCTTGGTTCTTATAGTAGCCCTTCATGACCTGAGGTCCGCGAATGTAAATAATACCATTGCCATCGCTGTCTGGAGAGACAATCTTACATTCAGTCTGGGCAATATTCTTACCAACACTTTCAACCTTAAATGCGTAGATTGGATTAAGGTGGGTTATTGGGCTTGTTTCTGTTAAGCCATAGCCTTGAACAAAGTCTATGCCTAACTCATTAAAGCCCTTAAATGTTTCAGAAGGAAGAGGTCCTCCTCCACAGATACAAATACGGTTAGTATCGAGGCTAACTTTCTTTAAAAGGAATGAGAACATCTTCTTTCCAATGTTTATTCCGAATGCTTTCTTTAAGAAGCCAGAAAAGCCCATTAGGAATCTAATGAAGCCATAGGCAATAGGCCCCTTCGCCTTAACACCATTAATAATTCCTGCATAAAGCTTATTAAATAGCATAGGAACACCAAGGAACATAGTAACCTTTCCTTCTTTTAGTTCCTTTAACATTTGAGAAACAACAAGCTTCTTTCCAAACACAACGCTAGCACCAACGCTGAAACCTTCTAAGAAAACAGCAAGCATAGTATATGCATGGTGGATAGGAAGAATTGCATAGAAAACATCTGTTGGGTAAATATTCATATTAGCCTGAGCTAAATATGCATCAGAAACAAGATTTTTATGTGTAAGCATTACGCCTTTAGGAGTTCCTGTTGTACCACTAGTAAATAGAATTGCAGCAACATCTTCTTCTGTTGGGTTAAAACCTTCAATGTAAGGAGTAGAAAGATTCATTACAGACTCGTATGGACCATTTTCTTCCAAGCAAGCATAGCCCTTCATTGGAAGAAGCCCACTTACTTTTTTCATTCTGTCGTTATCTGCAATGAGAACAACAGCATCTGAGAACTTAGCAAGCTTTACAAAATCTTCATCATGCAAAGAACTATCAAGAGGAACAATTGTTCCACCCATATAGAGTGTTGCCATATAAGTAACAGCCCAAGCGACACTATTTTTGCCACTGACAATGACCTTATCGCCTTTCTGTAGGCCTAGTGATAAAAGCCAAGATGAAACCTTCTTTACCCTATCTTCTGCTTCTTTGTATGTTAGACTTACATACTTTGGTGCAAACTCAATCCAGCATGGTCTATCGCTAAAACGCATTGTGTTTATAACGAACAATTCTTTTAGTGTTGGCCACTCTCCGTTAAAATATTTCCCTCTATATTCATCAAATTGATTCCACGGTGTTAAATTATCTTTTGTTCTCATAGAAACTCCTTTCTATACATTTTTTCATTTTATGTAATTTTAATCATTAGTAAATATATTTTTTAACGTGGTTAATTTTATTTTTTGGGATGGTATGAGATAACTATATACAAAAAAGAGAAAGCCCCTTCTCTTATTTGGGGGGATGGAAGAAGGGGCGGAAAGAGAATTCTCTTTATTTATCTTTATAGATTCGAATGACCTCGAATCGTTTGATCTTTTTTGTGCTCGTCATAGGAAGAGGTTCATCTACAACTGTCGTAAGAGATATCTTTTTATAACTCTGCAAGTCTCTATTTACCTCCTCAACAATCTCTTCCATATGCTTAGCAGCTTCATCTAATGAGTGAGATTCAAGGTATTTATCAGAAGGATGAATTACAATTCTTATTCCCTCACTCTTTAGCTCCTTATCTATAAGGTAAGGAATAATACAGCATTGGTCAATTTCATCATAGAGTTGGAATTTATCCTCAATCTCTTCAGGAAAGACATTTTTTCCACCTTCTGTGACAATAATTGACTTTGCCCTTCCTGTCAAATAGAGGTACCCATTCTTACCAATGTGTCCAACATCTCCAGTATTAAGCCATCCGTCAGGTGAAAGAACTTCTTCTGTGGCTTCTTTATTTTTGTAGTAGCCTTGCATTACTTCAGGGCCTCTAACATAGATTATTCCATTTCCTTCACTATCTGGAGAGACGATTTTTTCCTCAACAGTATCGAGTGGGATACCAACAGAGTCTTCGATATAAACTTCACTAGGGTTGACGTTAATAACAGGAGATGTCTCTGTTAGACCATAGCCCTGAACAAAATCAACTCCAAGTTGATTAAATTTCTTGAATGTAGCGGCAGGAAGTGGACCTCCACCACAAATGCAGAGCCTAATTTTATCTAAGCTTACCTTTTTAAGAAGAAGATTGGAAAAGAGCTTTTTACCAATGTTAACCTTGAAAACCTTCTTTACAAAACCAGAAAATCCCATAAGACCATGGACAAGTCCAGCCTTAAACTTACCTTCTTTTTCAACTCCATTCATTATGCCAGCAAGAAGCTTATTAAATAGCATAGGAACAGCAAGGAACATAGTTACTCCGCCTTCTCTAAGCTCACGTAGCATTATTGGAGTAATAAGTCTTTTTCCAAAGATACAGCAAGCACCACTACTAACAGATTCAAGAAAAACTGCCGTCATTGTATATGCATGGTGTATAGGTAGAATTGCATAGAATACATCTGTTGGAACAACAGCAAATATTCGTTGGCATCCTAGTGTTGAACTCATTAGGTTTGAACTAGAGAGCATTACACCTTTAGGAGTACCTGTTGTTCCACTTGTAAATAGAATAGCTGCAGTATCTTCACAGTTAAGGCGAGGTAGTTCTCTCTCCTCTGCTTTTAAATCCAAAGCATATGGATGATTTTTTCCCGTTTCTAGTGAATATCTATTTTTAATGAACTTAGAATCTGGATCAACTAAATCAATTTTATCATCATCCATAAAAATGGTATTTACATCACCAAAAGAAAGAATTTTTTCCATCTCGTTTGGATGGAGAGCATAGTCTAGAGGCACTATAATTGCGCCAGCAAAATGTATAGCAAAGTAGACTATTGCCCATTCAGGACTATTCTTACCACTAACGCAAATATGGTCTCCTTTCTTTATTCCACTTTCAACAAGATAATAGGCAATATCTTTAATCTTCTTTAACGCTTCTGTATAAGTATAAGCAACAGGGCTCGGAACAATTGTTTTAAAACATTCATTGTCAGGATAGCGGTATTGAGTTATCTCAAAAGTCTCTCTCAGAGTTGGCCATTCGCCATTATACATAGTCCCTTTAAAAGCATAAAACTTGTCGACTACGGTTTTCCAATACTTATCTTTAAATGACATCAATCATCCTCTTTTTATTGACAAAAAAATTAACACTGTAAAGTTATCACATATATTTTCGCTTCTATAGTAGCTATTTGTCAACCTCTAGCTATTTTTAACCATACCATTTTTAGCCATTTTTAACTAAAATTCACTATATGAACTCAATTAGTAAGGTTTTAGATGATTTCTTCTCTTCTTATACTCCATCGCTTTCAGTGTCACTTAGAGAGAACAGATTAGAGAGAATGAGACTTCTCCTGGATCATCTTGGACATCCAGAAAAACAATTTATTTCTTTTCATATAGCAGGAAGCAAAGGTAAGGGAACAGTAGCAACTTTCCTTTCTTTTTTTCTTGAGAGCATGGGTTATAAAACTGGACTTTTTATGTCGCCTCATGTTTACGATATTAGAGAGCGTTTTACGCATGCGTCTGTTTTTTTTAACGACGAAGAATACCTTAATGCACTTAATATTTTAAAAAAAGGATTGGAGGGCTTCACCCGTCCCGTAGAATTAGGC
>JBNMJW010000090.1:0-8396 GCA_050874025.1 Candidatus Ornithospirochaeta sp.
ATTAAGGGTACTCCAATAGCAACAATAGCTGACTTATCTGATTTAGTTATAAATCTAAACTTAGGCGAAAAGTACTACGCTTTCTTTGCTAACAACTCTAGTGATATCTCAATCACAGTAACTAGACCTTCTACAAGCTATTCGGAAGAGCTTACTACAACAGCTTCAATTAAGTCTGTTTCTCCATATGTTGATCCTACTAGCAGAAACTTCAAGCTCTACTTAACTCTTGATAATCCAGAGGGATTTAACCCTGGCATGTTTGTCAAAGTTAATATCGTTCTTGATACAAAAGAAGGCTATTCAATTAATAGAAGAACAATTAAGCTCGACAACTCTGCTTACTACGTAGATGAAGCATCTATGACAGCTAAGTATCTTGATTTGAGCGATGCATATATGAACGAAGAATATGTTCTTCTTCCTAGCGGATACGAAGATAAATCCTTTATTTCAAAAGGCCAGAATTCTATCTTTGAAGGTCAGGCTATTTCTATTGTAGAGGACAACTAATATGAAGCTTACTCGTTATCCTGTTGCACACCCAGTCATAATTGCTATGACACTCCTAGCATTAGGAGTATTTGGCTTGATGGCTGTAGGCGATACTAACACAGAATTCCTTCCAGATATTTCAAACCCAATGGTTTATGTCTTAACAATTTATCCTGGTGCATCAAGCCAAGATATTGAAGAGACTGTAACAAATGTTCTAGAAGATGATTTTGTTACTCTTCCAAACTTTAAGAGTATGTCGTCTCAATCTATAAACAGTGCTTCTATTGTCTCTGTAACATATCAAGATGGAATAGATCCATATGATGAGATTGATGAAGTCAGAAATAGAATTGATGACTTAATCGATGACCTTCCTTCAGGTATTCAAGGTCGTCCTTATGCTCTTGTTGGTGGTACATCAATGCTTCCTATCGCATCTTTTGTTGTCGAAGCAGAAGGTGACGATATAAACGCAATTGGACAATACATTGAAGATACAATTAAACCTCAAATCTCACAGATTTCAGGTGTATCTACAATCACAGTAAACGGTGCTAAAACAGCAACTGTTGATGTTAAGTTAAAAATGGATGAGCTCAATAGCAGAGGAATCTCTCCTCTTACAGTCTATCAAATGCTTACCCTATCTAACTACTCAATTCCTCTTGATTCAGTTACATTTGCTGGTTCTTCAATTGATGCAAAGTTTGATTCCTCATATTCATCTCTTGATGATATTAAATCACTTTCAATCGGCTATTCTTTGGACGGAGGAATGGTAAGACTAGAGGATGTTGCAGATATTACTCTTGACTACAAGAGTGGCGACTATCTTGTTTCTAAAGATGGAAAGGAAGTAATCAGCGTCGATGTATGTAAGCGTAGCGATGGTAATACTATCGAAATAACCAACTCTATTAAAAAGATCCTTGCAGCAGAGGAAGAAAAGAGCGGTGGTGCCCTTAAATTCAGTATGGTTAGTGATGACTCAACACTTGTTAACTCATCTCTCTCAACTGTAATTCAGTCTGGTGTCATGGGTATAATCATCGCAGTCTTAGTTATTTACATCTTCCTTTCAGACTGGAAAGCAACAATTATTATTGGATTATCAATTCCACTATCAATCTTCTTTACCTTCATTGGTATGAACTTGATGGGAATTACAGTTAACCTATTATCTCTATCAGGTATAGTTGTTGCTCTAGGTAACATTGTAGGAGCTGCTATTCTCGTTCTTGACCAGGTATATAGATTCTACCAGGCAACAGATGAGAACGGAAAAGCACTATACAGCGTTAACAACTCAATCTTTAAGGGAACAGATGATGTCATTGGCTCAGTACTTGGATCTGGATTAACAACAATTGTTGTATTCTTACCTATTGCTATGATGACTGGTCTTGTTGGTCAGATATTAAAGGATGTATCTATAACATTCATGCTTTCTCTTTCGGCTTCCCTTTTGGTTGCTATCATCTACATTCCATTCTTCATGAAGAAGCTTTTGAAAGAAGATGACAGTAAGAGAAAACCAAAGAGAGAGAATATCATAATAAGGGGACTTAATAAGCTAGAAAAGCAATATGCTAGAAGCCTCTATTTTACAGAGCGTCATACTCCATTTATGCTTCTTGCAGCATTCTTAGTTCTAGTATTGAGTATCTACATTCTTCCTAATATGCAGTTCTCATTCATTCCAAGTACAGATAACGGAGACTTCTACGTTAATGTTAGTTTCCCTGAAACTTACTCAGTTGATGATACAAAAGCTGAGATGGATAAGATTGAGACCTTGATAAAAGAGATGACTCCCGAATTGAAGACAGACGTAGTCTTCTCTGGAAAAGACATGTCTCCTATGTCACAGGCAAAGAAGAACACAGGTGCTATCCACGTAGTTCTTGTACCTGTTAAAGACAGAGATAGAGATATTCACGTTATCATGAGAGAGATACAGGAAAAGCTATCAAGTAAGATTCCTGATGCTACAATCAGTGTAGAAAACGGCGGTTTCGATAGACTTATTAGCCTTGTTTCTAATGGTGGTGGTTATGGTCTAACTCTTGTTGGAGAAGATGAAGACGCTCTCTATAGCGAAGCTGAGAGAATTGAGAAAGAACTTCTCTCCTACCCTGAAGTTATGACAACATCTATCAATGCATCTAATGATACTAAGACAGCTGTCATCAATGGAACATATGACTATTTAACAAGTCTTGGAGTTCCAGCGCAGGAAGCAGGCCTTACAAGTGCCCTACTCTTCTATGGTACAGATATTGGTAAGTATACAGACTCTTCAACAGATGATAGATATGATATCCATCTATACTCTGACGTACAGGATGTCCCTTTAACAGAAGATCGTCTTAATGATATCTCTGTATATTCTCTTGCAGGCGCAGAGATTAATCTTGGTAGTGTTTCAACTCTTTCTCTTGATGAAGGATTAAGCCAGATTAACCACGATGACAGAGCAACAAGTCTCTCAATTACTGCTACCCTTACAACAGAGAGTACAGATGGAGTCACAAAGAAGATTAACCAATACTTAAAAGAGAATCCTCTTAAGAGCGGTATAACAACTAAGACTAGCGGACTTGGAGACCTTGTACAGTCTAGCGCAGCTCCACTTGTACAGGCACTTTTAATTGCTATGTTCTTGGTTTATCTAGTAATGGTTGCTGTATTCGAACGCTTCGATCAGCCACTATTAATCATGTTACTCTTCCCATTCTGTATTATTGGTGCTGTTCTCGCATTAACAGTATTCAATTCATCAATGAGTATTGTATCTATTCTAGGTATTGTTTCTCTTGTTGGTATGCTCGTTAACAATGGTATTGTCATTGCCGACTACGCAAACGTACAGAGAAAGCAAGACAGAGAAAACCTTTTAAGAGAGAAAGGTATTGAATTTGATGAATATACAGAGACTCTCGGCTTACTCAGTTATGAGGAAGAGAGAGAGATTCTAGAGAAGGAAACAGCAGAAGGTAGTGCATCTAGACTTAGAGCTATCTTGATGACAACTCTAACAACTGTTTTAGGTGTCATACCTATGGCAGTTGCTAAAGGAGAGGGAGCTGAAATATATGCACCTCTTGGCCAGGTTATTATGGGTGGTCTTACAACAAGTACATTGCTCACACTCTACGTTATGCCTATCTACTACTTCATTCTTGAAAGAATCAAGTTAAGAAGAATTTATAAGAAAGATAAGAAGAATAAAAAGACGGCTCAGGAAGCCAAGGAGAATTAATATGAAAAAAGTAATTAAAGTAAGTTTAGTAGCTTTACTACTACTGTCTTTGACAGCTTGCTCAGCTGTCTTTGATTCTGCTATCAGCGGAACAGTAAAAGATAAGAATGCATCTAGCACATCTAGTGCATCTACAGGCGGAATTGCCGACGTTATGGTATATGCATACGATAACGAACAGGCTTGGAATAACAAATACAATTCTTGGGATGGCAAGAGCGAATTCAAGGACTATAGCGTTCCTTCTGCTCGCACAGCTCAAGATGGTTCATTCTCTATCTCTAACCTTCGTTGGATGACAAATAATCCTGTCTACGGAAAAGATGCAGATAGCAAGACTATCTACCTCTTAGCTTTCCACAAGGATTATGGTCTTGAAAAAGTAGAAGGAAGAACTATTCAGTCAGACAAAGCTAATAACTTTGGTATTATTGAAATGGGAAAAGTAACAGCTACAAAGACTCTTACTATTAGCCTAAAGGATATCGAAGATAACACATCTACTGCTGTTGGCACAGATTCAACAATTTCAGATACAACAGGTTTCTCTTTCAAATATACATATGCTGATGGTTACAAGACAGGTAGCGATGGTGAGTTTGAAGATAATGTTACTGGAACAATTAGCTCTTTCACAAATGGAAAAGCAACTATCGTAGTTAAGTATAATGAAGATAATTTCAGTACAACTGAAAATGGCGTTACTACTTACAGTGTTCCAAGCGTCACTATCTATGACATTCAAACAGGTTCAGATTGGGAGCTTGATGAAGATAAATCAGGTGTTGAGAATGGAAAGAAAGTAATCAAATACGAAGGAAAAGAATATAAAGATACTGACTTAAAGTTCACTAATGCTTGGAAGACTGTTACAGTTAACCTTTCTTTTATTGATGGTTCATCTGCCAACTTAGACAGCATTACTGACCCAATCTACTTCAAGTGGGAATACAATAATGGCGAAGAGTTAAAGAACGGTAATGTTACCACGACAAGAGGTTCTAGTTCTGCTACTGTTAATGTAAAGTATAAGAAAGGTATGTCTGCCCCTACTCTTGTTCTTTCTGCTTTTGATGATAGTGATACTGATGATGACAAGTGGACTTGGACAGAAAGCGAAACAGATGCAACTAAAAAGTCAGGCAATCTTCCTGTAGATCTTACAAAAGATGACCAAGATAAGGATACTATCAACAAAAAGATTTACTTCAGAAAGAACTATATTACACTTCCAGCATCTGGTATCAGCGGACACTTAATTACAAAGAACTCTGTTAACACAACAGGTGGTATTGGTGATAAAAATAACGATTATGGTGACACATTATCACTCAAATGGACTGAAGATTCTATAAATAAAGAAAGTGCAAATACAGTTGATACTTGGCTAGAAGTTGTTGCGTCAACTTCTACATCGCAAGTAATTAATTATGGTTATTTCACTGGATTGGCAAGCAATCAGAAGATAAAGATTACATACGATGACGAAAATCCTAATTACAAAGGAAATAATGTGGAATTAACGCTTATATGGAAGCTTAGAGGTGAATCAAATTATGAGGATGCTAATAAGGTAACCATAACTGTTAACAGCATGACTACAGCTTCAGATCTAAGCAATATTATGCTCTATAAGAACTAATAGGTGATGTGATGAAAAAAGTATTACTTATAGTACTTGCACTTCTACTCTTACTTACTCCTCTTTTTGCAGAAGAAAACTCTTCTTACACAATTGAAGACATAAAGAAAAGTATGAGTGAAGGCAACGCAAGCTTAAGAAAAGCAAGAGAGGTGTATGCGCAGAGTCTCTTGGACGTCAAGGACGCTAAAGCAAACTATTCACCTCAGATTGAAGCTCTACTCACAACAACCTATATGCCTAACCCACCTATCGGAAAGACAACTATTGGTGTTGATGAGCTATCTTCACAACTAGGAGTTACCATTCCAGGCGCTGTTAATGGAGAATATGTAACTCTCTACAAGGGCATGGACCATCTCTATTACAATGCAGGGTTGACTATCACTCAGCCAATCTTCACTTGGGGAAAGATTCCAACAGGAGTTAAGCTTTATAGTGAAATAGCTAATATTAGAGCTTTAAGCGTTGAAGATAGTGAAGAAAAGCTTACAGCAGAGCTTAAGACAAGACTTAGTGCTCTTTGCTATATGAATGATTTATTTACTCTTCTTGATGATACACAAACAAAAGCTGATGAACTTGTTAAGATGAGTGAAGATGCATACAAAAATGGCATGATGCTAAAAGAAGATGTCACTAAAGCAAAGATATCTGCTCTTGAAATTTCTGTACGTCGTCAAGAACTGACAAAGCAGTACAATGACAACATCCAGAACTTAAAAAGTATCTCTGCTCTTGATGATTTAGATACGTCTAACATCTCGTACACTGTCAATGAAGATGAGATTAACTATATCTCTTCTCTTTCTGAAGATGATGTTCTCTCTCTTGTTCTTGGCCCAACAAATAAGTCTCTTATGATGTTACAGGGACAGACAAGAGCATTAGAGCTAAAGAAGAAAGTTGCCTCTTCATCTTTGTATTGGAAGCCAGACTTTGCACTTCAAGTCTCCCTAACCTACGGTGGCTCATCACTACCACTTGTTGAAAAGAACTGGTATAGAACAAATGATTATGGCTTATACTTAACCTTTGCAATAAGCACAACAGTATGGGATGGCGGTAAGAAGCTCAGTGCTGTAAAGTATGCTGATAGCGAAGTTACTGGATCCATTGCCGATTACGACGATGCAGTAAATCAGCTTAGAACTGCAGCAGAAGAAAACTTAACTCAAATTGAGCTTAGCAAGGTTAAAATTGAATACCTTGAGCTTAAGAAGGAAGAAGCAGAAGAGAGACTTGAGCTTCTTAATACTCAATACAGTCAAGGCTTGATTTCTAAGACAGATGTACTCTCTCAAGAAATTGAAGTCAACACAGACGAGATTTCAATAATTCAAGAGAAGATTACTCTATCTCAGGCTGTATATACAATTTGCTATTTAGCAGGATTGGATGATTAACCTTTTCCTCAGGAGAAATCCTGGGGATTTATTTTCAGTTGACATCTCGCTTCTTTTTGATATCATATTGATATCTTAAAGGAGAATTGATTATGGATTATTTATCAGAAGAACAGGAAAAAATACTTAAGCCTAAAAGTGGATTTTTAGGACTAATTCTTGCAATTATTCTTATCCTTGTTTCAATTGGACTCTTCATTGTCTTTGGATTCTTTGCAGAATCAGACGAAATGGCTGTTGCAATTCCAGCACTTATTCTTGCTGTAGCAACCTCTATATTTGGCATATTATTACTTCCAGGATTAAGAGTAGTTAAGCCAAATGAAGCCATCGTTTTATCTTTATTTGGTAAGTACTATGGAACAATTTACGAGAATGGATTTTGGCTTGTTAACCCATTTTGCTCTAATCTTTACCCAAAGAAAAAAGATAGCACAACAGAAAATGAGAAAAATGCAAATCAAAATACTCAAGCTACGACAAACGCCTCACCTACAAAGATTTCTTTGAAAATTTCAACTTTTGTTAATGGCAACCAAAAAGTAAATGACCTACTTGGTAACCCAATCGAGCTTAGTGCTATTGTTATTTGGAAAATTGTTAATGCTACGAAAGCTGTACTTAACTATGACAACTATTACGAATATCTATCTAATCAAACAGATTCTACTATTCGTAACATATCACGTCTCTATCCTTACGATATCATCGACGATGATGGAGATGATGACGAGGAAAGAGGAGAAAAGACACTCCGTGGCTCTGCGTCTTTAATTGCAGAAGAGATGAAGAAAGAACTTAGTGCTAGAGTTAAAGATGCTGGTATTGAGATAATTGAAGTTAAGCTTAATCAGATTGCTTATGCACCTGAAATCGCAGCAGCAATGCTACAGCGACAGCAAGCTATTGCTGTTATAGCAGCAAGAAAGAAGATTGTCGAAGGTGCAGTATCTATGGTTGAAATGGCTCTTAATAAACTAAAAGATGAAGGCGTTGTAGACTTAGATGAAGAGAGAAAGGCTACTATGGTCTCTAACCTCTTAGTTGTGCTTTGTTCTAACAAAGAAACAAACCCAATAATTAATACAGGATCTCTATACTAATATGAGCGAAAAGAAACAAGTGCCATTAAGAATAAGCAAAGAGCTATTTGATGATTTATCAAAGTGGGCAGAGGATGACTTTAGGTCCCTTAATGGCCAAATAGAGTTTCTTTTGACAGATTGTGTTAGAAGGAGAAAAAAAGGTAATAAGAAAGAGAATACAGAGAACAATTAAAAGTCTTATGGAGCAGACATGGTTAAAGTGTCTGCTCTTTTTACTCATATCAAGAAGCTAGATTCTCGCGTAAATACTCGACTATACCCTATTCTTTGCTTCTTCCTGTGCTTCTATTACTCTATCGCAATACTCGTCAAACTTCTTATCTTCTTTTTGATACTCTTTATGGCCTAGATAATACTTAATAGAAGCTCTAACACCTTCATGGAAGAGAATTGTTGTCTTCATTTCAGGAACTGCATTAAGGAGCTTCTTGTTATCGAAAATAACACTATTAGCCTTATCACCTGAGAGTGCGCCTTCAAAG
>JBNMJW010000091.1:0-8374 GCA_050874025.1 Candidatus Ornithospirochaeta sp.
AGATTACTGACACAAATGGCAAGATATTAATACACAATCAGAAGAAGCAGCACTTCGAAATCTTTGAGAAATTAGGCATCTCAATGGATACTAACAAAAAGTGCTTAGGTTGATTTATACCTAACTTTCGCAAAAGTTGTGGTATAATTAAAAAAACATGTCATTTAATCGACATCGTGTAAATGCAATTCATCCCACCGCCTATAGATGAAAGGGAATTCTTGCTCACGATGTGATAAAAAGGTGGAGTGTCTATGAAAAAGCTATTTGTTCTTTTGCTAGTTGTTTTAATTGGAATATCGAGTGTATTTGCATCTAACCTACATTTTGTTTTTGGTGATGTGGCTCAGCATCCAGATATTCTCTATGGTTTTTTTCCTTCCTATGCTCTTTTGGGTGTTGGTTATGATTTGCCTCAGATTATTGAAGGCAATACAACAGAGCTTAGAGTTTTAGTTGGAGAGGGCTATTCTCAGCGTCTAATGTGGCTTGACGAAGATAGTGGAAAGAATAACTTTGATGATGGTTCTTGGAATAGTGACAGCGCTCTAAGATTTAATGTTTGGATCAATGAACTTTCGCTAAGGTTTCTTCAAGGTTTCTTAAAGAGTCCTGTTGAAAATAAAGATCTATTAACACTTACTTTGTTCTTAAATGGAAGATATGAGAAGTACAATAGTGGTTCATCTTTTGGTCCTTTTAACATTAAAGGAAACCTTACATCTATTGTTAGCGATGATTATAACAAAAAGATTTATCCTGAATTAAATGGAAAAGATAAGGCTCTTTTAGGTTTAGAGCTTGCTCTTTCTCTTAAGCTTGATTTGATGGAAGATACTCTTCATACAAATGATGGATTATTGGCAAGAGTTGACTATAAGTTAGGACCAAAGACTCTTAATTCAACTTTGTCAGGATATTCTGATTATTCATCTCTTACATTTAATGTTGTTGGCGCTAAGACCCTATATAACTTAAAAGAGGGTAATAAGAGTATGTTCTCTATATCTCTTGTTGATAGATTTAATTTTAACTATACAACAGGAAGTGCTATTCCGTCTTATATCATCGGGCCTGTATCTTTAGGTCGAAAGGTTAGAGGTTTTAATACCTATACATATCAAACAGAGTTTACAACTGTAAACAATCTAGACCTTAGATTTGTAGGTCCAGACGTTGGTATGGATAAAGTTGCTCCTAGACTTAATCTTTTTGTGGATGTTGGTTATGGTTGGGGCAATGTATTCAATACAAGCAGAAGTGAAGAAAATTTTCTCGCTTCTGTTGGTGCACAGCTAGAGATGTCATTCTTTGATTTTATCGATCTTGGATATGAAGTTAACTATCTACTTGTTGATAGAGAAAAATATACACAGAGAGGAAGAATAACAACAAACGTTACATTCTTCTTAGATTTCTAAAACAAAAAGATATAACTTCTATCTTTTGTTTCTCCTGATTGTGTTATAATTTATCTTTGGTGGGGTAGTTTGCTATCTGTGCTTTTAGAGGAAAATGGGGATGCTCAAGATATCTATTTGTGATGATGATGCTATAGAACGAAAAAAGATTTTAGATAATCTTAAAGTCTATATGGCACAGCACCCCGAACTCTATATCGAGAGCAATGTCTTTGCCTCTGCTTTTGATATCTTAGAGTCCTTTGAAAAAACAGGTGGCTCTGACATCCTTCTATTAGATATTTGTATGCCAGGAATGCTAGGAACAGAGCTAGCTCATGAGATAATTAACTACAGTCCAAATGTAGATATTATCTTTCTTACTACTAGTTCAGATTATGCTGTAGATGCATTCTCGTTACATGTTGCAGATTACATTCAAAAACCATTTACTCAAGAAAGATTTAATAACTCTTTAGATAGAGTTATTGCTTCTAGAAAAAGTAAAACTTGGGTCCTTATTTCTTCTGAAGGAAAAATTCATCGTATAGCTTTAGAAGATATTTTATATGTAGAAACAAGAGACAAACGCAGAGTCTTCTTCTTGTCCTCTGGGGAACGTTTAACTACTTGGCTTTCGTTTGATGAAATCAAGGAAAGTCTCTTGTGGAATAGTAGCTTTGTGGCATGTGGGGCTTCCTATATTGTGAATTTAAGCCACGTTTCTAATTTCGAAGGAACGAATTTGGTTATTGAAGATGGTTCGATTATTCCTGTTCCAAGACGTTTGCGCTCTCAGCTTAAAGAGGAGTTTTTCTCATACTACATAAATGAGGCAAAGCGATGATAAGAGTTATAATGGTTACTTTTATTGTTGGCTTATCGTTATTTGCTGTCCATGTATCTGCAGCATTATTGATGGAAGAAAGAAGATTTTCTTTGAAAAAGACAGCCTTTCTTTGGTTATTAGCAGGCGTTGTGCTCTTTTTTGATTTGCTTTTATGCTACAGGTTTTTGCCTGAGACAGTTAGATTGCCAGCTTCCTTAATGATCTCTTATTTATACTATTGGGCAACATTTATGTATGCCTCTGCAGATGGCTTTTGGAAGAAGTGTTATTTGTGGGTATCTTATGGCTCTATCTTTTGTATTTCATGGACCATTGCTACTTATTTATGTAGGTTATTTTTCGCTTATTTGCCAATGGCTACTATCTACATTATTCGAGGTGCAATGAACATATTAATTTGTGTTCCTCTTCTCTTTTTATATAGAAAATATGGTCGACCATTAATAAGAGAAGTTAGTGGTTTTCGCTCGAAGAATTGGCGTTCAATGTGTGGCGTTTCAATTCTCTACTTCTTTATTTTTGTCATCCTTTTATCAAAGATAAAAATGGAAGTTGAAGTAGACTCAGAGACTCTAGTGCTTTTCATTTTAATTGTTCTTACTTTTATTGCTGCAAACATACTTTGCATTAGCAACATATACTACATGAAGAAAGAATCTAGAGATGAACTTGTAAAACAAAATATTGATTATTTGACGGCATATTTGGAAAGCGCAAGAAAAACTGAGGAAGAAAATCGCCGACTAAGGCATGATATACGTCACCATGATGAACAAATAGCTAGTATGGCAAGAGAAAACAATACAGAGGCTATTTTGAGCTATCTTGGAAAAAAGAGTAAAGAAGATAGCTTGGTGCTGTATTCTCCTAATATTATGGTTAATTGTATTTTAACATCTTATGCGAAAAAGGCAAAAGAGTCTCAAATTGGATTTTCCGCTCAAGCAGATACTCAAGCCAAAACAAAGATTGTTGATACTGACTTTGTCGCCATTTTGGCAAATCTTCTTGAAAATGCCCTCAATGCTTCAATTGAAATAAAAGCAACAACACCTATTCAAACTTACATCAGAACAGTCGGAACTAAAACTGTAATTACGGTAAGTAATGAATGTAAACCTAATTTAAAACTGGAGAACGGTTTGCCTATTAATCGCTCTGTTGGTATAGATAGCATCATTTATTCTGCTAATCGATACAATGGAGTAGTCAATTATAAAATTGAAAACTCTATTTGTACTGTCTGTGTCATTCTTAACACAAAGTAACCAATTTCGTAATTTTATTGACCAATTTCGCCTTCAGTGAAAATTTGAAATTTCACTATGTTATTATTCATCCATTTAAATAAGTGGGCACTATAGAGTGGATAAAAGAAAAAGCAATTATATACTCCAGAAAGACACAAAATTAATTGCTCCTGGACAACATCTATTATACTTTCCAATTGTTGTTGACTCTGTTATTGGTGACACTGTTGTAGATATTGACGGCAAAAGCTATATTGATTTTCTCTCTAGTGCCTCTTCTTTGAATTTAGGTGGTTCAAACCCAACTATTAACGAAGCCATAAAAAAACAAATTGAAAAATGTACTCAATATTGTACTTGCTATTCACTAAACCAACCCATGGTTGAGTATGCAGAGAGATTGGTTTCGATATATCCGGGTAAAACTCCTAGCAAAATACTTTTTACTCTTTGTGGCTCTAGTGCTATAGATATGGCATTTAATTTTGTTAAGGCATATACCAAACGTAGAGAGATTATTAGCTTTAAAAACTCTTTTCATGGTAACACGTATGCCTCTTCGAACTTATCAGATATGGATAGGGGAGATTTTCCAATACTTTCTAATGTTCATCTTTTTAATTATTTCTACGAAGATGATCTTGAGGTTGAAGATAATAACTACCTTACTGAAATCGAAGAAGCATTTAAAAAAGACCTTAACCCAGAAGATGTTGCTGCTGTCTTTATTGAACCAATTCAAGGAGATGGTGGCTTGAGGCCTGCTAAAAAAGAATTTATTAGGCAACTCTATTTTTTGTGTAAGAAGTATGGAATTCTCTTTATCTCAGATGAAGTACAACAAGGTTTCTTTAGAAGTGGTTATTGGTTCAGCATTGAACACTATGATGTAATTCCTGATGGAATTGTTATGGGAAAGACTCTTGGGGGAGGCTTACCTTTAGGTGCTTTTATGGCAAGAAGTGAGATTATGGAGAGTCTTAGTGCTGAACTATGTGCGTCTACTATAGCTGGCTATCAACTATCTTGTGTTGCTGGCGCTATTCAGTTTGATTACATGTGCAAAGAAGAGTTTCGGCGAATGCTTGACTATAAAACAAATATATTCTTAGCACTAGCAAGGAAGCTAGTATGTAAGAATCTGTGGAAGTTTAAACTTAACTTAGTTGGTCTAGGGTTCTCATATGGAATTCAAGTCTTTGATAAAGAAAACAATAAAGATCAATTCTCTGCCTTTAAAATAGCTTTCTGTTGCTATGAAAGGGGATTGCTACTTATTACTGTTGCAGGAAATACACTTAGATTACAGCCTCCGTTTTCAATTAGTATAGAGCATTTAATTAAGGGCTTTGAATTGTTGGAAGGTGCTATTTGCGATGTTGATTCTGGTTATGTAACAGATGAAATGCTCCATTTCTATAAAAGAAGATATCCAGAATCTAAAGATAATACTAGGGAGAATAGATAAATGGATTACTCATACCAAAGAAATGAGGTAATCATTCGTAACAAAACTAGAGAATTCTTTGGTGTTGGCACAGTTGTAACTGCATCCTCGTACCTTGTGCTTGTTATAGACTTTATGCTAATTGGATGGCTTTTAGGCTCGGACGCTGTTGCTGCAGCTGGGCTATGTGATAGTTTTATTGACTTAGCTGAGTTTCCTGGCTTTGTTATCTCCTTCGGTGGGCCAATTCTTGCTTCAATTTTGCTTGGAAAAAGACAACATGAGAGGGCGGATCAAGTATTCACTTTATCATTTATTTTAACGCTTATAGGTAGCCTTCTTTGCTGGGTATTGCTTCCATTTTGTGGCCTATGGGGTAGAGTCTTAACCAATAACGGACAAATTTCAGGCGATGTTGCACGCTATGCTTTCTTTGTTCTCTTATCATCTCCATTTGTTGGACTTGAGCTTGTTTTGTCTGAATTTGCTGTCTTAGATAATCACTCAAGTTTAGCTATGGCGTCGATAGTTACTGCAAATGTTGTGAATGTTGTGTTAGATATAGTCTTCATGAAAGTGCTTTCTATGGGTGTGGCAGGAGCGTCTTTAGCATCTTTAGTTGGTAATGCTATGGGAATACTAGTATGTCTACCATATCTATTTTCAAAGAGTAGGACATTCCATTTTTCTTTTTCATTTAAAGGATTAAAAAACGACTTAGTTGAACTAATTAAATCTTGTACATCATTTGCAGTAGATAAGGTTAGTAGGATAATATCTGGTTTAATAGTTAACCTTCTATTAATGTATTTTGTTGGCAATATTGGTGTTGCTCTCTATGCTCTTTACGGCAGGCTTAAATTCATTTTAAGAATATTTGCAGGTGGTGCTTTGCAAACAATTTCTTCATTGGGAAGCATGCTCTATGGCGAAAGAGATTTTTTTGGCTTTAGAAAGATGACATCGCTTTTGTTAAAGTACACTTATCTAATGGTTGCCATAATAGGAGTAGCATTGGTCCTTTTTCCTAAGCAATTTCTCCTTTCATATGGAATAGAACCATTAAATGGAACTGTTGTAGCATTCCGAATTATGCTTCTGAGTCTTCCAATCTTTTGGCTTAATGATCTTCTTTCTCGCATTTACCCAAGTATTGAGAGGCAAAACTTATCTGTTTTGTTGCTCTTTTTGCAAAACATGGTATTTAGAATAGCTTTGCTTTTTATTGCTGCTTTTCTTATAACAAAGGTAAGCTTTTCTAGCCTTATCGTAGTAGCTGTATGGTGTTTACTTGTTGAGTTATTCTCTCTTATATGCACTTTAATATATGAGAAAAGGCGATACAAGAATATTGCAATTCTAGATATGAAAAATTTTGTTGCACCTGAATGCCATACTTTTTCTATAAGAGGAAAAATTGAGGATGTCGATAACGTTCACCAAGAGATTGAGAGCTTTTGTAGTAAAAATGGAATCTCGCGTAAGAAAGGGACTTTTTTAGCCCTTGCTTTCGAGGAAGTTGTTTTATATATCATCAACCATAACAGCAAAATAGATACAATCGATATATGTCTATTTTTAGAGAATGGCAATATTGTTGTTCGCATAAGAGATAATGGCTCTCCTTTCAATCCTCTTACCTTTGTTGATGAAGAAGATATTCTTCGATTAAACAATATTAATCTACTAGATAAGCTTACAAACCAAAAAGCCTATACCAGAATTTTAAATATGAATAACACTGTTCTCTCTGTTAGCTTAGAGGAAAGAAAAGATGAATGAACATGTTTTATTACTATCTCAAAAGTATCCTGCAATTGCTGAATTAGTTGAGAAAGATGGTAGGTCAACAATTAATGATTATCTAAGAAAGATACAGCATATTTCTCTTCCAGATATCATGCCATCAAGTGATTTATTAGAAGAAGTACGTTCTTATTTCGTACCTTTCTTTGGTATTGAAAAGGCAGAAGAAATTTCTCGCATTATTAGAGATAATCGTTGCCTTTCTACCTCCAATCATCATCACTTTGCATTTGAATTTATGACTGTGCAAGAGACTATTTTATATGATTCATGGTTAAGAATACATGGGGAAAAATCTTCTTTAGTTCCTTTCTTTGCTGTTAAAAATGTTAATCTTGCAAATACTGTTTATCCTAGAGGGATGTTAATCTATGACACTTTATCTCCTCAGGGATTCTTAAGACTTCCTCTTTATCCTTGGAAACTGAGACGGCAATGTGTTGGTGGTTTACATGGTATAAGTTCAGAGATGGTGAGTAAAACAAAAGAAAGAATCAAAGAAGAAACTAGACAAGGAACAATTACTAAGCGTATGGAAGATGTGCTATTTTCTTTTTGTGATGATATTCTTCTCTCTGATGATGTTTTGAAATACAAAACCTTAAAAGATCAAACTACTGTTGTTAATGCCTTGCTTTCCGAAAGATACTTTAATGACAGAAAACAAACATATCTTTGGATGCCTCTTGAAACTATTGCTTCTCGACTCTTTCTTCGAGACATATGTCATGAAGATGGCATTTTATATAACATTCTTTTTAATAAAGACTTAAGAGATTTGATAATGGAAAATCTTAATGGCGTCTCTGGTTGTTGGACAGATACTAGCGGAGGTACGCATTTATTTTGGGCTTTAGACGGCGCTGCAATACTATTTCCTCTTCATTTAGTAGAAAAGAATGGAGAGTTAGTTTTATGTGGGGAGAACTCATTAAGAGAAGAGGTTGTTATTCCATTTAATAGGGAATCTCTTGAAGAAAAGCTGAATGAAGGCTTGTTGCTTCCTAATCTCTTCCTTTGTTTCTTAGAAATTTATTTTCTTCGTGATTATTCTGTTTTTGGTGGATACTATCAACCAACATATCTAAAGAAGATGTCTGATGGTTTAGTAAAAAGCCTTAGAGAATTGAAGGTTTTTGAGAAAGAGGCCTCAATTATTGAAAAGAAAACTAACTATATGAGTCTGGGGCTAACTTATTTATTAAGAATGCGTGGTGATAGGATTTATCCAGTTTCAACAGCTGAATTGTTGGAAGAACCAATTGATACTAAATTAGTAGACGATAAACTTAATATAACTATTGAAGATTCGCTTATATTCTAGAGTTCCTCTAGAAAATATAAGTTTGGGTAGCCTTTTTTTGTTTTTGAGTAGTAATTCTACAGTCTGTTAAAGAATTATCTTAACGCTAATCATTTATTTAGTTTTTCCATCTAATCTCTTATTTTTTCTTTCATTTTTCTCTGACATTTTCTCACTTTTTTTCGCTTAAGAAATATAGGAGAAAATATATGGATAAACCTCATGTGAAACACACAGCTAAAGACAGCTTCTTTTCATCTCTCGCTCTAACGGATGACAACTTAAAGAAGATCTATCTCTCACTTCATCCTGAAGATA
>JBNMJW010000092.1:0-8363 GCA_050874025.1 Candidatus Ornithospirochaeta sp.
ATCTTGAAGCATTAGGATAGTAATTTGATTCAAGTAATATTTGCAAAAGTAAATACAGATAAAACAAATCTTTTTCCTTTGCAAATGTTAATGCAGTATTATCCTTCTTTAAAAAATGCATTTACTTATTCAACTAACATAACAAAAACAAGACAAGAAATGGTAATGAGTACTACCGAAAGAATAAAAGGAGGTGCCATAATAGAGACAAATTCTCCATTTGGAATATTAAACTTTGAATATAGATAGAGGTTTTGGGGATTACCAAATGGGGTAAGCATTCCACCAAGGTTTGCAGCAATATTTTGCATTATGAATGTGAATGCCATATATTTCTCTTTCTTTGTTGTTGTCAAAACAAGAGCCCCAAGAGGAAGGAAAGTTAATAGTGCCATATCATTTGCTATCAGCATTGAGCCAATAAATGTTATATAAACAAGTGCCAAAATACTGGCCCTTGTATTAGAGAAAATATGGACTATCTTTTTAGCTATAAGGTAGAAAAAGTTTATATCTTTTAAAGCACAAACAACAGATAAAACACAAAAGAGACAAGTTAGCGTCTTATAATCAAAATAAGATAGATATTTCTCATCTGGTGGCACAATAAAAGAGGTAATAAGAGCTAAAACTAAAGCTATCACCATCACAACATTCTTTTTGACAAAAGGAATTAGAGATGAAGAATAATGAAGATTTTTATTTGCTACTACTACACTCATAAACGACAAAAAGTATAGTCAAAGAAAAAAAGAGGTCAAGAGTAGAAAACGACACCTAAAATGGCAGAAATAATAATTATTGCTATTGGTTGAAGCCTCTTCTTTTTTATAGTTTTATAAGCAAGACTAAAAAGAACTAAAATGAGAAATACTCCTATAGCTTTATAATCAAAAGATTTGCTTTCTTGATTAAAAAACAGACTAATTGCCATTGTTATGCTAGTTGAAATAATTAGCGCAACAACTGCTGGCCTTACTCCTTTTAAGAAGCTCTGCACTCCCCCATATCTTAAAAGATTCTTCAGTGCTATAGATATTAAAAGGATAATAATAAAAGAAGGTAGAATAACACCTAAAGTTGCAACAAATGAACCTAAAAGCCCCGCTTGCGACGAGCCTATAAATGTTGCCATATTAACAGCAAGAGGCCCAGGGGTCGATTCACTAACTGCAATAAAAGAAAGAACTTCACTCTCTGTAAGCCATCCCTTTTGAGTTACAGTATCGACAATGATAGATATCATCCCATATCCACCACCAAAGGAGAGAGCGCCTATCAAGAAGAATGAGAGAAAAAGAGATAGATATATCATTACTTCTTCTCCTTTTTCTTAATTAGAGATAAGGAATAACAAACAAGGCCAACTAAACCAGAGAGTAATATGAAGAAGATAGATGAAAATGAAATAGAAAGCAGAGAAAAAGTTACAGATAAAATTAAAACAGAAAAGAACAAAATATAGCTTAAAGGCTCTTTTTCTAGTGTCTTTAGCATCTTTAGTCCTGCACTTAAGATAAGATATATAACCCCTACTTGTATTCCTTTAAAGGCATAGCTTACATACTTCAGAGACAAGAACTTATCAAAGAAAAGAGAGATAATATAAATAACAATAAAAGAAGGTAAAGAGACAGCTATAGTAGCTACAGCAGACCCTAATATTCCGCCGATTTTATAGCCAATATATGTAGCGCTATTAATAGCAACCGGGCCTGGAGTTGATTCACTAATAGCTACCATATCTAAAAAGTCGGTTTTATCAATCCAACCCTTCTTTTCGATAAACTCATTCTCTAAGAGTGCTATCATGGCATAGCCACCCCCGAAAGAAATTGCCCCTATCTTAAAAAAAGAAAGGAAAAGGGATAGTATCTTTCCTTTCCTTTTACTCTCATTTTCCATAACTAAAGATTATTTTTATAGGACTAGATAGTCAATTATTGAATATCGCTTTTAGCCACTCTAATGGAGCTTTAATATCTCCCCAATTAGTTTCAAATGAGATTGCCTTGTCATAGCCAGAAGCTTTAAGCATCTTTAAGCCTTTCAAAATATAGGGAGAAGAAAGAGTAATGCTTAAATCTCGATTTTTCCCTGCAATATGTACATGCTCTAATGAGTTAGCCAAAAGAGGAAGGATAGATAAATCCTCGCCATTATTTTCCATATGATATAAATCAGCCATAAGCGAAAATGATGGGTGATTAACTATTCTAACTAAACTATATGCTTCTTCAACTGTGTTTATTATGTTGCATTCATCTCTTTTTAATGGCTCAAGAAGCACAACAATACCATTCTTAACAGCTATTGGAATAATTACCTCTTTAATGAGTTTTTCAAGCTCTTTTAAAGCCTCTTCTTTGGTAAATGATGAGTCAAAGCTACGAGCTTTTCCACTACCAAAGATTACCTCTTTTATCCCAAGCTTTTGTGCTCTAGAAAAAGCTAAATCCAAATAATTAGATATCGCTTCAACATTTCTATCTTTGCTTAGTAAAGGAATATTCGATGGAAAAAGATTACAAGAAACAAAAGAAGAGAAATAAGAAGAGAGAGTGTTAAACTCTCCATCACCAAGACAAGCCACGCTCATTAGAGGCAACTCGACATAGTCATAACCCTCTCTCTCAATTTCCTCAATCATTTTTCTTTCGATTTGCCACAGTGGGGTTGTAGCAAATCCTGTGCAAAAGCCATATTCCATCTTTATCTCTCGGCCTTCTCGTGTGCAGACAAAGTTAATCTCATACTCTCGAAAACATGCTTCTGAGTGATAGATTTTTCTGTATTATCGAGAATATCGCGTATAAAAAGGCCAAAGAAAGGAAAGCCTTCTTTTCCATAGGCTTGAATGACATGTTCGCCTGTGCTATCGACAAAGAAAACATTGTCTCCCATATTAGATACGCCTACATTTATATACTTTCTTATCTCAATCGTTGCCTTTGTACCTACAACAAAGACTCTTCCGTCTCCCCAACTCGAGAGTCCATCTGGCGTAAACCAATCGACTCTAACGTATCCTGTAGCGCCACTAGAGAGAGAAACAACAGCTTGGCCGAAATCCGAAAAGTAAGGTCTGTCAGGATTATTAAAATTCTTCTCTTGGCTATAGACTACTTCGCCTGTTTCTGAGCCAGTATAACTTAAAAGCTGTTCAAATTGATGAGAACCTATATCTGTTAAAATAGAGCCATTTTCTTCAGGATGGAAAAACCATTCAGGACGAGTAGGTTTATTTAATCTATGTGGGGCAAGGATTGTAACAGAGATAACCTTTCCGAGCTTTCCTTCCTTAATGAGGCGCTCAGCGCATACTGCACCTTCAACATGGACTCTCTCTCCGAAGTAAATCATATACTTCATAGAGGTTTCCTTTTGAACACGCTCAACTTCTAAGAGTTGTTCTCTTGTAATCATGCCTGGCTTATCAGAAAAGTAATTAAGGCCGCTCTTCATGACTCTGATGCCAAGCTGAGCTCGCTTATCTGGTCTGATTGCACTTGCGACAAGCTTAATAGACTTATCAGAAAGGATTTCTTCTATTGATGAAGCAGGTACCGCATTAGGATAAGAGAGGAGAAATCTATCGACCTTCTCTTTATCGCTGTCGTAGACCATCTTTAATTCTGCGCCAGCTTCAACAAGACCGTTAACCATAGCATAGATATGGCCATGATCTAAGCCTATAACAGAGAAGGAGAACTCCCCTTCTCTGACTGTCTTATAGACTTGTCCTGTGGATTTTGGAGCATAATATATACCATCTTTCTTCTGTATCATGCTTTCTTTCCTTTTAGCTTCTTAAATACTCCAAGCTGAGCAAGGATCATACATAGAATAAGAATAAGGAAGAAAACACAAATTGGACGCTTTATCATAGGTAAGAAAGAACCATCAGAAAGAGTGAGCGCTCTTCTTAAGTTTGAATCACACATAGGTCCAAGTATTACTCCTAACAAGAATGGAGTTGCTGGAAAGTGGAGGTTGGTAAGTATTATTCCAATGAGACCAAAGATGAACATTACCTTAACATCAAACATGTTGTAATTTATTAGATATGAACCAATTACACATAGTGTGTAGATAATTGGCATAAGGTATTTCTTTGGTATTCCAAGAATCTTTACTGTTCCTTTCGACAAGACTAATGCAATTAGCCACATCGCGATCGATGCAAATGCAAGATATGTACATACACTATATAAGAAACTAGGAGATTCAGTCATCAAGAGTGGGCCTGGCCTATAGCCATGCATGTAGAATGCAGCTAAGAGTACAGCAGCAGGGGCTGATCCAGGGACAGCAAGTGAAAGAACAGGAATAATTGCACCACCGACGCAAGCATTGTTACCAGTTTCAACCGTAATAACGCCTCTCGGATTTCCTGTTCCGAATGTTGATTTTTCTTCTTCAGGAGAAAGAGACTTTGTTGCCCAATAACTAAGCCAACCACCTGTATCTTCACCAACACCAGGAATAATACCAACGCCAACACCAATAAACGCAGAGCGTATTATAGTTATTATATTCTTTCCAATAAGCTTAAAGCCCTTCTTTGCTTCAAACTTCTGTACTTTTATTACCTTCTCATCACTCTTTCTCTTAAATGATCTGACAATTTCAGGGAAACCAAATAAGCCAATCATTACAGGAATAAGCTGAATGCCAGACATCATATTTACATTGCCATAGCTGAAACGAGCAATTGTATTTACGCTGTCTAGTCCAATCATGGCAACAAGAAGACCAAGAATACCGGAAATCCAACCTTTAAGCTGAGACTCAGTAGATGTAATTGTTCCACAAATCAAAATACCAAATATTGAAAGAAGGAAGAATTCCCAAGATGTAAACTTCAGTGCCAAGCTTGTTAAAACTGGAGTAAGTGTTAATACGAAGATAACGCTTAAAAATGTTCCTAAGAAGCTAGATGTTGTAGCTAGGAAGATAGCAAGTCCCCCTTCTCCTCTCTGTGCCATTGGATATCCATCAAGTGCTGTTGCTGCACTAGCTGGAGTTCCAGGAATGTTAAGAAGAATTGCTGACTGACAACCTCCAGAAATAGCTCCTACATAGATTGCAAGAAGTGCAATTAAAGCTGTTTGTGTTGGAAAGTTATATGTCAAACCTGTCAATAGTGCGATTGCCATTGTTGCTGAAAGACCTGGGAGCATTCCCATTACTAAACCAACAAGAGTAGATAAAACTAAAACAAGTAGATTCATCGGCTGTAAAACCGTTGAAAATGCAGATAATAAATATTGTAATGCCATTTGGTACCTCAAGGAAGTGCTGCATTAAAGCAGTACTGGAAAACAATTACTATAAGAGCAATTGCTAAAACAGCAACTATAATAGACTTCCACCACTTTCCTGCATTCAAATAGAAGAAGAGCGCAAGAAGGAAAATTAGAGATGAAATCCAAAATGGCAGAAAACTCATCAAGATAAACGAATAGATAAACATAATTACTATTCCACCAATTGTGAATAGATAATCACGATTAACTACACTTTCTTTAAACCAAGTTAAAGCCTCTCTACCATTCTCTTTGAATGTTGCAGAAAAGCCTTTCTCTCCTTTAACACTACCAATAAAAAGTAATACGCTGAAGAAGAACAATAAAACGCCTAAGATAAAAGGCAAAAATCCGGGAGATATTGAAAATCTTTCAATTCTATATGGAGGTCCAGCAACTCTTTTATAAAGCATAAAGCTATTTATGGCGACATATATGCCAAGAGCAGCAAGGACAAAAGAAAATACAAAATCTTTTGCTTTTTTACTCATAATTGTAACAATCCTTTTATCTCCTGTCCCCAAAGAGGAGACAAGAGATAAATTAAAACTACTTTCTATTGATTCCGAAATCTGCTGGGTTGATAGATGTTGCGCCAGCATCATACATTAAGTAGCAAGCCTTAGATGCAAAGTCATCCATGAAAGCTTGAGAGTGTTGTCTGTCATAAACGTTTACAGCAAAGCTCTTTGTTGCACAGAAATCTAAGAATGCCTGATCTTTAACTGCATAAGCAAAAGCATCATCAAGTTTTGTGAGAGTAGATTCTGGGAGTCCTTTTGGAACAAGGATACCTGTTACTTCGCCCATTGGAAGGAACTTAGCTGCTTCTGGATAGAAATTCTTGATTGAAGGAATTGTAATACCATCAGCAATTGTAATGTCTTCATCAGAAAGAGTACAAAGTGCCTTAACCTGACCAGAGATAATAGCATCTTTGTATTCAGCAAGAAGCTGTGGACAGAACTGAACTTCGCCAGCAAGAGTTGCTGTGAAAGCAGGGCCACCGCCAGCATATGTGATATGCTTATAGTCTGCACCAGCAATTGACTTAATAACTTCTGCACCAAAGTGTCCGCCAGAACCGATTCCTGCTGTACCAGCTGTAATCTGGCCTGGATTCTGTCTGATAGCTTCAATCAAATCCTGGATAGTATTGAAAGGAGAATCCTTTGGAACTACAATTACGTTTGGAGCATAGGTTGCAATCCAGATATCCCAATCACGATATGTTTTATCTGTATAGCCGTTAATAGGCATTGTGCAGAAAGATAACATTCCGTTAGCCAGAAGTGTATAGCCGTCATTCTTTGCATTCTGGACATTGAGAGTACCTGCACTGCCGCCTGCTCCAGGTGTATTTACAACGTTAATTGTAACACCAAGCTTTTCACCCATTGCATTAGCAAGAGCTCTTGCTGTAAGGTCTGTTGTTCCACCTGCGCCATAAGGAACAGTTAAATTGATGTTCTTAGTTGGGTAAGTCTCTTCTGCTGCGCCCTGTGCGAAGAGAGAGAAGCTTACTAGAGAAAGAACTAAAACGATTAAAAGAACTTTCTTCATTCTTTTTCCTCCTATTGTTTTTTTATCTTCACAACTGAATCTCCCTCAACGAGAGAACAGTTTTGAATATACCTTTTAGGTTGCATTGGCTTGTTCTTAATCTGATCTAAGAGCACACTCGCAGCCTTCTTTCCGAGCTCTATATCTGCCATATCTACATGTGTAAAATTATTAAGCCCAGTTGTTACCCATAGTGGAGAGCCAATTAAAACCACAGAAATATCTTTCCCAACGACAAGTCCACGCTCTCTTAATGCATTAACACCACCTTGTGCTTGAACATTGAAGCCATAGAATAAAGCCGTAATGTCCTTATGCTTATCTAATATTTCGTTAGTTAATCTGTAGCCTTCTTGAGGAGAGAATTCCCCATTGGCTGTATATAAATCGGCGCATCCATTGGCGCCATCAAAGCAAGCCTTTTCTCTTGACTCAAGATCCTTAATACCAGATGACCACCCTATATAGCCAATTTTTGAGTGTCCATTTTCAATTAGATGCTTTATGCCACTTAAGCCACATCCGTAGTTATCTGTAGTTACCCAAAAATAGTCATTAACACCTTCAAGAGGTCTATCTACAACGACCATTTTTACACCAACATTTCTAATTAACTCGGTGTTTTTTGCTCCATTAATTGTCGGTGTGATGATTATTCCATCTACTCTCTGCTCGAGCATTCGCTTAATAATAGCCTTCTCTCTATCTGGATCATCAAAGGTATTTGTTATGATTAAATCATAGCCATGTTGAACAAAGACAGATTCTGCAGCCATAACAATTCGCGTAAAGAATTGGTTTTCAAATTGAGGAATCATCACGCCAATTAGCTTTCGATCCTTGCCTTTTAATGAAGATGCGCCATTATCTTTTATGTAGTGCAAACTTTCCGCAGCTTCCAAAACCTTTTCTCTTGTACTCTCACTTATATATCGCCCACTTTTGCCGTTAAGGACATAAGAAACAGTACCAATTGTAGTTCCGGCTTTTTCTGCAACATCTTTTAGCGTTGTAAACTTAGCCATGCTTCCTCTCCTTATACAAACGTTTGCCTATATAGGTAAAAAATAAATTAAGGCTAGACCTTATTTTCCATATTATTTTTTCACAAAAAAACTTTTATCAATAAAAAAATAGCGACTGTAAAATTCTTAAAATTTTTGAATAAAAATATCCTATAACACGTATCTATTAGCAAATAACATTCAAAACACGTGTTTATAGGATATTAAATTTTTAAAGATTTAAAGTTAAGGGACTTAGGTTAGAAAATATTTTGTTAATTAAATTTACAAAATCCAAATAGCTCTTTACTTTTTCTTTACAGGAATCCATATTTCAGAGTAATATTTTTCGTCCATTGTCCCCTTTTCATACTTCATAGGATCAGAGTAATACTCAATGCAGTAGCCAGATGCAAATTCATAATCCTTTAAAGCAGGGAGCCATTCTGAAAAAATCTTCTTGTTTACATCTTGAAGTGCATGAGGA
>JBNMJW010000093.1:0-8354 GCA_050874025.1 Candidatus Ornithospirochaeta sp.
TAAAACTTCCCCAATCCATTGAACTATAGAAAACCTAAGTAAAACGCTATTTCAGCACTTTAATCGATGATTTTTATTTCAAAGCCTTCTTCTGATTGATAATTTCTGTCAAGGAATGCTTGCTTTGCTGTGTACTACCCCTTGAGGGTATTGAGATATTCTTTCCAATTTTGTTAATTAACTCTTTATATATAGGACAATATATGTTATTATTGTCCTATATAAAGAAGGCTTATTATGAGTGTGCCAGAAGAGATAAGAAAAGTTGAAAGACCTAAGAATACAGTTGTCATCGATACAGGTAATGCTACTGTCTATCGCTATGCCGTTAGGGAAAGAAGAGGTGTTACCTATGTCAGTGGTGGAAACCCGCAACCAATGAATGGAAAGATTATTGGTCATATCATTGAAGGTAAATATGTCTCTCTTGAAGAGAAGGCAGCAACTAAAGGTCCGGATGCACTTTCATATGGTTCAAGCAAGCTTATAAAAGATTTGTCGGAAGATGTAGTTAATGACTTACTTAATGTTTATGAGCTCTCTGATGCACTAAGAATATTTGTTATTGCTGCAATAAGAATAATAAAGCCAGGTATTGTAGCTGGAAGAATTGCCAATAGATATAGTAGGACTTTCTTTAGCCATTGGTATCCCAATCTTGCATTAAGTGAGAATACTGTAGGTACACTATTTGAAAAGATTGGAGAGGATGGTAGGAAGAGAGAGAAGTTCTATGAGTTTAGAATGAAAGCTATAGGAGAGGATGAGCATATAGCAATTGATGGAACACTTAAGCAAGACACAAGTATTGTTAATGACTTATCTTCGTATTCTCACAAAGCAAGAATAAAAGGATGCAAGGACCTATCTGTTCTTTATGCTTATGATATTGAAAAGCGAGAACCAATATGTGCTGAAGTGTTCAGAGGCAACTTCATCGATGGAACAAGCTTTTCAGCTTTTATTAACCATAACCATATATATAAAGGTATAGTAGTAGCTGATAAAGGATTCCCGCCTTCAAAAATAGCGAATGATTTAAAAGAACATCCGGACTTGCACTTTCTAATTCCACTAAAAAGGTCAGACTCCAGAATTAAAAGCAATGATATGCTCTCATGGGAAGGGGCTCTTACTGGAGTTACGAAAAGAATTCTTTACAAGAAGAATCAAATAAAAGGTGGAAGGTTCCTTTATTCTTACAAAGACATGAGCAAAGCCCATGGTGAAGAGAATGGGTTCTTTGACAAGAACAAAGATAAATTTTCTATTGATGACTTCAATGAAACACTTGAAAAGTCAGGACTGATCGTATTTGAGTCGGACCTGGATGCAGAGCCACTTACTATTTACCAATGCTATGAGAGGAGGTGGCTTCTTGAGCTTGTGTTCAGGCACTACAAGAGCGATGAATGTCTTGATAGGACAAGGCAGCAAGGTGACTTCTCATTGATTGGAAGCGAGTTTGTCAACTTCATTGCTACTCTTATTTCTACAAGGATAGTTAACAAGTTTGAGAATACAGAATTGTTAAAAAAGCTTTCTTATAGCGACTTGATGGAAGACTTGACAGATAGCTGGAGAAAAGTTGATGCTCCTGATCCTGCCAGCTCTGATGATAAGTATTGGAAGAATGTTAGTGAAGGAGTATTCCCTGAGCTTGAGGCGCTAGGACTCTCTATACCTGCTAAAAAGCCAGAGCCTAAGAAGAGAGGAAGGAAGAGAACCAAGCCTCTTCCTGACCCAAGCGCATCAAAGAAAAAGAGAGGTAGACCTAGAAAGAATCCTGTTTCAGAGACTCTATAGTACAATAAATTGGGGAAGTTTTAATAAATCATTGCCAAGTTTCTAAAGGTAGTAAAAACATCTCATATTTGAGGCAACCTATCTATTGTAAAAGGTGATATCAAGTTAGAGAACAATGTATAAACTCCTCATAAATAGCTCATTTTCATTAATCATGCTCTATGCAAATTATAGATTTTTTAAGCAGAGTATTAATTTGTTTTTTGTGTAAAAAGCCCATATTTTCAAAACAACACAAAGAAAACATACCCAATTTTCTCATTCTAAAATCGATATATTTTCATTGTAACCTAGTTTCTTTTTTTCTAGCTCATGACATGTTTTTATTATGATAACCAAAGAAATAATAAACGTTAGGATATCAGATAAAGGCATAGAATAGAGAACACCATCTAAACCAAAGAATGAAGGTAGAAGTAAAGCAAAGCCTACACCGAAGACAATTTCACGAAACATAGAAAGCAATATTGATGGGATTGCCTTACCAATTGCTTGGAGGAAAATAAAGCATGCTTTGTTTACACAGGCCAAAACAATGGCACAAAGATAGACTCTGAATGCTTTGATTGCAAAATCTGTATAGTAACTACTCTCATTGGCAGAACCAAATATAGCAATAAGCTGGTGCGGACATACTTCTACAATAAAGAATGCAATTGCTCCGACTATTGCTTCTGAAACTAACAGTTTTATAAATAACTCTCGTACTCTTTCCTTTTTTCCTGCCCCTATGTTGTAACCAACAACTGGAATGCATCCAGCAGCCATTCCAACAACAATAGAAATAACAATTTGAAAGAATTTCATCACAATTCCAACAACTGCCATTGGAATTTGTGCATATTGCTCTTGGCCAAAAATAGGATCTAAAGCACCATATTTACAAATCATATTGTTTATAGCAATCATTGCAGCAACTAGGCTTATCTGAGAAAGAAAGCTTGTAAGTCCTAGTTCAAGCAATTCTTTGGAAACATCCTTTCTTATGTGATAGTCTTTGGCTTTTGGCTTTACAATTTTCATATTTAGTAAATACCATAGAGCAAGAAGAGCCGTTGCAATCTGCCCTATAACTGTTGCAATAGCTGCGCCCATCATACCCCACTTAAAACAGAAAATAAAAATTGGGTCTAGAATAATATTGATAATGGCCCCAATGAGAGTAGAAATCATTGCAAACTTTGGATTGCCATCAGATCTAATTATTGGATTCATTGCTTGGCCAAACATATAGAAAGGAAGGCCTAATGTGATATAAAAAAAGTATTCTTTTGCATGATAAAACGTTTCCATGTTTACCTTGCCGCCGAAAGCAACAATTATACCGTCATCAAAGATTAGATAGATAATAGTCAAAAGAACACTGCTAATTAAAGTAAGCATAACTGCATTACCTACACCATTCTTAGCCTTAGCTATCTCATTTCTACCTAGTGACATGCTTACCTGAGCACAACACCCATCACCAATCATAACTGCTATAGCTAAAGCAATTACAGTTAAAGGAAAAACGACTGTGTTGGCAGCATTACCATAAGAACCAAGATAGCTAGCATTAGCAATAAAAATCTGGTCAACTATATTGTATAAAGCACCGACAAGAAGCGAAATAATGCAAGGAATAGCATATTTTCGCATCAACTTTCCAATACATTCTTTTTCTAAGAATTGATTTTGATCATCCATAAGATACCTCTCCTTCAATAAAAATGTGCCCCTCCGGCAAATCCGGACTTACACATTTCTGCAACACGATTTAGCAATGAAGTTTCAGCATTTTTAGATTCAATAAAAAAGTAGCATTTCTGCAACTGGATTTACGCAGAAGATGCTACACGTATAGAGAGAATTTACCAAAAACTCTCAAAAATTTCAAAGGTTAATATCTAAGATTTTTAGAAAAAAGAGTAAGTTATTTCCTTACTTTTGATAAATTTTTTATCAACAGTTGTTTTACCATTCTCCAAAAAAAAAATGGAAACAAGATCATTAAAGGAGTACCAAGCATGGATAAAATTAAAAAGAATTTTGGTTTTGGATGTATGCGCCTACCAATGAAAGATGGAGAAGTAGATATAGCAGAAATGAATAAAATGGTGGATGCTTTTATTCTTTCAGGCTTCAATTACTTCGATACTGCTCATGGTTATCTACAAGGAAAAAGCGAACTAGCACTAAAAGAATGTTTGACTCAACGCTATCCAAGAGGAAGCTATATTCTAACAGATAAACTTACTGGAAACTTCTTTAAAACTGAGCAAGATATTAGACCATTTTTTAATCAGCAGCTCACTGCTTGTGGTGTAGACTATTTCGACTTTTATCTTATGCATGCACAAAACAAAGGCAATTACGACCACTTCAAAGAATGCAAAGCATATGAAACGGCCTTCGCTCTTAAGGCAGAAGGAAAAATACGACACGTCGGTATTTCCTTTCACGATAAGCCAGAAATGCTAGAAAGAATCCTAACAGACTACCCAGAAATAGAAGTTGTGCAAATACAATTTAACTATGTTGACTATAATGATCCAGCCATTATGAGTAAAGCTTGCTATGATGTTTGCCGAAAATACAATAAACCAATAATTGTCATGGAACCTGTAAAAGGAGGAAACCTTGTCAATCTTCCGGAAGACGCAAAGAAAGTACTAGATAATCTTAAAGGTGGTAGTACCGCTAGCTATGCGCTACGCTTTGCTGCAGGTTTTCCTGGAATAATTATGATGCTTTCCGGCATGAGCAACTTGGAACAAATGGAAGACAACATCTCATTCATGAAGAATTTTAAACCTCTAGACGAGAAAGAGATAAAGGCAGTAGAACGAGTACAAGAGATTTTCCACAGTAAACACTTAATACCATGTACACAATGTCACTACTGTACAGATGGTTGCCCTAAGCATATTTCTATTCCTAGCCTATTTGCCATCATGAACACAAAAGCACTCTATCACGATTGGAATGCAGACTATTATTACAACGTTGTTCATACAGCTCCGGGAAGAAAGGCATCTGACTGTATTAAATGTGGTAGATGCGAAAAAGTCTGTCCTCAACACTTACCTATTCGTCGTCTATTAGAGGATGTTGCAAAAGAATTTGACCATTAATAGATGGTTATTCTTAATGACCAAGACACCTGAAATTTCCTCTTGTTAGACCATAAATCTAATAGGAGGATATTCTCTTTACCTTTAAAGTTTCTCAATTATGCATTCATGCTTCTTTGTCTTCTTATCATATCTTATTCCGACGAGCAGAATGTTATCTGTGTACTCTTTTATTGATTCTGGATACTTCTTTTCTTTTATTTGGTCGATTGCACTCTTTGCTCACTTATTCCACTTAAGTTCAACAATTAAAGCAGGGAATCTACCTATATACTCTTTTCTAGGTATATAAACAAAATCAGTGAAACCTATACCTGAAGGGAACTCTCGAATAGGATTGTAATAGAAGTCAATAGAACTAAGATAAGCAATGATAAGAACATTAGAAAGAGAATTTTCATCATTGTATTTTATGGCAGAAGAATACCTTTCATGAATTCTCTCTATCCAATCAGCAACCTTCTCTTCATCCATATCTAGCGTCGCATTCAATATGCACTGAGATTCTTCTAAAAGAAGAGCTACACATTCGCTCCAATTTCTTTTTTTACTGCATTATTCATCTCAAGTCTAATTTCTTCATTTGGGATAAATGCAGCCTTCTTTTTCTCATTGTAAGCTAAATAACCAAGGTGAATAAGATATGTAAGAACATCATCCTTTGAAGCAAAACTGACAACGTCATTTTGGAAGTCTGTAGTGTCAACAGGAACTTCACCACCTCCGATTGTCTCAATTATTGCGGTCTTTAAACCATCATAATTCATATTGATAAGTGTGACTATAACCTTATAAGAAGAAGTATTAGTCCAATAACTTGTACACTCTCCATCGATAATAGAATTTACAACAGCCATTGGATTATATACATGGTAGTCTCTTAAAATATAGCCATCATACCACCGCTTTATTTCTTTAAGATCAAACGAATAATCAGAACAAAGCTTTTCAACTTCTTCCTCTGTAAAGCCAATGTACTCACTCATAACTCCAGGATGGAGCATCGTGTATTCCTTAAAATTATTCAATGCCGACTGAGTCTTCTCTCTTTTAATAGGAAGAATTCCAGTAAGGTATGCGAGAGCTATATATTTGGATGCTTGAATGCCTTTAAAAATACTTCTTAGAAAAGTTATGTACTCTTCTTGTACTTTTTGATTATTTGCATCATCTCTTATTAGCACATCCCATTCATCAATAATGACAACAAACTTATTTCCACTTGTGTTGTTAATAAGAGAAAATGCTTCCGCAAGCGTTTTAACATCATTGGAAATTACATTTGGATAATATCCTCTCAGTTCTTCAATCACATTTCTATTTATGTATGAAAGAACGTTTTCAGGTCCTCCTGCAGGAACAATACACTCCTGAACATCAAAATGAATAACATCATATTTATTGAGATAGTTTTCATAATCTAGAGAAGAACCTATTTCAAGAGACGAAAACATCTCTTTCGAGTCAGCTCCTTTAGAATAGTAAGCTGCTAGCATGTTAGCAGTTATAGACTTACCAAAACGACGAGGGCGGCTATTACAAATGTAACCACTGGGCTTACCAAGTATCTTATTCGTGTAGTTAATTAGACCACTTTTATCAACGTAGATTTCATCTTCAAAAGCGCCTTTAAATGCAGAATTATCTGGATTAACAAATCTTC
Organism: Candidatus Ornithospirochaeta sp.; assembly: GCA_050874025.1. GTDB lineage: Bacteria > Spirochaetota > Spirochaetia > Sphaerochaetales > Sphaerochaetaceae > Ornithospirochaeta. The sequence goes on from JBNMJW010000093.1 coordinate 6,583, forward strand.
CCATATTGATACACTCCTTTATAAGCCTGTCTATCAAACTCCAAAAATTACTTTCGTTTATATGTCCCAAAAACTACTTATCATTTCTTACTTTGACTGTTCCTTCAGTTTTATTCTACATTAGATACTACATTCCAATGCTAAATCAAAAAAATCCCTTCCATCAGAATAAACTGACAGAAAGGATAAAGTTAAGTTAGATTAAGTTTAGTGAGGCATTACTTCGAAAGTATACTTCATTAGCCAATCTTCAATAGAACCTGTTGGCTCATCAAGTTCTCTATATACAGCTTCAGCTACTGGATATCCACCAACTTCGTTCTGGCTGTTGATAATCTTTCCTGTTCCTGCATAGAACTCTTCAACAAGACGCTTATCGACTTCATCTCTATCTGCAGGACGTGCGCCTGAATACTTTAAGACATATGCTGGAACTTCACTAGCAGGAATAACAGTTAATCCATCAATCCAAATTGGCTTTTCATCAAGTAGTGTTACAGGGATTGAATCATCTGTAAGATTTCCAGGTGTAACGCCATCTGCTTTAACAATGATGTTGTCTTCCATATAGCATCTTTCATCGTTTTCCGGATAGTTTGATCCGACCATTGCCTTAACTTTTGTACTTGGACCTTCTTTCTCATAGTTTCCAACAATAGAGACTATTGGAGTTGATGGCTTTTCTTCTAAGCCCTTCCATTCCTTTGGAATCCATGAGAGTCTAATAGCCCAATCGCCTGGATCGTAAATTAAGTTGTTTACAATTAAACCTGAAGAGTTACCTTTAAACCATGGGTTTCTCTCTGAGTTATGAGCATAATAGTTGCCAATAACTGCAATGTTAGTACAGTCATCCATAACAAGTGTTCCCATTGAATGGTTCATTGTCTGCTTTTTATGTACAGACCAAGCTAAACACTCTGAGATAAAGTTATTGCTATAAGTAATGTTGTGAGAGGCATTCTCTGGACCCTGTCCACGCTTTCCTGAAACTGAGAGGTTCTCATCAACGCCCCAAGAAACAGAACAATGGTCAACAACAATGTTATATGAATTACCATTAGCCGCAGTTGAAATCTCTGGTTCATAACCTTCGCCAATTTCAGCGCCGGCGTCTCCCATTCTAAATCTAACATGTTGCATTACGATATCGTGAGTATCGAAAGTGAGACCACCACGAATAAAAGTAACACCAGGAGAAGGTGCTGTCTGACCTGCAATTGTTAAGTACGGATTTCTAATTTTGATTTGCTGCTTTTCTAGGTCAATAATACCACCTACTTCAAAGACAACAATACGTGGTCCTTCTGCCTCAATAGCTTCCTTAAAAGAACCAGGGCCATCTGCGTTTAAATTAGTTACCTTAATAATTCTTCCGTCTAAGCCACCTCTAGTTTCTGCTCCATAACCTTCAAACTCCATCTTTGAAGAAGCTAGGAGCTCTTTTGCTCCCTGGGCAAAAACAGCTAAAGATATGCATAGCAATAAAAGTAACATGCTTAGTATTTTTTTCTTCATTTCAAACGTAAGCGTCATTTAAATCGATACAGATTTTCTATCTCCCTATGATCTATCATTAAGTCATAGGAGAAACAAACAAATGACAAACGTTAACATCTACACAAAAGAATAAAGAAAGGCTTACGTCGATGGTTGGAAAAATAGTGGTCTTTCACAAAGAGAGTATTCTTCTCTTAATGGGTTAAAAGCAACAACTCTTAATACTTGGGTAAAAAGATCAAAAGAAAGTAAAGAAAAATCACTAGTATTAA
>JBNMJW010000094.1:0-8334 GCA_050874025.1 Candidatus Ornithospirochaeta sp.
ATATAATGTAAATAGATAAAGAGAAAACAAGAGGACGAAATATAGAGAGATTTTAGCATAAAAAAATCCCAGAAGTCTTTACTCTGGGAAGAATTAACACAAATACTATTTAAGAAAAAGTCCTAAAGTCAGGAGCTTAGAGCTCTAATTGAGAGAATATAAATCACCTTGTTTAAAATTCCTACTCTTCATGTACTCATCGAGCGTCTTTAGAAAAAGAGATTTGTCCATAAAGTGACGTGGTGCAATTAGTCTATGAGGAGGGGTGTCACAAACAAGGCGCTGAACAACAATATCGCTTCTTAGATACCTCAAAGTATAGGCAGTATCTTCTAAATGGCGCTCAGTTGACGATGCAACAACCTCTCCATCGTAGTATTGATCTGCGATTCTTGTACCTCCAGGAATATGAAGGTTGTGTATCTTTATTGCATCACTTCCGCTCTCATTTACAGCCTCTATTGTTCTTCTATAGTCCTCTCTATTTTCTCCTGGGAGCCCTAATATTATGTGAGTTGAGACCATCAAACCATAGCGCTTTGCTCGCTTTACAGCTTCACTGTAACACAGAGCATCATGACCACGATTAATAGCTTTGAGAGTTTTGTCATTAGCACTTTGAAGACCAACTTCAACCCAAACTTCTCGCTCTCTCGTTATGTAGGAAGAAAGTAAAGCGCAAACATCATCAGCCATACAATCAGGGCGCGTCGAAACAATAAACTCCTTGAAATCTGCATAAGAAAGTGCTCTGTCGTAAATCTTCTTTAGATTATCAACACTATCGTATGTGTTCGTCCAAGACTGGAAATAGAGCGCGCTTAGTGTTGCCTTATATCGCCTCTTTATAAATTCCAAACCCTTAAGTATTTGATTTTCAATTGAAGCGTAGCGTGTTGTTATTGTTTCAGCAACCTTTTCATTATATTCAGACGAGCGATTAAATGAGCTCTCGCTTCTTCTTTGATAAACAGCAACACTGCCAGTACCATCACAAAAAGAGCAACCACCAGAGTGGTCACTCTTTCGATTAGGACAATTAAAACCACCATCAACACCTACTCTGTAGATTGTCTGATGGTATTTTCTTTCAAGATAGTCTTTATAATTGTTCCAACTCTCGTACATTACTCTAATACAGATCCAATTACTTTCTTGTTTCCATTAATAAAAGAAAGAGCATCCATCTCTTTTTTCATAGGAGGAAGAACTCTAGTTACATATAAGTAGCCATCTCCTGTAGCTATCTTTAAGCCTTTCTTTTTATCTAAACAAACAACAGTTCCAGGCCTCTCAATAGACTCTTCAAAAGGAAGGAAAGATGAAGAATGTACACCAGTAATAATAAATGGCTTATCCTCAAAGAGACACCAAGCTTTAGGCCAAGGATAAGAAGCTCTAATAAGTGCATGAATTCTAGAAGCTTTGTCTTGCCAATTTATTCTAGCATCATCTCTTGTAATAAAACCTGTATAACTAGCTTCTCCATTTTGAGGTAAAGGAATAATGTTTGAAACACTTTCAAGAATTGATAAAACAAAACTAGGAGCTCTTTCTGAAATAAGAGTCTCTAAGCCTTCAGATGTCTCTGTTCCATCGAGAGAAAATGGTAACATACCATATATTTCGCCTTCATCAATGCTGGTGTCTATTTTTTGAACAGCTATTGCGCTCTCTCTTTCTTCATTTTTTATTACATTGAAAATCGGACTGCATCCACGATACTTTGGAAGCATAGATGGATGTACGTTAAATGTATATTTAAAAAGAGAAAGAAACTTCGGACCAAAAATCTTTCCATAAGAAAAAGAAAGGAGCGTATCACAATCTAAGCTCTTTACAATTTCACGTTCTGCCCTATTAAGATGCTCTGGAGTATAAACAGGAAGACCTAATTCAAAAGCTTTCTTCTTTATAGGTGTGGCAACAAAGCCTTTTCCTCTCTTTAAAGGAGCATCTGGAGTGGAAAAAACAGCGCCAACTAGCCCTTTTTCATTTAAAAGAGTTAAAAGTGGAACAGCTATACTATCTGTAGAGGCAAATAAAATCCTCACGCTCTACCCCTCTTGGATTTTTTTATTCCATTCTTTTTTTCATATGAACGAATAACCTTTTCTTTTTCATTCTCAGAGAGATGATCAATAAAAAGCTTACCATGTAGATGGTCATTCTCATGTTGTATAACACGTGCAAGCAGGCCATCAGCTTTCAGTGTAAATGGCTTACCATTCTCGTCTTTAGCTTGAATAGTAACAGCTAGTGGTCTTATTACTTCGTGATAAACACCTGGAATAGATAAACATCCTTCATCATAAGGACCAGTTTCGATACTAGTTTCAACTATTTCTGGATTAACAAAGACATACTTCTTGCCATCTCTTATATCTACTACAAAGAACTTTTCGCTTACACCTATTTGAGGAGCTGCAAGCCCTACTCCATCTGCTTCATATAACATATCGAGCATGGCTGAAGTTAAAAGTTTGAATGATTCGTCAAACCTTTTAACATCCTTACACTCTTGTCTTAATACTTCATCACCTAGTTTTATAATCTCTAAGGTTGTTTCCATCTTTTTACCTCTTTTTTAAATATATTGCTTTTTTTCCTTTCGGAGAAGAGGAAGAGCTTGACAAAAAGCGAACATTTGTTCTCTTATATTGTCTATGAAAACTTCTAACATGGAAATACTAGAAAAATCGCTCTATCTCTTCTCGAAAAAAGGTTATACCACAACAACAGTAAGGGATATAGCAAAAGAAATAGGAATAACTCAAAGTTCGCTCTATAAACACTTTGAATCGAAAGAAGCTATTTTAAATGCAATTTTCAGCGAGATGAAAACCCGCTATGACAGAGAAAGCGAAAGACTAGCTTTGCACATAGAAGGAGAAAGAGGGAAAGACAAAGAGCTCTTTGGTAAAATCAATGGAGAAAAGATAGCTGATACTGTTGTAAAGCTAATCAGATTTTCCCTAGAAGAGCCATTTGTTAAAAACTTCAGAAAGCTTCTTGCAACGCTACAGTTTACCGATCCTAAGTATGCAAAACTCTACTCATACCGCTATGGAGAAAGAATGATCCTCTACCATGAAGATCTTTTTAAAACGTTTATTGCTAACGGTCTAATAAAAAAAGAAGACCCACACACATTAGCACTAGCATACGTTGCTCCCATATTCTTTCTTTTGGGTGTAGCTGACAGAGAGGAAGAGAAAAAAGAAGAATGTTTAAAAGAAATAAGAGAACATGTCATCTTATTTCATTCAACATATAGCGAGGTTCAATAATGAAAAGATATAAAATTGCAAATTGTATTTCTTGTATTCTAGCTTTCTTAGTATCTTTTGCTGCACTCTATGGTGCACTCTTAATGCTTGTTGATCCAAGTGGGAAATTACTTGGAATGGAGAAGATGTTACCTTTATTTTCTGTTCTTCCTCTCTCAAAATACTTATACCAAAACTACATTTTTCCTGGCATCGCTCTCTTCCTTATAATATGTGTTCCTAATCTTATATGTGGCATTTCACTATTAAAAAAGAAAAGCAGTGGGATATTTCCACTTGTTATGGGAATAGTTCTTTCCCTATGGATTACAATACAGTTTATTATCTTTCCAACTAATGCACTCGACAACTTCACATTTGGGTATGCTTTTGTTCAACTCATCTTTGGCTATATGACCTTTGTATTTTATCGTCAGGTAAACATGAAGAGAGTGACAATTGAGAACTATCCCCAAAAAGGTAACAGCGCTGTAGTTTATTTTTCGCGTCTTGGCTACACAGAAAATATTGCATATGAAATAGCAAGAAAAAATGGAAGCTCTCTAATAAAAGTCGAAACAAAAGAAAGAACAGAGGGAACTCTTGGTTTCTGGTGGTGTGGACGTTCTGGTTTAATAAAAGAATCTATGGAAATTACTCCAGTAAATCTCTCTTCTTACGATAGCGTCACTGTGTGTACTCCAATTTGGGTATTTACTGTTTCTAGCCCTATTCGTGCTTTATTAGAAGAGAACAAAGGAAAGATAAAAAAGCTTGTATTAGTTATGAATCATTTTCAACCTTGCTTATATAAGAAGCTTGCAAAGAAAATTGTCGCAATAAGTGGCTGTAAAGAAGCCGATGTAATAAGCACTGAAAGTCGACTTGGAAAAGAGAGAAAGCGTGTTTTCTACAGCATAAAAGTATAAAATACAAAAAAATGACATACAAATTGTTAAGTTTTTTGTTTTTCTATTTTCCTTCTTTCTTCTTTTTTCTACTATATGGCGTAGGAGTAAAAAATGGAAAAAACTACACCACATTACGGTCCTGCAGACAAACCACCTCTTAAGGAGTGGATTCCTCTCTCCATTCAGCATGTATTTGCAATGTTCGGTTCAACAATTCTAGTTCCAATCTTAGTTGGTCTAGATCCGACTACAGCGCTTTTTACAGCTGGGACAGGAACACTAATCTACATCCTTCTAACAAAAGCAATGGTTCCAGCATTTCTTGGCTCATCATTTGCTTTTATCACACCGCTTATTGCCATCTCTTCACAATATGGGTGGGAATACGCAATGGGAGGAGCATTTGCTTCCGGTCTTGTCTACTGTCTTGTCGCCTTCATCATTTCAAAAGCTGGATCTGAATGGATTCATAGAGCACTACCACCTGTAGTAATAGGCTCTGTTATCATTGTAATAGGACTAAACTTGGCCCCTACAGCAATGAATATGGCGATGTATACAAACACATCCGATACATCAACATATAGCTTAGTCTATCTCTCAATAGCCCTAGTTACGCTCGCTGTAACTGTAATAGCAAATGTATTCTTTAAAGGTTTCTTCTCAGTAATACCAATTCTATTTGGTCTTCTTGCTGGTTACCTCTTTACATTCATTATGGGTCTCTTTTTCCCTGCATATAATATAATTGACTTCTCAATAGTAAGTTCAGCTAAGTGGTTTGGATTCCCTAAATTTGGACTTCCTAAGTTCAAGCTAGTACCAATACTAACCTTTGTAATAGTGTCATTCGCCACTATTTGTGAACATCTTGGTGATACTCTTGTTATTTCTAGGGTAGTTGGCAAAGACTACTATGAGAACCCAGGTTTAAAGAGAACTCTTCTCGGAGACGGACTAGCAACAACCTGGGCTTCTTTTTGGGGTGGCCCACCAAACACAACATATGGCGAAAACGTTGGTGTACTTGCAATTACAGGAGTATATAGTGTATGGGTAACAGGCGGAGCTGCAGTGCTCTCTATTCTTCTCTCACTATTTCCAAAGTTCGGAGCTCTTATTCAAACTATTCCTAATCCAGTACTCGGAGGAATATCTATGCTTCTCTTTGGCGTAATTGCATCTTCTGGCTTAAGAACACTTGTAGAATCTGGCGTTGATTACCAAGACAAGAGAAACTTAACTATATCATCAATCATTCTAGTTATCGGCATTGGTGGTGGTATTCTTAAGTTTAACTTAGGTTCTTCTCTCCAATTCTCACTAGGTTCAGTTGCATTAGCAACTCTCGTTGGAATAATCCTAAATCTTATAATTCCAGTAAAGAAAAACTAAGAGAAGATAAAACTATCTCTGTTCCCTCGTCATTTGATGGGGGATTTTTTGTTAGGGTAAGAGAATGACGAAATATCAACATTCTCTAACTTTAATAGTTCAACCTTGCGCCATAATCCACCACCATAGCCAGTTAGATTACCATTCTTACCCATAACTCTGTGGCAAGGGATAATAATTGAGATATTGTTATGCCCTACGGCCTGTCCTACAGCTTGGCTCGACATAACATCCAATCTGTTAGAGCCCACCTAAAATGTAACGAAAAAGACAACATAAAATGTCACCAAGTGGTCAATATAAAATGTAATGAAATAGACAAGTTAAAAAGTGATGAAATATTGAAAGGCTTAATCCAGTGCTATTTTCATTTATTTATGCATTACCAAACCGGTAATTTCTGGTGAAGAGCTACAGTTGACCTTGTAGACTTTTCTTGACTGACCTCTGAAGCTTTCGCCTTTAAGGTCAATTGCAATGCATCTGTCCATGATTCTGTCCAGTGTGCATCTTGCAGTCATCTCATCTGCGAACATATCACTCCATTCTGCAGGCTTTCTGTTGCTTGTGAATATTGTTGTTCTCTTGCCTTTATCATATCTTCTGTCCATAAGCTGGAAGAAGAGATCAGATGTTCTTGTATCAAGCGAAGAAGAGAACCCAATCTCATCTATTATCAGGCATGGCGTTGATGAGAGTGAAACCAGTACCTTCTCCATGCCAGCTTTTGATGAGTCCCTGCTTAGCTTTCCCACAAGCTCGCTGAATTTGAAATACCTCACAGGTATCATCTTCTCGCAACATAGGTTTCCAATGGCCTGCGCCAGATGGGTCTTGCCCGTGCCAGGATCTCCAGCTATCACTATGTTCTCTCCTAAGGTGATGAAATCGAGGCTCTTGAGGTGTTTTATCATCTCCTCATTCTCCTTGCTTAGCCTATCTGTATGGAAATTATCAAAGGTCTTTCTAGCAACCTGTGGTATTCTGCTCATTGTTGTCAGCATGAGCATTCTATGCTTATCCATCTCAGATCGTATCATGGAGAGAAGAGCTCCCATCCTTCCTATCTCATCTTCGCTGGCCATCGTGCTCTGGGCCCATTTCGCTGCAAGCTCTGCTGGACAGTCTATGTTTATCTTAAGGAATGCCTCAGAAAGCAACTCTACAGCATTCTTCTCTGCTTCATTGTTGTTGTTCATCACTGCTTCCTCCTAGAAATCATAGCAACTGAAATCGAAATCTGCTTTATTGCTGTTCATCTCTATTACCGCAGTCACCGCTTCTGTAGGCAGCTCCTCAGGCTGTTCTGGCTCGAACTGTCTGGAGCTGTAGTGTGGCTTGTATGACCAATCTACATCATGTGTCTCGATTGTGGCAAATTCATCACAATCAAGGATATACAGCTTGTCTGCAGCTCTCATCACTCTTGCTTTCTTCTTCGAATAGCTTAGCGGAACACCATATCTTCTCCCTTCATAGAATACGAAGCCATCATTTGTTATTAGTCTTACAGGTGCCATATATGGTATCAGCAAGATGCTTTCCGGCAGAGCCATCAGAGTCTCTTTATCATGCTCATCTGCAGGGATTACGCCAAGCCCTTTCTGCAAGATGCTGTTCTCATGATTGCACCAAGAAAGAGCCTTCTCATTGAGATCTGTGACATTGACGAACTTTCTCCCCTGTATGAAATTATCCTTGACGAATCTCACAAGGCGCTCAACTGAGCCCTTTGTCCACGGGTGGCGCACCTTGCATAGCTTTGTCTTTATGCCTATGAGCTTCTGGAACTCATCATACTCCTTGTTGAATATTGGCATGCCATTGGAATCTCTCCTATTTGAAACGCTGGCCATGTTGTCTGTCAGCACTGTCTCTGGAACACCCAGATATGAAAATGAGTGCAACATCCCTATGAATAGGCTCTCCTGCCTTGCATTTGGAAAGAACTCTATGTATCTCTTGCCGCAGTGGTGGCAGACCATCGCAAAGCATGCGCATTGCCAGAGCTCTCCGCTCTCATCTGAGACTTTGACAAAGCCCCAGTCCATCTGAAACATCTCACCGCTGCCGCTTGAGTATCTGCGTATCTTGCCAATGGGAACCTCCGCCAGAGACCTCTTTGCTGGGACAATATCCTTATGAGAGGATATATACGTCTTTACAGAAGTTAGAGAACCAGTGTATCCAATCTCTACTAGCTTATCATTGATGACTGATGAGTTGGTTATGCCGCTTTCTAGAAGCAGCCTTGCCTGGGTCTCTGTGTCCCCGCTTATAACATGCTCTCTGACACGCCCTGTATTGCCGTGGGCTTTTGCTTTGAAGCCATTATCATACAGTCTCTTGAGAACTCTTGCTGTGATGCCTGTTCTGCGCGACAGCTCTGCTAGATTTGGCTTTCCAAGTCTATAGAAGGCGATGCCTTCCTTTTCCATCTGTCTGAATGCTGGTATAATTATCTCCAGCATATCCTCATCTGTTTGCATTATTGCTCCTTCGCACTGAATTAAACCTTTTCAATTTTCAATGCAGGAATTCTAATACAAGATGAGGTATGCTTTCAAATTCTTCTTTCGTTACTTTTTAAGTTGACTCTTTCATTACATTATTCGTTGACTTTTTCATTACAAAATTCATGGGCTCTTACAAATCCCCTCTCAGTGGCACTTATTCTTGCTATGTCACCATAAGTAATTGTCGCTCCATAAGGAATGTCCATCATAATTTCGCATACTCTCTTTTGAAAAGGAGTACAT
>JBNMJW010000095.1:0-8325 GCA_050874025.1 Candidatus Ornithospirochaeta sp.
AAATATTGTGATATTACAACACTTGCGCCTGTTGCAAAGCCTCCTGCAAAGCCTATAAGCATATTAACAATTGAACCGACTGTTCCAACTGCTGAAAAGCTATTCTTTCCAACAAAGTTGCCAACACACCAAGTATCGAAAGTATTATATAACTGCTGAAAAATCTGCCCTAGGAGAATAGGAAGAGAGAAAAGTATTAAGGAGGAGTAAATTCCTCCCTTTGTCATATCTAAAGTTTCTTTTGATGTGTGAGGCATAAAACTAGCATATTGATAAAAAGTAAAAAAGTAAACTTAGTTTATTAATTAGATACCACTGAAGAGATAATGAAGTATTTATAAATACTTTTTCATCAATTTGAATCTCAAAAGATAATCAAAATGTTCTGAAAATATTAGATAAAGGAAATATTTATCGAATATATAGCAAAAAGCGACAAAAATCCCCTTTACTATTAACGGGGGGGGTAGGGTATTATTGTGACTATCGGAGGGGATATCATGAAAAAAAACATTAATCCTATTATTAACATTAATCCTTGCTCTAACAATGGTGTTTGTTTCTTGTGATAATGAACATCAGCATAAATGGACAAGTAAAGTTGAAAAAGAACCTAGTTGTGAGGCTAAGGGATTACTTGTCAAAAGTTGCTCCTGTGGTGCTACTGAAAAAGAAGTGTTACCAGCAACAGGACACAAAGACAGCGTAGAAAAGGTAAAAAAGCCTGCAACATGTACGGAAAAGGGTATTGCTGAAAAAGTTTGTTCTGCTTGTGGAAAGGTTTTCTCTACAGTTGAGATTGAGAAAGTTGCACATACTCCGGGAGAGGCTAAAACTTTAAAGGAACCAACTTGCGAAGGCACTGGAAAAGAAGAAATCCGTTGTTCTATTTGCAACGCTCTTATCGAAGAAAAAGAAGTTCCAGCAAAAGGTCACGAACTCTTGGAGACAGGAAAGGTCGTTATCAAAAATGCAACATGTACAGAAAAAGGGTTAGAATCTGGTGTTTGTCGTGTATGTGGAAAGAGGCTTGAAAATAGTGTTATTCCTGCCCTTGGACATGACTGGGGCGAAACGATAATTGTAAAAGATTCTACTTGCATAAAAGAAGGAAAGGCTAAACAAATCTGTAATCGTTGCTCTGTAGAACGTAGTGGTAAGATTGAGAAAAAGAATCACAACTTTACAGGACTGTCAAAGGAAACAAAAAGTGCAACCTGTACAGAAGAAGGCGACGTCGTAACACACTGTGCAAACGAGGGTTGTACTGCAACAACAACAGGTCATACTCCTGCCCTTGGACATTCCTTTACAACAGATATGGGCTACAAGAGCGATGAAAAGGGTAACCCAATAGAACCAACACAGTTTAACCCTGGTATAAAGATTTATAAATGTGAACGTTGTGATGCCACAGAAGAACGTGAAGTGGAATCTGAAAGCAAACACATACATAGCTCTATTGAAAATGGTTATGCAGATGAAAACAATAAATATGGTAAAAACATTAAAGGAACATGTGTAAAAAAAGCGCAAGTTGGTATTTATTGTGACTGTTATGAAGGCGACGATGAAAAATTTTACGCATCTCCAGAATCAGCACCTAGCGGTGTAAAAGTTCATCGATACTGTGTAGGACTTAAAGAAAGAGATTTAGATCCAAGTAATCATGAACATTTAGAAACAATACATTTTGAAGAGTCAAACTATTTTTATGGTTCTTTCGAAAAAACAGAATGTAAAGACTGCAATACTACAGTGAAGACAACTATCAAGGATGAAGGCAAGATTTCTGCAAACGGCAGATGGAAAGGTACCAAATCTGGTTATTTAAATATATCTGAAAATCAAGAAGTACCTTATTCTTTTGATTTTGATATTTCCCTTTATGAAAATGGTATTAGCGTTTCCAGTCAAAAAAACACTCTATTCAATACGCCTGGAGATTATGTAGAAACAAGCATTTCTAATATTTCACAAGAAGAATTAACAAAATTATTTGTTAACCGAGCTACAGATGGTAGATGGGTAGGAAAACAATGGGGAACTAGTATCGATAATTCGATTTGTTATCTAAATCCTTTGGCCCAAGAATATATCTCTGGGGGAATAGCGATTTCTGTTATAGATTGTAACACCAAGAGTGGCGAGGAAGAAATCAACCTAGACATGCTCGGTGATGCCAGTATAGTTGTTGAACTAAAAAAAGAAGAATTTACAAATGAAAAGAGCCTATTAACTATTGCTAATTTCATCGATCTTATGAAGATTGATTCAACAACAGGAGAAGTAACATGCCCTTTCTTCTCTAAATCTGCAAACGGCATAGATACCATTTCGCTCCCTTCTGGAACAGAATCAATTAACCTTGAATGGGTTACACTTCAGTGAAATGAGCCGACGGCGTATACTTGGACAGTAGACGGTGTAACACAGACAGAAAGTAATTCAACCTTTACTCTTACGCTTTCTACTAAGCCTGTTACAGTTATATGTACAGCTAACGGCGAAACACACAGTGCAATCTTTAGTGTTCAAAAATAACTCTCGCATGGATTACATTTTATCCATTTGGGAGATGTTATGATTTCATTAAGTTAAGATATTAAAAGATGTACAAAGTCATTAACAGCCAAGAAAGGACTGTTGATGACTTTTGTTTGTTAAAGGAATTCATAAAAATCAAAAAATAAACAAATCTACAACTATATAATATCAAAATGTTTGTTAATTGGTTATTGAAGTTTTATATTTAGCTGAGAGAAAAGTCTTATAAATAGAGATAACTTATTAGAGATGGAATTTAATTAAAAAAAGGCCCATTCAAAGAAGAGGCCTTACAAAGGAGGATATGAAAAAACATTAATAAAGACGCAGGTTTAAACTGCGTCTCTCTTTCTCCCCGGGAGGGATTTGAACCCCCGACAGGGTGGTTAACAGCCACCTGCTCTACCGACTGAGCTACCGGAGAATGTCCTAACGAACATATGCACTTTAGTTCAAAAACGATAGTTATGTCAATACTGTATTAAAAAAATTATAAAGATAAATCTAAGGCTTAAAAAACTGCCTGTTTTTCAGGCAGTTAATACTTACTTACGTGTCTTAAATTCCTTAGGAACAGGGTTTCTTCCATCCCAGATAATCTGTCTAAAATGCATAGGATCTGTATTTCCTTCAGTATTAATCATAAAGATGAGAGAATCTTCATTTATTTTTAAAGCATCCTTTAGACTCTGATCTTCATTTTCAGTAAGAAGAGAATAGAGTGCGCCAAGTGGAACAGCTCCACTTTCACCACTAATTACAAATGGGTCTCCCTTTAGAGGACAAGAGAGTATTCTCATTCCACGAGCTGCAATATAATCTGGAACCTTAATGAAGATATCTGCATTGTTGTTAAGTATATCAAAAGCAATAGGCGATGGGTCACCACATGCAAGTCCAGCCATTATTGTATCTAAATCACCTTTTACTGAATGGCACTTATTATCTCCTGCCTTTATTGATTCAAAGACACATGCAGCCTTATCTGGCTCAACAACAATAAATAGAGGAGGATCTTCTGGAAATAATGCTGTGTAGAAACCAACAACAGATGCAGCGAGTGCACCAACGCCAGCTTGTACAATAACATGAGTTGGCTTCTGTATGCCCATTCCTGCAAATTGCTCTTGAGATTCAAGAAGCATAGAAGTATAGCCCTGCATAATCCAAGTTGGAATTTCACTATAGCCAGGCCAAGAGGTGTCTGAAATAACATACCAGCCATTCTTCTTAGCGTCTTCTGCTGCCTGTCTAACAGCATCGTCATAGTTTCCATCAACAACTGTAACTTCTGCACCATACTTCTTTATAGCATCAATACGAGCCTGTGTTGTCTCTTTATGTACGTAGATTTTACACTTGTGGCCAAGCATTTTACTTGCCCAAGCTAAACCCCTGCCATGGTTTCCATCGGTAGCAGAGCAGAATGTAATATCTCCAACCTTATCATGGCATTCTTTGCTTACAAGGTAGGAGAAAGATAGTTCTTCATTCTCTTTATTTAAAAGCTTTTTTATGAAGCGATAGATAGCGAATGAACCACCCATAACCTTGAATGAGTTTAGTTCAAGTCTCATAGCTTCATTCTTTACATATATACCACCAACACCTAACATTTGGGCAAGATTAGGCATGGCAAGAAGTGGTGTCATTCTGTAACCAGGAATCTGGCGATGGAATTTTCTTGCTTCACGAGCAATAGAGACAGGAAACATCTCTTTTGCTTTTCTTTGGTCTTTCTTTGTTAAATCACCATTGTTGTGAATAATGTACTCATAATCATTAATCATATATAAACCTCAAACACGAATATAATAGTAATTTAAAATAAAAATGCAATATGCAATAATTATTTTTTAAAAAATTGTAGTAAAAATAAATATTTTTAAAAATAATTTATGTATAACGAAGATTTTTTAAAAATAACGCCAATTTTGATATCAAGTTTTATCTTTTCTTATTAAAAAACCTTCTCATTGGTTATAGGCCAACAAGAAGGTTTTCGTATCATATAAGCTTAATCCTTAATTAAAAGACTTAATTATAGACGAAATCTCATTCATCTTTTCTTTTAATTCGTCTTCAGTTTTTGCTTCAGCGACTATTCTCAAGAAAGGCTCTGTATTTGATTTACGAACGTTGAACCACCAAGTTGGGTATTCAATTCTGTAACCATCGAAGTCCATGACTCTAACAGCGTCTTTAGCGTACTTTTCATAGAGAGCTTTAATTGCACCATCTTTGTTGTCTAAGCGGAAGTTTGTTTCTCTGCTGTTAGCATAGACAATAACATCTTTGAGGAATGAAGAAAGAGTTTTTCCTTCTTTCTTTAGTTCCTTAACAACGTTAAGAACTAATAGAGAAGCAAGAACACCACTGTCGCAGTTACCAAATTCTCTGAAGTAATAGTGACCAGCAAGTTCTCCACCAAATACGCCGTTAATCTCTCTAATCTTTAGTTTTGCAAATGCATGGCCAACCTTCCAAATAGTAACATTCCAACCAGTCTTCTCAAGGTAGTCAGTTGTACTCTTGCTAGTTCTAATGTCACAAAGAGCATTTCCAACCATACCTTTCTTTGCGTAATAGTAGCCAAGTACAGCTGTGATATAGTCTGGCTGAATCCATTCGCCCTTATCATCTACAAAGATAACTCTGTCGGCATCGCCATCATAAATAACACCACAGTCACTATTATTTTTAATAACTTCTTTTTTTAGAGCTCTGCAGTTTACTTCCTCAAGAGGATTAGGCTCATGATTAGGGAATGTGCCATCTAGAGTATCGTAGATGTAGTGAATGTTCTTATTATTCTTTAAAACATCTTTTATAACGAGAGAAGACATACCATTAGAACAATCGATAGTTAGCTTTAAATCTTCTAAGCCTTTTGCATATGGTTCAAAGAACTTAATGTAAGCATTTCTAACAGATGAATAATCCTTAATAGTTCCTTTCTTTTCGCTTACAACAACAGCTTTTTCATTAACAAGCTTTTCTAGATCTTTTAGACCAGTCTCTCCACCAACAGGAAGTGCACCTGTGCGGCTAATTTTAAGACCATTATATTGAGCAGGGTTATGGCTAGCTGTAATCTGAACAGATGCATCAGCATGAAGGTAGTTTGTTGCAAAGTAGACCATTGGGGTAGTTGAAAGACCTAAATCCCAAACGTCAGCTCCACTATCTGTTATACCTTTTACTAAACAGTCATGGATAATAGGAGAAGAAACTCTAACATCTCTTCCTACAACGACATGATCTGTCTTTAAAAGCTGAGGTAAGAAGAAGCCTACCTTATAAACAGTATCTTCATTGAAATCTGTTCCCCATACACCACGAATATCATAAGCTTTGAATACGCTCATTTTTTCAATTCTCCTTATTTTTATCTATTATATTCTTAAAATCTTTAAATGAAGGAAGTTCAAAAAAGAATGTTCTTCCATCTATTACTAGTTTAGTGACATTTTTTGTAAATAACTTGTTAAATAAAGTTGATTCTTTACTTAAATCTTTAATTTTTCTAAGAGAATTCTCTGCACTTGGACGTGAAACGTAACTTATACTTTCAACCTTATCAAGAGGAAGCATTATCTCAAGCTTAGTATAGCTATCTTTTCGTTCTTTTTCCCTTTTGGTCTCTATTGTGTAGCCAAGAACCTTAGAAGGTCGGAAAAAATCTTCAATTACCATTGTCTTTCCATCTGTGTAGATGAAAACTCCATATTCTCTTCTCTCCCTTCCAAGTTCTGCAAACCATGTTGCATAAGAGCGATAAATGAGTGGAGCCCCTAGTTTTTTTTCTCTTTCTTCAATGAAAGCTTTTACTTCATCGTCGTACATAATCTAATATTAACCTAGAAGAGGAAAATCAACAAAGGGTACTGCTATCTTTTTTTTTCACTATTAGCTAATATTTTCGTTGTGGAAGAATTTGTAAAAAAAGATTTTGAAAAAATCCTAAAAAGTGCAGGATTAGAAAGCCGAAGATGGATGAAGGCGACAGATAGTAATACATCTCGTGTTTATGACAGGAATTTGGAAGAAGTACCTGTCACAATTGACCTTTATGGAGATTGGACTAGAGTTATAGATTATAGCCTAGATGGGTTAGATGATGAGATTAAAAATGAAATTTTAGATATCATCTCACGTTATTTATATGTTGAAAAAAGCAAGATTGTCTTCGTGTATAGAAAGAAGAGAGAAGGCAAGGAACAACATGAAAAAACAGAAGAAGAGTGTCCTGTTCAAGTTAAGGAAAATGGCTTGAATTTTATTTGCGAATTAAAGAAATATGCAGATACAGGTCTATTTTTAGATATGGAAGAGACTAGAAAACTTGTTTCTTCTCTTTCCCTTAACCAACGTGTCTTAAATCTTTTTTCATACACATCTTCTTTCTCTGTCTATGCCGCCCAAGGTGGAGCAGAGAGCGTTGTAAGCGTGGACTTATCTAATGTTTATGCTGCTTGGTCGAGAAAAAATCTTAATCTTAATGGTTTCTTAGATGAAAGTAAGTATGAAGTTGTTGCTTCTGATGCTCTTAGTTATTTAAATGAAAGCATTGAGAAAAAGAGGGTCTTTGATCTTGTAATAATGGATCCTCCTTGTTTTTCAAATTCACATAAAGCAGATGATTTTAATGTTCAAAAGGACTATATTAAGTACTTCGAATTAATATATAAATTGCTATCAGATGGAGGTGTTCTTTTCTTCAGTGAAAATTTGCAAGGTTTTCGCTTTGAAAAGGATAAGGTTAAGAGACTTTTTGATAGCGAGGAGATAACAACTTCAGTTTTTGCTCCTAACTTCTCTCATAAAAGAAAGAGTTGTCGAGTTTGGATGTTAAAAAAGGTTAGTGAAAAAAAGAGAGAAAGGATAGAAAGAAAGATGAGTGATGATTTAGAAAGATTAAGCTTTGATAGTTCTGAAAAAGTAGAGAGCAAAAAAAGAAGAGAAAAAAAGAGTGGTGCTAGACCTTTCTCATTTAGTGATGAAAGAAAAGAAAGTTCAAATAGTGATGATAGAAGAAGAAATAAGCGTAGCCTAGATCGTGATGGAGATAGATACTCAAGAGACGATAGAAACACGCGATATGGACAGAGAGACTCTCGCTATAGAGATAGAGAACAGTCTAGAGACCACCGTGACGATAGATATCGTGGTTCTAGAAGCGAATACTCTCGTGACAGAAGAGATTCTCGTTACGATGATTATGACAGGTCTTATTCTTCCTCTCGCTATTCTAGACGCGATGAAAGAGATTATAGAGATAGTGACAGAAGAGAATCTCCTCGCTATAGAGACAATAGAGATAACAACAGATCTTCTTTCCGTTCAGATTATTCTTCTCGTCGCTCTGATGATGACTCAAGATATCCTAGAAGACGAGATAGCTATAAGAGAGACACCTATCCAGATAAGAACTCTAGAAGATTCCACTCTGATGATGAGAGAAGACGAGACGAAAATTCATTTAGAAGAGATAGGGATGATGAAAGAAGAAAAAAGAGAACATCTCCTAAACCATTTGGTTATGATTCTTTTAAAGAGAATAAAAACAGAGCTGGTGCAACTACTCGTTGGTTAGAAGAGCAAGAGTTTATTAAAGACGACAACAATTAATTGGAGGGGGGCTGTTGCACGAAAGATTATAAAATCTAATGAGGTGTACAGCCTCATTTTTTTGTCTTTCAGAAATCAACAAAAGCATATAGATTGTTAAGCGTAATTCTTTTTAATATAAGTAATTAAATAGAAAAAGGGAGTTGT
>JBNMJW010000096.1:0-8317 GCA_050874025.1 Candidatus Ornithospirochaeta sp.
CGTGCTACTATTCATATGGGCGTTTCCTTTTTTTTGGTTTCAAGTTAATTATAGGAAATCGCCCTTTATTTTTCTTCTACTAAATCTTCATTACTAATTCTTTTACTTATAAATACCACCTAAAAAGATATTGACCCTTTAAATTTGCCACTTCAGTTGTTTCATAGTAATACTTACCAGATTCTGACTCCTGATTATGATTATAATTTAAACTAAGGCTAATCGAATCATACTTATTTTTTGTGTTACTATCCAAAACAATTGGAGAGCCATCACTAGTCTTAAATGTTGCAGTAAGGTTCATTGCTTCATTTTCTTTAACAAGTGAGTTTGCTTTATCATCAATATCATTTTTAGCAACCGTATTAGCAGTTAAGACAGGTGCAAAATCATCCTTAGTAAAAGTTGTTTTTCCCTCTGTAGCTTCTTCCTTTGGTTTATCTGGGGTCTTATTAACTTCACAAGAAACAAATAAAGAAAAAGCCATCAATATAACCATTAATGAAATAAGAATTCTCTTCATAGATCACCTCTTTTTTATTAAATATTTACTTGAATATTACCACTATGTAAAAGAATTTCAAGAGAATTTAACAAAAATGTGCTAAGAAAGCTCTTAGCACAACGGGGAAACAGTTAATAATAATTTATTGAGTGATTGAGATTAAAAAAAACCTTAATCATTTAGTAAAAAAATACTAAACATTTTTTTCTTAATTGTCAACATTAGTAGACGATTTTTAAAGCATTGTGAGTAACATGACAAATACAGTCAGCTAATGCATCGGCAGCATGGTCTGGCTTCGGAATCTCTTTAAGCTTTAGTATTCTTTTAACCATATCCTGTACTTGGCTTTTTTCTGCATTACCTACCCCAACAACACCAAGCTTTATTTCCTTTGGAGAATATAGGTAGGTTCTAATATTCATTGAAGAGAATTTATAGATAACAGCACCAATTACTTTAGCAACAGGAATGGCAGATGAGATGTTTTTAGTAAAAAATATATCTTCCATACTAACGCAGTCAATAGCGTACTTTGTTGCAACGTATGAAAGATCTTCAGCAATTGTATAGATTCTTTTTTGAATTAAATCCTTGCTTGATGTCTCAATAACACCATAAGAAATAGGCCGGTAGGCCATTCCATCATATGAAACGACACCCCAGCCTGTACTAGCTAATCCTGGATCAACTCCAAGTATATTCAAGTCTTAGTCCTCTGCTTCAAAATCATCTGGAAGTTCGAGGTTAGTAGAAACCTGCTGAACATCATCAAGTTCTTCTAAGCGCTCAACAATTCTCAAGACCTTGTTAGCTTTTTCGTTATCGAGAGTTACAGTCTGATCAGCAATCTTCTGAATATCTGCGCTCTCCTGCTCAAAACCAGCAGCCTGCATAGCTTCAAGAACAGATGCAAAATCTGCAGGAGTTGTTGTAACTTCAATAACATCGTCAGTTGTAGAAACATCTTCAGCACCATTTTCAAGAGCAACCTCGAAAATCTGATCTTCAGTATATTTCTCAGTAGAATATGTGATGATACCCTTAGTCTGGAACATGTAAGAAACACAACCAGTAGCACCAAGAGATCCTCCAAGCTTTGTTAATGTTGATCTTACATCACTAGCTGTTCTGTTCTTGTTATCTGTAAGAGTATCAACAATAATAGCAACTCCACCAGGAGCATATCCTTCATATGTTAATTCGTAGAAAGTAGAAGCTCCAAGCTCTCCACTTCCCTTTTTGATGGCTCTTTCGATGTTATCCTTAGGCATGTTTTCAGCTCTTGCCTTAAGAATAGCAGTTCTTAGTCTTGCGTTAGATTCTGGATCAGGACCACCCATCTTTGCACATACTGTGATTTCCTTGATGAGCTTTGTAAAAGCCTGTCCGCGCTTAGCGTCTGCAATACCCTTTTTGTGTTTAATAGTTGCCCATTTACTGTGGCCAGACATATAAATACCTCGATATCAATTTGGATTACCCTATGAAATTATCACAACGGATATTTTACAGTCAATAGAATTAAATGTATTTTTCAACTAATTGCTTAGATAGATAGAGATAAAGTAAGAATAATTGAATCGTTCATCATCATTCCTTCTTCAGTTAGCACAAAGCTATCCTCATCATCTATATACCACGAAGAATCTAGCATATTTATATTTTTTAAATATAAAGAATCAAAAGAACGACTAAATCTTCTTTCGTACTCTTTTTTATTTATTCCATATTTTGTGCGTAGTGCTGTTAGAAGAAAGCTCTCTTCACACTCTTCTCGACTAAGTCTTTCGCAATCAAAAGAAGGAGAAGAAATAAACTCTTCTAAGCTTTCTTTATTTCTCATTGTAACGCCGTCACTGTAGCCTAAAAAACTCTCTGCAGATGGTCCTAGCCCAATGTATTGAGAAAGACTCCAATAGGCCTTATTGTGCAAACATTCATTTCCATTGCGTGCAAAAGAAGATATCTCATAGTGGTCATATCCCAATTCCTTTAATCTCTGCCAGCCACTTAAAAGGAAAAGCCTATCTTTTTCTTCATCAAGTGGCGCCATTCTTTTTATTAGAGGAGTGTTCTCCTCAAAAGTTAACGAGTAAAAGGAAATATGACTAGGATTATAAGATGTAACTATATCAATATCTCTAATTGAATCAGCTATCTCAGTTGTCGGAACAGATGTAATTAAATCAACATTCCAAATAAAAGGAGAAGAAGACAAATACTCTAGAGCTTTATAGTTATCTTTTACTCTTGTTCTTCGATTTAGAAGAGAAAGAGTATCATCACTCATAGATTGTAGTCCTGTAGAAATTCTTGTAACTAATGGATAAAGAGGAGAGAGAGAAGAATCAATATCTTCTGGATTTATTTCAATTGTTGTCTCTTTTGCTCTTCCATATGTGTACGCAATATTCAAGAGTTCAACGATTCTCTCTTTTCCAAGTAGTATTGGATTACCTCCGCCTAGATAGACTGTTTCAAATGGCTTATTAACTTCAGAGACTATTTTTTCTAATTCTAATTTTAAATTTCTGTAATACCTATCGCAAACTTCAGAATTAAATACAGAAGAATAGAAAGCACAATAGTCACACCTTTTATGGCAAAAAGGTACGTGAATATATAGCGATAGCGGGCGCTCTGGTATATAAGAGTCAATCATTTGTCAAAACTTTGATTCTATTAAGAGGCCAGAATCGAGCAATAACTGAACCATTAACCTTCTTTTCGCTTACAGGACCAAAGTATCGTCCATCTTGGCTATTATCACGATTATCGCCAAGAGGAAGCACTGAGAACTCAGGAACATAGATACCTGCCCTGTACTTTGCGTTGCTACTTCGCTTTGTCATATCCTCTGGATTAATAAATGAGTCTTCCTCGGTATATGCACGATTAAACTCATAAAGATCAAATTTATAATCCCACTCACTATTAGCCATTGGCCTATACTCTTCAACAAGGTATTGAGGATAACTTAGCCCATTTTTTGCGTAGCATTCAATTTTAGATATAGCTTTTAGCGCTGGATAGAGCGTTTCATCTACACTTCTGTTTGGCGCAAGAGAAAGGTTATTATTAGTTCTAAATGATTCTTCTTCTTCGTATTCACCACTTCCTGCAACTTTTATTAGGACATTACCATCTTTAAAATAGACTCTGTCACCACTTAAAGCTGCAGCTCTCTTAACAAATAAACGCTCGCGTGCATTTCCGTCGCTATCTTTATCGATATTCACAAGAGAAAGCGTTCCCATATAAATAGCTTGAGATAGGATATCGAAAAAAGGACCTCTAGATTCGTACTCAGGGTTATAGAATGTGATGATATCATCTCTTTGAACTCTTCTATTTGTTTCAAAGATCTTTGGTCCTCCAGGATATACTTCAACACCATAGCTTGTTTTCGAAACAACTACCCTATCACCTACAAGAAGAGTACTTACCATTGAAGGTGATGGAATTACAAAGAGTTGAAATAAAAATTGGTTGATAATTATTACCCAAAAAACACCAAAGACAAGTGCATCTAGCCATTCTAGAGCTTCTGAAAGCACAGTTCTTTTTTTGTTTTTGTTATATTCTTTTTTTGCTTTTTTCTTTGTCAGTCTTTTTTCAGTAGATTCTTCTACCCAAGTAAGGAATTTTTCCATAGAGACAAATTAACCCACTTGACCACAATTGACAAGAGAAGAGTTGATGTTTACCTTATTTCTATGTTCAAAAAACCTGTTCTTCCAGAAGTGGAAAGAGTTAAATTAAAGCCTTACAAAGGTATTAGACCTGCTTATTATATTCTTTTTACATATTTTATTATTGCACTTGTTCTCTTCTTTATTCTTTGCCTGCTACCTGGAGTAGTAAGTAATAAAGCATATATCTCATTCTCTTCAGATCTTCCACTTTACGGAGTATATGAAGATGGAATCTATTTAGGAAACGGTCACGATAGTGTTTTTGAAACAACAAGTGGTGAACACAAATATACATTCACACTTGAAGGAATAGAAATTGGAAAAGAAGAAGTGAAGATTTCACGTCATTATTTCTTTACACTTTTTGCCCATAAAAAGACTGTGATTAATCCTACCTTTACATATACAGATGAGCTAGAGAATAAAGTCACAGAAGCTTTCTTAAAAGATGTTGCTCTGTATTCGGCTATAACTGATTATTCTTCCTCATACACTTTTCCTCCACTATTTTCAAACTATGCTAAAGAAGTCATAGCTTTTAAGGAAAAAGATATTAGCCAAGAGCTACTATATGGTGCACTACATATTACAAGTAAAGATATGTATTCTGATTATAAAGAAGCTCTTTCATACCTAGAAAATAGTTCTGTTAGTTTTGAATCTAAAGAATTAAATACAATTAATAGTTTCCTCGATAATCTATATGATAAAGATACTGTTGAAACACTTAAAAAAACTGACAAGACAACCGAGATTAAAGTTAGCAAACTAAGGGATGGTTTCTATCGCTATAATGAAGGTGTTGTTACACTTGGAGAAGAGACACTATCTTCATATCCTGAAATAAATAAAGCTCCAGTTACTTTGTCTTTTTCTTCTTTTGATATGAGTAGCAATTTAATTACAGAAAATGAATATGCCACCTTTGTAGAAGAGAATTCTAAATGGTCTTTAGATAACAAAGAAGAGCTTATCAAAGAGGGACTTGTAGATTCAAATTATCTTAGTGGCATTTCTCTTTCTACAAGGTCGATGAGGCCAATAAGAAGTATTAGTTACTATGCGGCGCTTGAATATTGCAAATGGAAAAGCGAAAAAGATGGAGTAAAATATAGCTTGCCAACACTAGAAGAATGGACAGTTGCTTGTCTTTCTGCTAAAGACAAAAAATATGTAACAAGTCTAGTCTATGTTGAAAACAACTCATCAACTCCAACTGGTTTACTTGGACAGCTTTGGGAGTACACATCTACTTCTTATATTCCACTCTCTAGGCTTATTGACCAAGAAAAAGTTAAGAGTCTCTCACAAATATATAATTATGATGATATAATAGTTATGGGTGGTTCATATGCTCAGAGTGACATAACTTCTTCAGATATAGGAGTTATGGACAAAGCAAGTTGTTCTGAGTTTTGTGGTTTTAGGTTAGTTAAACATGAGTGAAGAAAATGGAAAAATAAAGCTTATTCAGAAGAATAAGAAAGCATATTTTAATTATGAAATAATTGAAGAGCTAGAGTGTGGAATGGCACTAGTTGGCACTGAAGTAAAATCTATCAGAGAGGGAAAATGTTCCTTTTCTGATAGCTATGTTATTTGTGAAAACAACACTCTTACTCTTATTGGTTTTCTTATTCAACCATACACTCATGGTAATATTTTTAACCACCAAACAGACAGAAAGAGAACCCTTCTTGCCCATAGGCAGGAGATAAAGAAGTTCCAAAGAAAGGTTAATGAGCGTGGTTTTACAATCGTTCCCTTAGAGATTTACATAAAAGGCAATCTCGTCAAAATGAAGATTGCCCTTGCACGTGGTAAAAATGTGCATGATAAGAAGGAAGCTATAAAAGAGCGTGATGCACGCATTGATCAGAGACGACAACTTAGAGATATAAACAGTTATTAATAATAGTTGTTTCTTATGTTGTAGATAAAAAATGAGATTTTTGCGCCCATCTCTTTGGCATCTATTGCGTCTTTCTGCCCTATCCAATCAATTATTAAACTCGATACTCCTCCTACAATAAAAACAAAGAAATCATCTTCTGTAATTATTGGTGAAGTTATACTTGTATTATGAAGACTGCCCTTTAGGCATAGTTTAATAATTGTATTAAGGAATGTGATTCCTGTTTTATCAGAAAAAAGAAGAGCAAAAAATTCTCTATTAACGGAAATTGATTGTAAGAAATAAGTAATAACTTTTTGTGTTGTTTCTCCGCTTTCTCTCATTTCTTCAATATCTGAAAGGAAATGGCTTAAGTAATCTGCTTTTACTTCGTCAAATATATCTTGGATAGTTGAATAATGAGAATAGAAAGTATTTCTATTTACTTCAGCTTTTGTACATACTTCAGAAATACTTAATTCATCAATTCCTTTTGTTTTAAGGAGTTCAACTACAGCTCTATGTAGTTTATTTTTAGTCTTAATTACTCTAACATCTTGGCGCCTAGCCATAATAAATCCCCCACACTAAAAAAGTAATTTAGATCCCCTGTTGTTATGTTACTTATTTTAGTGTGGAATAATTCAGTAGTAAAGAAAAAAATATTTAATAAAAGAGATAAATGAAGCTTTAAATAAGTCTTTTGCTCCGTTTTTAACGTATTTTACTATATTTAACACATTATTTTAGATATTCATTCAACTTTGCTAATCTCTTTAAAGCTTCACTTAGTGTATCTTTGGATCTTGCAAAATGGAGTCTGATAAGATTATTAACAGGTTCTTTAAAGAAACTTGAGCCCGGAACTGCTGCAACGTTGATAGTCTTAATCATCCATTCGCAAAACTCTAAATCTGTCCAGCCCTTAAAGAATGGCTTATCTAGAAAATCCTGTATATCAACTAAAACAAAATATGTTCCTTCAACCTTATTATGCTTTAGCCCTATCTCATCTAAACCACTCAAAAAGTATTCTCTCTTTTCTGTATAAAGCTCTTTTAAATACAAGTAGTAACTATCAGGCAGTGTTAATCCACTTACAGCTGCCTCTTGTAAAGGTGCTGCAGCTCCTACAGTCAAGAAATCATGGACCTTCTTTGCTCCTTCAATAACAGATTCTGGCCCAATTAAATAACCAAGTCTCCAACCTGTTATTGAATATGTTTTTGAGAGAGAACTACATGTTATCGTATGGTCAAACATTCCGTCTAAAGAAGCCACTGCAGTATGAACATATGGAGAATAAATAATATGCTCATAAACTTCATCAGTAATAACAAAGGCATCATACTTAAGAGCAAGCTTACTTATATTTTCTAATTCTTCGCGCGAAAAGACCTTACCACATGGATTAGATGGATTGCAGATGATGATTGCCTTTGCGCCTTCTTTAAAGCCCTTTTCTACAAGACTTAAATCAAAAGAATAGTTAGGCGGAACAAGAGGTATATAAATAGGTTCAGCACCAGAAAGAATTGCATCTGCACCATAGTTTTCATAAAAAGGTGAAAAGACAAGAACCTTGTCTCCAGGATTACAAACAGTCATCATTGCACACATCATTGCCTCAGTACCACCGCAAGTAACAACAATTTCGCTATCTGGATTAATCTTTCTTTTTATTGTCTTTTCGGCTTTTTTTGCCAATGCTTCTCTAAAGTTCTCAGCACCAAATGTAACTGAATATTGGTGAGGGCCACTATGAGCTACTCTTTCTAGAGCATCGAGTAGTTCCTTAGGAGGGTCAAAATCAGGAAAACCTTGAGAAAGATTAATACAATTGGGAC
The DNA here is from genome assembly GCA_050874025.1 of Candidatus Ornithospirochaeta sp. Taxonomy (GTDB): domain Bacteria; phylum Spirochaetota; class Spirochaetia; order Sphaerochaetales; family Sphaerochaetaceae; genus Ornithospirochaeta. The sequence goes on from JBNMJW010000096.1 coordinate 7,945, forward strand.
AAGCATCACTAAGTCTTGTCATACGTCTAATTACTGAATCTGTAAACTCTCCAACTCTTTTGCTTAACTCTGGCATTTTTGTTCCTCTTTTACGACTGGAAGTACTGTTGAACCATTTGGAATTATATAGATACTTTTACATTCTAAATTTGCGTCTTTTAAAAGACTATCAATATTGCTATAAGTCTTTATTCCCATAGGTTTTACTATCTCAGGATTAATACTTGAATACATTAAATAAAGGTTTCAACATTTTATGAACTATATAGCGTAGTAATTACTTCTTATTCTTGCTTCCTGTAGGTCTTCCTCTTCTCTTGGGTGATGCTATTGTGTTTTCATATGATTCAATCAGTCCAAGAGCTTTCAGTGC
>JBNMJW010000097.1:0-8097 GCA_050874025.1 Candidatus Ornithospirochaeta sp.
TACATGAAGCAAAAGCTAATGCTAAACCAGACCCGAATCGCACAAAGCCATACATCTTACTGGATGTAGCCGTTAACTTTTCTCAAAGCTCTAAAGACACACTCTATTGTGTCTTCATTAACTAGAAGCTTTTGAACCCAAGTAGAGAGAGTTGTATCCTTTAAGCCACTGGGAGCTGAATATTCTTTCTGTGTAAGACCACTTTTCTTCCAGTCTTCGACATAGGCTTTTCTTTGCTCTCTTGTGTAGATGTTTAAATTTGTCATTTGTTCTTTCTACTCTGATTTAATGATAGATCATAGAGAAATAGATATTCTCTATCGATTTTTTTGACGCTTACTAAGCAACAATGACTTAAGGCAGATTAAGAATTTATTAGTAGTATAGACTATTATAAATACTGAGACTAGATGGGCCTCAGCGGTCTGAGTTGAAGTAAAACGACATTATTGGCACTTTTATCGCTCTCTAGGCCGAAAATCCAACAGACTTCAGCGTTGGCATACGACAAAACTTTGAGTTAATCACTCTTCGATAATCTTGGTAATCTAACCGCCATAGTTGTACCCAAAAAGGAGCTTTCTTCAACCCAGACAGAACCTCCATGAAGTGATACGATCTCCCAAACAAGAGATAGTCCAAGCCCAGCACCACCATATTGCCTACTTCTTGATCTATCAACTCTATAAAAGGGTTGGAATATGTTCTTTTGTGCTTCTTTTGGTATTCCAAGACCTGTATCTTTTACCTTTAAAAGGATCTCATCAGCAGACTCCTCAACACAAACCTTTACTATCCCCCCTACCTTATTATATTTGATAGCATTCTCCGTTAGGTTAAAAAGCATGCGGTAGATTAAAGTATCACTTCCCAACATCTCGCCATTACCTTCATGTTCTAGTGTGATCCCTTTTTTCTCTGCTTGACTCATCAAGTCTGTGAATATCTCTTCTATCATCTCACCAAGCTCTATCCTATCTTTTCTCTCAATATGTCCAAGATTGCTCATCTCTAAAAGCGTCTTAGTCATTTGAGTAAGGCGCTCAGTCATCTCTTCTAATAGTGTTAAGAAAGAAGCATCCTCAGGCTTTACATCAGGATGCTCAGCGATAAAGAGCTCTACTTGAGCTTGCATCAGCGCAAGTGGAGTCCTAAGCTCATGTGCTGCATTTCCTATAAACTGTTTTTGTGCATCAAAGCCATTGTTAAGGCGTTCAAGCATATCATTAAAAGCGCTAGAGAGTACTTGAAACTCAGGTATCACATCTTCGTTGAATTTGATCTGCCCAAGATTTCCAATTTGGACTTTTTCCGCTTGAGAAGAAAAGGTCCTTAATGGTTTTAACGCATATCCACTTACAAAGTAAGCGATAATACCGCTAATGAGCGTTACTATCATAGTTATTATCCAGTTAGTTGAACAAAAACCTTTTTGAGCCCCACTGATAATAATAGTAACATCTTGCCCCCTATCTATCTCTTCAGGATTGAAGAATGCAGATTCTCCGCTTATCGAATAATCTTGTAATGACTCTCCAATAGAATCCATATAACGCATACCTGATGAAGATAATAAAAGGACCATGGAAATTGAGGTTATCCCTATAAGGAGCACTGTCATTATCGTGATACGCCACTGCAAAGAAAGCTTTTTCATTTAATACATCCTCCCATAAGGTATCCTTCACCTATCCTATTATTTATAGGATCATAACCCAGTGAGAGTCTGAGTTTTTTTCTAAGTGCAGAGATATGCACCCTTATCGAATTGCTAAAAGAATCAACACTATTGTCCCATACATGATCGATAAGCTCTTCTTGACTAACCGGTCGTCCTTGATGCACCATCAGATACTCCAATATTCCTAGTTCTTTACGAGTTAAAGAGAGCACTTCCCCTTTTACAGAGGCAGTACGAGCGCGAGTATCAAATGAAAGGTCACCGTAAGTTAAGAGTACATCCTTTTGCTTAAATTGTCTTAGCGTCAAGCTTCTGATGCGTGCTTCAAGCTCAGCTAGGTGAAAAGGTTTTGCCAGATAATCATTAGCACCTGCATCAAGTCCTTCAACTTTATCTTCAACTTCCCCTCGTGCAGATAATATCAAAACAGGTGTTTCCCGATCTGTTTGGCGAAAAGTGCGAAGAACTGTCATACCGTCTTTCTTAGGAAGATTTAGATCTAAAAGGACAAGGTCGTAGCGTTCAACAGCTAATAGCTCTAACGCTTCATCTCCATCATAACAATAGTCAACACTATATGCTGAGCGTCTTAAGCTTCTCACTATCGTATCACACATCGCGCATTCATCTTCAACTACTAAAAGGTGCATTCTATCTCCATTAGCCTAATCATAGCAGAAAAAAATAAATTTCTTGTTAATTTCTTAACAAAAACTTTATTTGTCATATGTTATTCTAGCCTCAGTTTTAAGGAAAATACGATGAAAAAAAGCAATTCAAAAAAAGTTATAGTACAGATAGTGCTATTAGTTGCAGGCTTTGCAATGCTTCTCTACGGTATCTACAGAGGAGAAGCTGCAGCAGTACTTAGCAAAGCAACAAAATTATGTTTGGAGTGTGTTGGAATTGGATAAGATGAAAAAAAGTAGATCACATTTATTAGCGCGTTTACGTACTTGGATACAGGCTGGCGCTACATTACTTACCAATATCCACCTTCCTAACTTCATAAAAGGTGGCATATATAAAGGTAAAGGTAAGGCTGTATGCGTTCCTGGACTTAACTGCTACTCATGCCCAGCAGCTTCAGGCGCATGCCCTATCGGCTCCTTCCAAGCGATAGTAGGCTCTTCAAAGTTTAAGTTCTCTTACTACATCACAGGGTTTCTAATTCTGCTTGGAGTATTACTTGGGCGTTTTATCTGTGGCTTTTTATGTCCTTTTGGTTGGTTTCAAGAGTTACTACATAAGATTCCAACTAAGAAGTTCTCAACTAAGAAGCTAAGGCCTTTAACCTATGTAAAATACTTTGTATTGCTATTTTTCGTAGTGCTTTTACCTATCTTGGTAGTAAACGATGTTAAAATGGGCGATCCGTTCTTCTGTAAGTACCTTTGTCCTCAAGGAGTACTTGAAGGCGCCATCCCCCTCTCAGCGGTTAACCAAGGCATCCGCTCTGCACTTGGCATACTCTTTTCATGGAAGCTAGCAATCTTGATAGTGGTCATAGCGCTTAGCATCATTTTCTACCGCCCATTTTGTAAGTGGATCTGCCCACTTGGAGCGCTATATGCACTGCTTAATAAAGTATCACTATTTCAAATGAAGGTGGACAACAATAAGTGTGTGAGCTGTGGAAAATGCGCTAAAGTCTGTAAAATGGATGTTGATGTGACAAAAAGCCCAAATCATACAGAATGTATCCGCTGTGGTATGTGCATCAACGCCTGTCCGACAAATGCTATCAGCTATAGATATGGCTTTGGTAGTGGAAAACAAAATATAAAACTAAATAAAGAAATGGAGAATAATAAAGATGAACAAACTAATTAAGACAATTTTAACATTATTACTTGTAACAATGATCGCATTCACATTTGTTGCTTGTAATAATAAAGATAAGAAAAGCACAACAACTTCTTCTACAACAACTAAAGTTACTCAGATTAATGATAGTAAAGATGAAGAGACTGAATACAGCCGTCTCATGGCAAGAGAAAATGAGATCCTTTCAAGCAACTTAGAACTTTGGGAAAAGGTGTTCTTAAGTGCTAACAAAGATATGGCTGCTTCTAATACGAGCAACAACTATGGTGAATTCTTACTTACAACAATCGAAAGTGCGAAAGATAAGTTCTCTTCAGAGGAATATGATATCGTAAAAAAAGGTGCCACTGAGATCAAAGAGATTGAGAACAAAATAGCTGAACTTGAACAAAAATTCCCTAATCTCAATATGGGCATGAAAGCTGATGATAGTGCTATGAGTGTTCCTGCACAGGATGCGGGTATGAGCAACAATAAGATGCAACCTTTCCCATCCTTTACAGGCAAAGACTTAGATGGTAATGATATCAATAGCTCTGATCTCTTTGCCAATAGTGCAGTAACAGTTGTTAATTTCTGGTTCACATCTTGTAAGCCATGTGTTGGAGAACTTGGGGAGCTTGAAGAACTTAGCAAAAAACTTCAAGAGAAAGGTGGTCAACTTATTGGTATCAACACATTCACACTAGATGGTAACAAGACAGAGATCGCGGATGCTAAAGATATCCTTCAAAAGAAAGGTGTGACATATAAGAATGTTTACTACAGCTCAAATAGCGAAGCTGGTACTTTCACTTCAAATATCTTTGCATACCCTACCACATTTGTTGTTGACCGTAACGGCAACATAGTTGGAAATCCAATCGTAGGTGCTATCACTGGTAAGAGCCAAGCTGAAACTCTTGAAAAATACATAAACCAAGCACTTGAAAGAGAAAAAATGTAACAAACCCACTGCCATAAAAGAGGTGCAATATGCTTAGCTTGACAGTTGTCCTTTTTCGTTTTTTGAGTTTGAGGCCGTATCATTTGTGAGCCATAAACTTGATAGGTGGCTGTCTTGCAGCAGCCACCGATTGCTATTGTGATATATATTATTTAGATTTTTTATTTATATTGAAAATGAGTCTAGGAATTTACGAGTTCTTTCAATCTCTGGAGCATCAAATAGCTTATCTGGAGTGCCCTCTTCAACAATCACTCCATTGTCCATAAATATTGCATAGTCTGATATTCCTTTGGCAAAGTTCATCTCGTGAGTGACAACAACCATTGTCATATTCTCTTCAGCCAAGTCCCTTATTACTCTTAAAATCTCGCGAGTAAGCTCTGGGTCAAGTGCACTTGTAGGCTCATCAAAGAACAAGACCTCCGGATCAAGAGCAAGAGCACGTGCTATTGAAACTCTCTGTTTCTGCCCTCCAGATAGCTCAGATGGATATGATTTAGCCTTATCCTCAAGCCCCATACGTTTAAGCAGACTCATAGCTTTTTCTTCTGCACTTTTTTTGTCCATCTTTAATACTGCTTTCTCAGCTTCTGTAACGTTTCTTAAAACAGAAAAGTGTGGGAAGAGATTGAAGTTCTGGAATACAAGTCCAGTTCTAAGGCCAATTCGTTGTCTATCTTTTTCTTTTTTGTATACAGCAACACCATTTTTATCTTCAAAGAGAGTCTCTCCTCCAATTTCAAGAGTACCACCATCAGCTTTCTCTAGCTGTGTGATAATCCTTAAGAGAGTACTCTTTCCAGATCCTGAAGGACCTATTACAGATAGTACATCTCCCTTATTGAGAGTGAATGAAATATCCTTCAATATCTCATTCTCTCCAAAGCTTTTTCTGATGCCTGTGGCTCTAATCATATTCTCCATTACATCTCTCCTAGTTATAGTAGCTAAGCTTCTTCTCAATAAGAGCAAAGATCTTTGAAACAATGTAGTTCATGATGAAATAGAATGCCCCTGCCAAAAAGATAGGCATTGTCGAGAAGACTCTTGATGAGGATGTCTGAGCAACCCTGAAGAGTTCTATTACACCGATAGTAGAAGCAAGGGCGGTATCTTTAACAAGAGTGATTACCTCATTGCCAAGGGATGGCATTACAGCCTTCATGACTTGAGGAAGTATTATGTGAAAGAAGGTGTATGGCTTTGAAAAGCCTAATACCTTGCTTGCTTCATATTGTCCTTTATCTATAGATTGGATTCCCGAGCGATATATTTCAGCAAAATATGCACTATAGTTTATTGCAAATGCTAATATTGCTGCCGTAAAACGTTGGAATGAAAATCCAAAGATATAGTAAGGTGCAAAATAAAAGAATATCAGCTGCAGAATAAGAGGAGTTCCTCTCATTATCTGGATATATAAGTCCACGATAAACGATAGAGGTTTGAATTTACTCATCTTTCCTTTGCAGACAACAAAGCCAAAAGGAAGAGAGAATACAAGAGTAAGCACAAATACTCTAAGAGAGACAAATGTGCCATCCAATAACTGCAGCAAAAGTTTTCCCATGTTATTTTCCTACAACTGTGATATCAGCACCAAACCACTTTGTAGCAATAGTAGTAAGTGTTCCATCCTTAGCCATATCTAATAACGCACTCTGAACAGCGTCTCTTAGCGCAATATCGCCTTTTCTGAATCCAATACCATATTCTTCGTTAGACAGTCCTTCATCCAAAATCTTAAATATGGCCTTTCCAGATCTTGCAATATTATCATTTGCAACCAGCAAGTCCATGATTACGGCATCTACTCCACCGATTTCTAAATCCATCAAGGCTGTAAGATTATCCTTGAATTCAACAATCTCCTTGATACTCTCCTTAAAGCCTTCAGTATCCTCAATTGCATCCTCAGCAGAAGAGCCTGCCTGAACACCAATTACCTTACCTTTGAGGTCAGCAAGCGTTGAATATCCAGAAGAGATCTTTACAACGGCAACTTGAGCATTATCGACATAAGGCTCTGAAAAAGTCATTGCTTCCAGGCGTTCTGGTGTGATTGTAAAACCATTCCAAATACAATCTATATTGCCTGTAGCAAGCTCTTGCTCTTTCGCACTCCAATCAATTGGCTGAGCAACGAGTTGTACCCCTAGGCGTTTTGCAACCTCTGTTGCAGTATCTATATCAAAACCGACAATCTCTCCATTTTCATCCCTGTAACCCATAGGAGGAAATGAGTCATCAAGACCTAGAACAAACACGCCTTTGTCCAATACCCGCTGTAGGGAATTATCAACACTAGAGTTTTCCTTTGAACCATTTGCAAATAGAGCGATAGATGCTAAAGCAATGAGCATAATTGTAATGATTTTCTTCATAGCGCTTCTCCTGATGCGCAGAGTATAGAACTTTTTGTCTATGCATGAAAAGTGTATATCTATGCAAATTTTTGCATATTACCTATAAAAGTTATAAAGTAGAAAATAAATCCAAAAAAATAGATGTAGAATTCTAGCTCTTTTATAAAAAAAGAGAGGGCTGTGTAAAACTTTCCCGTTAAACACAACCCTTGTTTTTTTTAGAATCATAAGTAAGAAGACTCATCAATTCAAGCGCAGAGTAATTCACATCTTAAAGTCAAACCCAACTCTAACGCTATTGTAAATCATTGATATAATACTAGTTAGTGCATTACCTAGATGAACTTCGCCGAAATCTTTTCCAGTTCCAATGATTGGGTAAAATCCTGCTATGTTAAAGCCCCATTTATTAAAGTCAAATTGAAGCTTAACAGCCGCCTTAAGATAAACTCCTAAGAATGTGCCAGCGTTATGTTGAGTCTCCTCTGGTTCCCCTTTCTTTTCAATCCAAGGCCCATTGGTAGTAGCAAAAGCTGTACCATTAACACCAAGCCCTAAGCTAAAACATCTAGCTTTAATTGGTATTAAATAACCTGTAACACTTAATTCAGGTGATAATATCGTATACAGATCAAATTGCGATTTATCTTTTAATGATTCAATTCCCTCAATGACATACATTGAAATAGGAAGACGAAATGAAAAATCAAGATCAAACCAACGTCCGGCATCATAGCGCAGAGATACACCTTGATTCAGAAGCCCAATATCAGCACCAATGCTTAACCCTTTATTTGTTTTTGGTTGAGTATCAGATGCAAAAGCAAATGTACATACGATAAGTAAGATAGATAGTATGATAATAATCTTTTTCATTTTGCCCCTCTCAAGTTTTTCCTCATATTATAAACGAAGTTTTTATTATTTTGTTAAAAATTGTTGAGTTAGACAGTATCTTCTGTGTTCCCTCGCCTTTATAATGGAGTGCATATTTCGGAAGATCAGGTTTATGATGGCTGTGCATTCATCGGGGAGACATATAAAAAGTATATTGAGATCTTCAACCACTGCTATGAGCAGTTTTACAAGAGAGATCTGGACAACGTCTTCTTTGGCTGCACGAATTACTACTTTGAGATCGATATTCCGAAAGATGACAAGCAGAAAGGGGTTTCAAAAGAAAACAGGAAAGATTCAATCATCGGGCAGGCTTTGCTGTTGGATGCGGACCTGATCCCTATTGCCATGCAGATGTATCCGGGAAATGAATCAGA
>JBNMJW010000098.1:0-8033 GCA_050874025.1 Candidatus Ornithospirochaeta sp.
AGATAATTTTATATATAATGTTTTTTATTAATATTAATTACTATAAAGAGTAATTAATCTTTCCTTTACAATTGTAGATTTACTTTTTGGGTTACATTCTTTTATAAAAAACAAAACGTCGATTATTTTTTAACCGACGTTATACTTTTATTAGCAAAGCTCTTTTTCTACAAGTCGAAGTGCAGATTCAATAGTTTTATCCATATCATAATACTTGTACTCAGCAAGTCTTCCACCAATGATAATTCTATTATCTTCATTTACAAGACCAAGATATTCTTGATAGAGTTCACTATTTTTATCATTGTTGATTGGATAATATGGTTCTCCTGTCTTCATGTAATCTACTGGATACTCTTTACTTATCCATGTAACAGAGCTAGTAGCCTTTTCAAAATGCTTATGCTCAATAATTCTAGTATAAGGAACTTCCCTTTCTGTATAGTTCATGACAGCTACGCCTTGATAGTTCTCGCATTCTACTTTTGAATGTTCAAAGATTTCACTTCTATACTCTAAGTGTCCAAGAGTATAATCAAATAGAGAGTCTAATGTTCCTGTATATAGAACCTTTTTTGCTTTATTCATTAGTTCATCTCTATTTTTATTAAAGTCTACATTCGTCATAATAGTAGAAGTAGAAAGCATCTTTTCAATTATTTGGGTATAACCACCAATAGGAATTCCTTGGTACCTATCGCTAAAGTAATTGTTGTCAAAAATATATCTAACAGGAATACGCTTGATAATATAGCTTGGAAGATCTTTACAGTCTTTTCCCCATTGCTTTTCTGTGTAGCCCTTAATTAATGTCTTGTAGATATCTCTTCCAATTAAAGATAAAGCCATCTCTTCAAGGTTTTGTGGATTATCATTTTTCTCAATTTGGCTTTCTATTTTTTTCTTTGCCTTTTCTGGAGTTGAAGCTTCATCTCCCCATAGCTCATAGAAAGTATTCATATTAAAAGGAAGGTTATATAGCTTACCTTTGTAATTAGCTACTGGACTATTAACAAAATTATTAAAAGAGGCAAATTGATTAATGTATGCCCATGTATCATCATTTGAGGTATGAAAAATATGTGCTCCATATATATGAAGGTTTATTCCATCTCTGTTTTCTGTATATACGTTTCCACCGATATGACTACGTTTATCAACAACTGAGCATTTTTTACCGCGTTTACTTGCTTCATAAGCAAAGACAGAACCAAATAACCCCGAACCAACAATTAAATAATCATACATACAAGTCTCCATTAAAATTATATGGCTTAAAGGATAAGATGAGAAGAGATATATTTTACACTATATTTTATTTGTGTTAGGCTTCATCTATGATAAAAATTGATTATAAAAAAGCAGATAATCTTAGCGATGCTGTAGATAATCTATACAGAATAATTACACTACTCAGATCTCCAGAAGGATGTCCTTGGGATAGAATTCAAACAAATAAAAGTGCAACAGAGAGCCTTATTGATGAATCTTATGAATATCTTGATGGTGTTTTAAAGAAAGATGTTGCTTCTGAGAGAGAAGAGATTGGAGACATTATGATTAATGTTTTCATGACGCTTTATATTCATGAAGAACAAAATGATTTTAAGCCTTATGAAGCTATAAATGAAGTTTGCGAAAAGCTGATAAGACGACATCCTCATGTTTTTGGCGAAGAAAAAGCAGATAACCCAAATGAAGTGCTATCACTTTGGAATTCTGTTAAGGAAAATGTTGAAGGTCACAAAGATGATAGTTCTTCATTTTTTGCTCATATTCCCTCCTCTCTTGATCCCCTTCTTACTTCATATGAAATACAGAAAAAGCTAAAAAAAGTTGGTTTTGACTGGGATAATACAGACGGTATAGTTGATAAAATAAAGGAAGAAACAAGAGAAGTTGAAGAAGCATTATTATCTGGGAACAAAGATGATATAGAATGTGAAATTGGAGATTTACTCTTTAGTGTTGTTAATCTTGCAAGATTTCTTAAAATTAAGCCAAATGTTGCTTTATATCGATGTAACAACAAAATTAAAGAGCGCTTTCAGCGTCTATTTGACTTGGCTCAACAAGAAGGAATCCCATTAGATAAAGAGCATAATAAAGAAATGAATAATCTATGGGATAAAATAAAGGAAGAAGAAAGATGATTAAACGAAAAGGCCAATTGTATTGGGATGACAAGATAATTACGCTTACAAATGATGATTTTTCTTTAATGCTTGATGAAAAGACAAATAACATAAGATATAACAGTGCCCTATCCTTCTTTTCTTCTTTACGTGAAAAAATAGATACTTCTCTTCTTAAAGACTTTCAATGGCTAAAAATGGAATACACTGTTCCATACTTTGCGGACTTAGTCTTTAGATTTAAAAATAAGGTGTTTGCTATTATTTTTGTTAAGAGAGAAAAGGATGGTATGTTAAATCGACCATGTACTATTGAAAAATCATTAGAGCTTTGTAGAATTAATAATCTTATTCCTTCTTTAATGGTTTTTAATGATAATGGTGACATATTAAATCTTACAAATAATAAATATGCTTTGCTAAATGGCTATAAATATTATAAGGAGGGTTTAATTGAAGAAGTAGATCCTGAAAAAATTGCAACAGATGATTTTGCTTCTCTTTCTGAATGGGAACTATATAACACATCTGTTATGGCTATTGTCGAAAACCTATATAACAAAGAAAAAATTACTCAGATTCTTTATCAAACATATATGGGCGTTGATCCTGCAGTTTGTTGGATAGATAACGATAATGTTTTTAATTGGATGGTAATCCGAACAGTTAAAGAAAGAGACTTAAAACCAGAAGAGCCTACCGCCTTACTTGAAAAGATTTCTACTAATCAAGGCAAAGGACATTATGGATTATGTGAACTAAGTAATCCGTATGCTCCAAATGTCTTTCCTCGTGGACAAAAATTTGATCTTAAATTTGAAATAATTGATCTATAAAAGAAGGGTGCCAAAAGCACCCTTTAAATATAAAACTAGGTTTCAGATAAGCCGAGTTCTGTTTATGTAATCATCTATCTAGGGCTAAAATTACTCTTAGCCTCGAGCGGTTTACCCGTGGATATAACCGAACAAGTCACCCACATACTTAACCTTGCTCCCAGTGAGGTTTACCATGCCTTTCTTGTCACCAAGAAAGCGGTAGTCTCTTACACTGCCATTTCACCCTTACCTTGCGGCGGTTTTTTTTCTGTTGCACTTTCTGTAGCATCACTGCTCCTGGCCGTTAGCCAGCACTGTGTTCTATGGAGCCCGGACTTTCCTCTATATTTCAAGCGATTACTTCTAAAACCTAGAAATATTAGAATTCATCATCCATGTCATCAGCAACAAGGATTTCATCACTTTCGTCAGAACTATCATCAGAAGAAACATCACCACCTTTAGTAATGTTCTTGAGTGTATCGATATCATCAAAGATATAGTTCTTTTCTTCTTCAGGAGAAAGGCTATCATCAAAATAAATCATTCTTGAGCAATATGGACAAGTATCAACCTCATCATTAACTTGCTTAAGTCTTAAATTGATAACAAATTCCATAGGAAGAACGGTATTACATCCCATACAAACCTGTCCTCTAACAGGAACAAGACCTTCACCACCCTTCTTCTTTGCAATGTTATAGAATCTATTATAGTATTCTTCACTAATAACAGAGCCCTTAATTGCATTACACTTTTCATCAAGTTCTTTAATCTGAGAATCGATAGCTCTTAGCTTTTCTTCAACTATTGTCTTAGCAGCATTAACTTTATCTGTTAAAGAATTAACAACCTCAGTCTGTGCACTGATTTTATTATTAAGCTCTTTAATCTGATCATTTTTAGCATTGCGAGCTGTTAATAAAGACTTAGCACGACCTTCAGCTTCAGTAATCTGCTTAAGCATTGCTTCATATTCACGTTGAGTTGAGAGAGTTTCAACTATCTTTTGATACTCACTTGACTGATGATCTGCATCAGCATACTGAATAGCAAGACTCTTCTCTTCACTCTCAGCTTGTCTTAAATCTTCCTGTAAACTATTAAGCAACTGACTTGCTTTTGCTAAAGCTAATTCATCACTATGTAAATCTTCAGGAATTGTTTCCCTTTCACTCTCTAGACTAAGCTTTTCTGTAATAACACTTTGAAGTTCGATTAAGCAATTAAGTTTTTCTAGCTTCTTTTCGTTCTCTGCCATTTTTCCTTACCTTCTCCTGACGAAAAACTATATTATAGGATTTTCAGAATATGTTCTACTTATTTAATTAACTCCAGTCCTTTAATTGTCTGCTTCTCTTTGGATGACGTAGACGTCTAAGGGCTTTTGCTTCAATCTGTCTTATTCTTTCTCTTGTAACATCAAAGTAAAGACCAACCTCTTCAAGAGTAAGAGCATAACCATCGTCTAGACCAAAACGCATTCTTAATACCTCTTGCTCTCTTTCTGGAAGAGTTGAAAGCAACTCTCTAATTTTATCCTGCAAGAGCTTATATGCTGTCTGGTTAGCTGGGTTTTCAGCATCTTTATCTTCAATGAAGTCACTTAAAACAGAATCTTCTTCTTCTCCAACTGGAGTTTCAAGGCTAATTGGTTCACGAGCAACACTCTTAACTGTCTTAACCTTGCTCTCTGGCCATTCAAGATAGTCAGCTATTTCTTTATCTGTCGGCTCTCTACCAAGAGACTGCATCAAGATTCTAGAAACTCTAACAACTTTATTTATCTGCTCAATCATATGAACAGGAACACGAATTGTTCTTGCCTGGTCTGAAATAGAACGAGTTATTGCCTGTCTAATCCACCAAGTTGCATAAGTACTAAACTTAAAGCCTTTAGCATACTCAAACTTTTCAACAGCCTTAATCAAGCCTATATTGCCTTCTTGAACTAAATCAAAGAACTGCAATCCTCTATTTGTATACTTTTTAGCAATAGAAACAACAAGACGTAAATTAGCTTTAATAAGTCTGTCTTTAGCTTGTTTAAGAATTGTTTTTCCATACTGGATATTTTTAACACTCTCAATAACTGCATCTGTTGAGCATTCAAAATCATTCTCAATATTTCTTAATTCTTTTTCAGTTAACTGAAGTTCCTTAATTAAATCTTTAATCTCATCGCTACTTAGACCAAGAGACTCTTCAATTGCTTGAGCTTTATTTCTTGTTGCAAGGTCACGACCAAGCTGTCTAAGTTCACGAGATGAAGAAATCTTAAGCTTATATTCGATATCTGCCTTTTTCTGATTGCACTGAATAATTGTATCCTTAGCATTGATAAACATATCTGTTAAGGCATCAATTTCTTCGCTTTGCAGCTCGATAGAGCTTACCCAATCTGTAACAGGTATATACTTATTGGCTTCTAAGCTTTCTATTTCTTTTTCTGCATCTTTAAATTTCTTTGCAAGAGAAAGTGAAATCTGAGCATTTTCCTTCTTAACTTCATTATGAATCTTAAGAATGGCATTATCTAATTCAGTACCCTTCATATCGCTATGTTCTTCCATGAACTTAGCGTCTCTTTCGTTTACTTCTGCGTTAATAATGTCATTACGCTCTTCTTCTTCTTTTTTTATATCTTGCTGAATCTGGCGATTTTCTTTAATAGCATAACGACGAGAACAATCTCTACACCATTCAATCCATTCTTCTCTTGTATCAAAATCTGCTCTCTTTTTTCCTTCATAAATCACAGATTTTTCATTTGGGTGTCCACCAAGATGATCTAGTAGTTCTTCTCTTCTCTTTTTAATTTCTTTGTTTTTCTCTGCATCATCACCAGCAAGAATTACCTTTGCTTTAAGTTCATTATAATCACTAATAGACTTAGCAAATTCTTTTCCTAAAGCATCTTTGTAGTTAAGATTATATCTCTTCTGAACAGATAAGAACTCTTTAATATCTTCAGGAGAAAGTGCATCTTCACTCTCTTCATCAATTTTTGTGTTTATATGCTTAATAACACCAGCAAAGAAAGAAATTAAAATACCAGACTCTCTAATGACGGAATTAACAATCTTGGCGCCCTTTTCCATCTGTTTAGCAAGCTCTACTTCTTGCTCTCCAGTTAAGAGCTTTTCATTGCCAATTTCCTTAAGATAGAGTCGTATTGGGTCATCCTGGCTAGTATCATATTTATTCGAAGTAGTATGACTAGAACGATGCTCACTATTACTTTCACTAAAAGAAGAAATATCGATGAAACGCTCGCTACTCTCAGCGTCTTCATCTGTACCCTTCCATTCATTCATGTTCTCTTCAGGGTACTCTTCATCGCTTTCGTCTTCGTCTTCTTCTTCGTCCTCATCATCGTCGTCTGATTCTTTATTCTTTTTATCTAATGAATCATTATCGAAGTCTTCTTCTCCAACCTCTTTTTCGATTTCATTTAGTTCATCTACAGTTGGATCGGCATCATCAAAATCATCAAACTCATCCTCTAATGCGATATCTTCAATATCATCATCTTTGGCATTCAAATCAGCTTCAGTTGGTTCAGAAGCAAAGTCATCAGAATCATCATCAGATTCAACATAATTTAAATTCTTTGCTTTTGCGGCTTCTATAATGTCATCATTACTGATTCCTTTTTGTCCATATGCTTTCTTTGCAGTAATGATATCTACTAGAGTAATATAGCCCTTCTCTTTTTCGAGCTTCTCTAGACT
This sequence comes from Candidatus Ornithospirochaeta sp., assembly GCA_050874025.1. Taxonomy (GTDB): domain Bacteria; phylum Spirochaetota; class Spirochaetia; order Sphaerochaetales; family Sphaerochaetaceae; genus Ornithospirochaeta. The sequence continues at coordinate 6,688 of JBNMJW010000098.1, forward strand.
AAGAAATAATTCACTAGATAGTATTTCTTCTGACATTTAAACCCCACTACTCCTTGGATCAAAACTAGCTAAATTAGCCTTTAGTTTTGCAATATCACCATCAATTTTCAGTTTTTTTTCTAAAATCTCATTTAGTGCATCTGTATCACTCTTATCAATTCTAGAAATTTGTTGATTCCAAACATCTCTCTTTCTTTCAAGTGAACGTAGATTAATTCTCTTTATTACTTCTTCCATCGCTTCTGTTCTATCATCCTTAAATTCATCTAATGCAAATGATGCAGAAACATATTCTTTTAAAATACTATCATTCACGTATGTTAGAAATAGTTCGTTTGAAACAATATCATCACGCATGGCATTTTCTAATGCCAAATATAACTTTTGAGCTAAGCTATCCTCTAAGTCGCCAAAACTAATTCGTGTTCTATAACTCTTAAATAAATCTCTATGATTAGCAAGATACAGCATAGCATAAAGATCAAATGAAACACTTCTTGGGTCGCTCTTAAAGCTATATTCATTGCTTTCATCTTCCTTTTCATTATTAGAATAATTAGAAGGAAGAGAGGTCTTTTTTAAATCCTCCTTAATCGCATCTTCATCAATACCTAAAAGAGAAGAAAGATATAAAATGTTACTATCTCTTTCTACTTCACTACTAGAACCATTTAGGTACTCACTAAGCGATTTTACAAAGTCTGATTTTTCTCTCGCATTCTTTATATCATAACGATTTAACCCACTTTGTACAAGATACTCAAACCCCGTAGTGTAGCTCTCAAATTCCTCTTTTATACCCTCTATTCCCCTCTTCTCTAACAGTTCTGAAGCATCCTTTGCACTTTTAAGTTTATGAACATATTGTCCTAGTCCATTATTGTTAAGAATATTGATTGCTCTTATTGTTGAATTTTGACCAGCACTATCTGAATCAAAGAGCATATGAAAAGCAGAAACAGATGGAAAGTACTTTTTCATATTTCTACATTGTTCAACGGTAAATGACGTACCAAGGGAAGCAACAGCGCTTGTAAAGCCAGCTTGATGCATTGCCATAACATCAAAGTTACCTTCACAGAGAATTGGTTCATACTTTTTTTCACTTATTGTTTTTTTAGCTTCAAAAAGTCCAAAGAAATTATCTTTCTTTTGATATATCACTGTCTCTGGACTATTTATGTATTTGGGAGCTCTATCGCTTTGGGATAAGTCTCTGCCAGAAAAGGCAATTGTGCGACCTTGTCTATCTCTAATTGGAAACATTATTCTATTAACAAATAACGGCCACTCTTTATTACGTTGAGAAAAGAGTCCTGTTTTAGCTAAGAAATCGTCCGTATAAT
>JBNMJW010000099.1:0-7996 GCA_050874025.1 Candidatus Ornithospirochaeta sp.
ATTTAATTACTTATATTAAAAAGAATTATATTCAATGATACATTCGCTTTTAGTGGTTCCTGAACAACAAAAAAATGAGGCTGCGCACCTCATTTGATTTTATTATCTTTCGTGCAACAGCCCCAAGGTTTTTCATGGGCTACAGAGTTCACTATTAGGCGTATTTACAAAGAATTAGGCCTACATGGTGTCTCTCCAAGGTTTATTACCACTAGAATAGCTAAAGGAAAACATGGAAAGTACCCATATCTCTTAAGAAATAGAGTTATTAGGTATGTAAATGAAGTTTGGGCAACAGACATCACTTACATAAAGCTTGGAAATAGGATGGTCTATTTCACCGCTGTAATAGACCTATTTAGTAGAAAGATATTGTCTTGGAGACTATCTGAGACGATGGAAGTAGGCTTCTGTTTAGATGTAGTACAAGAAGCCATTGTGAAATATGGTATACCTGTTATCTTTAATACAGATTGTGGTAGCCAGTATACATCAAAAGAATTTACTTCTCTGTTAGAGGGGTATGGGATCCAGATCAGCATGGATGGAGTTGGTAGATGTAAAGACAACATCTTTGTTGAAAGAACATGGAGAACACTAAAGTATGAATGGGTCTTCTTAAAGGATTACAGATCTCTAGAGGATTTGGAAAGAGGCTTAGGAGAATTTGTAAGCTTCTTTAACAACAAAAGAATTCATCAAAGTTTAGACTATAAAACTCCAGAAGAGGTATATAAAGAAGGAACATTCCCTAACATTAATAAGGATGTAGAGGTAGCTTAACAATCCGAATAATTATTTAAGATTTGTTTTGACTTACCTCTTAGCATATTGTTTTGTTCATTTTTTAGTTTTAAGCACAACACAAAAACTATCCTATCTGTAAAATCTTCTTTCTCAAAAAAATGATCTTGTGCACATTTTTCTCCCATTAGAAACATTCAGTTAACAAGGAGGAAATATGAGAAGAGGATGCTATAAGAAAGTATCGAAAGAAGAGAAGGTAAGAATAGTATCATTAGTTCTTGCAGGTAAAGGTATAAGTGAGACTGCAAGGAGTACCAAGATGTCTGACACTACTTTAAGAACGTGGCTTGCCGATGAAACTATTAACCCAAACAAGGAATATGCTCTAAAATTTAGAGAGGAGCATTCATGGTTGGGTATGAAAAAGAAAGTCTTTAAAGGCTCTTCATGTATAAGGAGTTTGTTACCCATTAGGGAGCAGTAATACGATGTGTGTTACCTTATTGGCTCTAGTGAGGAAATATGTGTTACTTGATTAATTCAGTGATACATAAAAGTGTTACCTTTTTTACACCATACCACATTTGTTTTCTTGTGCATTTCTAGTAGAAATATAAATATTTGTTTACCTTTTAAAAATTATATACCTTTTATTCGTCTAGAAAATAATGTAAAATATTCAAATCTAATTTGGGGAGTTAGTAGTGCTTTACAACATCATAATTGCACCTATTGAAGCCATTGTCGGTTGGGTCTTCATGTTTATCATCAACAAAATCACATCAATAGGTGTTATTGGTGCGATTTGTGGTGTAAGCATTGTTATAAACATCTTAGCTCTTCCTCTATACAACATTGCAGATTCTATTCAGGAAAAAGAAAGACAAATAAATAAGAAGATGGAGTATAGAGTAAAGAGAATAAAGAAAGCATTTAAAGGCGATGAGCAGTTTATGATGCTTAGTGAGTATTATAGACAGAATAACTATCATCCTTTATATGCACTTCGTGGCTCTCTATCTATTTTAATTGAGATTCCATTCTTTATTGCTGCCTATAATTACCTTTCTTCTTCAGAAATATTAAAAGAGTCATCATTCTGGATTTTCTCTAACCTAGGTGAACCAGATAGAATGTTCTCATTTTCTCTTGGAACTTTAACTATTCCTATTAACATTCTTCCAATAGTAATGACATTAATTAATTTCATCTCGGGTTATATCTACACTAAAGATGCAACAACAAGAGATAAGGTACAGTTATATGCTCTAGGACTCTTTTTCTTAGTTTTACTCTATAACTCCCCTTCTGGTCTTGTTATTTATTGGATTCTAAACAACATATTTTCTCTTGTAAAAACTATTGTACTTAAGACCAAACACCCAGGAAGATTTTTGCATGCATTCATCTCATTAGGTTTAATCGCATTCACATATAAGTTTAAAGATACTGAAAACCAATGGAAGTTTTTCTTTCTTGTTGTCATAACGCTTTTATTTATATCCTTCCCATTTTTAAAAGTTCTATTGAACAATTTGAAAGAAAAATACAATTTGAAGATTAAAAAGGGTGTCGAAGCAAAACGTAATTACTTTGTTCTGGTATTGTTTAGTGGTTTAGCCCTATCATTCCTTTGTGGATTCTTGCTTACTTCTTCAACAATTCAGACTAACCCTGCAGAGTTCTGTTATCTTGGTTCAATTAAGAATCCAACTAAGTTCGTTTGGTCATCACTCTACTTTTTTCTTGGACTATTTGTTTTTTGGCCTCTTGTTATTTACAAGATGTTTGGCAACAAAACAAAAAGATATGAAGCAATAATTATGGCGTTAATTCTTATTGTCGCCTTGTTTGATGCTTTTGTTTTCAAGAGTGATTATGGCACAATAGATACACAACTTAGAGTGCAAAATCCAGAGAAACTACAAGAACTAACAAAACTTGATATCATAAAGCCTTTCATTGTAGCCATAATCAGTTTTGCTTTAGTAATACTAGTTGATAGATTTAATAAGCTTTGGATTCTATCAACTTTAATTTTCTCTGTTTTTATAGGTGAAGTTGGTATTGGTGGCTACAAGCTTAATTCAATCAATACTTTCTTTAAAGAGTACTCAAAAACATATACAGAGAATAAAAAGGAAAATGATGACAAAATAGAAAGCGTATTTCATCTTTCAAAAGATAAAGAGAACGTAATTGTCCTTTTCTTAGATAGAGCTGTGAACTCATTCTTCCCTTATGCTTTAGAGCAAATTCCTGAGTTAAAAGAACAATTTGATGGCTTTGTATATTACCCTAATACGCTTAGTTTTTCTGATAGCACTATAACTGGTTCTCCTAGTATGTATGGTGGATATGAGTATACGCCAACGAAAATGAACGAAAGAGAAGGACTCTTAAAGGACATTCACAACGAAGCCTTACTTGTTGCTCCCACTCTTTTTAAGAATGAAGGCTTCTCTGTTACAGTTACAGATCCTCCTTTCCCTAATTATTCTTGGAGAGGTGATTTATCAGCATTTGAAAAGAATGGAATAAATGCTTTTGATCTATATGGAAACTATGCCTCTAAATATTACAAAGAAACTAGCAATAAAAACGTTGAAGATGAAAGTTTACTTACAGAAAGAGAAACTAAAAACTTCTCTATACTCCAAATTCTTCCACCTATGCTAAGATTCCTCTTTGAAAAATCCTGTAGAGATGTTTCTGATTCATCTTATTATTACTTCGTAAATGCTTACTCTTCCCTTTACTACTTTAAAGAGCTTACAGACTTTAATAGTGACAATAAGAACTACTTATTCATCGCTAATGAGGCACCGCATGAAAGCGTGTTCTTAGCTCCAAATTATTTACAACTAGCAAATAATAGAGATGAAAGCGTAGAAATTTGCTATCAAACAAATGATGATAGCGTATATAAGCATTTTGCTGTTTTTTCAGCCTCTCTCAAGAGAGTTGGAGAATGGTTGGATTACCTTAAAGAAAATGATGCCTATGATAATACTCGCATTGTTATTGTATCTGACCATGGAAAGAATTTGAATCTCAATGATATTTCACCTTATGAAGCATCATTTACGCCTCTTCTTTTGTTCAAAGATTTTAATTCAAGAGGAGAAATTGTTGTAGATAATTCATTTATGACGAATGCTGATGCTATTTTCCTATCAAAAGAGGGATTAATAGATTCTTCCGTTAATCCATATACAAAAGAAATTCTTTCTCAAGAGAAAGAAAATGGCATCATAGTTTATCCAATTGCAGCAGGAGAGAATAATTCAACAAGAATGAAAAATGCATCCTCCTTTACGTTAGAAAAAGAAAATGCATCTCATGTATCATCTCCTATTACAGATGAGTCTAATTGGACTCCATTACTAAAGTGGGAGGAAGAGAATAAATGACAAGTTTAGTTCTATATATAGATCCAGGAACTGGAAGCATGCTCTTCTCTCTTGTTATTGGCCTTGTTGCTACAGCTGTTTTTGGAATAAGAGCATTACTCCTGAAGCTTAAATTTGGACTGGGTAAAAAAGAAGAGACCTCATCTAATACCATTCCATATGTAATTTTTTCTGACCATAAACGCTATTGGAATGTTTTTAAGAGCATATGTGAAGGTTTTGATAAAAGAGGTATTGACGTTGTCTACTACACTCTATCCTCCGATGATCCTGTCTTTACTTGTGGCTTGAAGCATATAAAACCAGAGTATCTTGGCGAAGGTAATAAGCCCTACTCTAAGCTTAACTTTCTCTCAGCAGATATTGTCCTATCTACTACTCCAGGCTTAGATGTATATCAGTGGAAGAGAAGTAAAAACGTTAAGTGTTATGTTCATATTCCTCATTCTGTTGATGACCTTGCTGGCTACAGAATGTTTGGTCTAGACCACTATGACACGGTCCTTGCATCTGGCATAAATCAAGAAGAGACTATTAGAAAAATTGAAAGTTTAAGACCCAACATTAAGAAGAAAGAAATTGTTATTGTTGGCTCAACGTACATGGACGAGTTAAAAAAGGAACTTGATTCCATAAAGAAGAAGACAACAAATACGACTCCCGTTGTTCTTGTTGCGCCATCTTGGGGCAAGAGCGCTATTCTCTCTCGCTATGGAGAAGAACTCTTAAGTGCACTAGAAAAAACTGGCTTTCATATCATAGTGCGCCCACACCCTCAATCATTTTCTTCGGAGAAAGAGATGCTCAATTCTTTAATGGAAAAGCATAAGAGTATTGAATGGAATAGAGACAACAACAATTTCTCTGTTCTTGAGCGCACAGATATTATGATTACAGATTTTTCTGGAATCATATTTGACTACTCTCTTGTCTTTAATAAGCCTCTAATTTATGCAGATACATCTTTTGACCCTATTGTATATGACCAAGATTGGCTAGACGATGAATTATGGTCTCTGAGGATGTTGCCTAACTTGGGAATAAAACTTGAAGAAAAAGATTTTGGAAATTTGAAGAACATTATTGAGGAAACAATTCAAAGCACCTCTCTTGCCGAAAAACGTAACAAAGTAAAAGAGATGTGTTGGGCAAATATTGGTAATAGTGCTGAAAAATCTGTCCTCTTTTTAATTGATAAACGTAATGAAATAAATAAGGAAAATGAAAAATGCAAGGCTTAATTCTCGCAGCAGGAATGGGTAAACGACTTCAGGAGCTTACTAATAACAATACGAAATGTATGGTTAAGGTAAATGGTGAAACATTGATTGAGAGAGTTCTTAATCAACTTGAAAAACTCAGTCTAGATAGAATTATCATTGTTATTGGATACAAAGGAGAGCTTTTAAAGGATTATGTAAACTCTCTCAATATAACAACTCCAATTGTTTATGTAGATAACCCTGTTTATGATAAAACCAACAATATTTATTCTCTTTATCTTGCATCCTCATTCCTTTCTGAAGATGACACTCTACTTCTTGAATCTGATTTAATCCTTCAGGATGGAATTCTTGATCTTATAGCAAAACATCCAGAGGAAAGCCTTGCTTTTGTCTCCAAGTATGAGAGTTGGATGGATGGCACTGTTACAACTATCTCTGAAAACGGAACAATTACTGGCTTTATTGGAAGAAAGGATTTTAATTACAAGGATGTTGATAAATACTACAAAACTGTGAACGTTTATAAGTTTGCTAAAGAATTCTCTTCTAAGTATTATCTTCCTTTTATCGAAGCATATATAAAGACATTCGGCAATAATGAATACTATGAACAAGTTCTTAAAGTTATTGCCACAATTAGTAATAATGCCATTAAGGCTCTTCCTTTGCCAAAGGAATATCTTTGGTATGAAATTGACGACAAACAGGATTTAGATATTGCCTCTATTCTCTTTCAGCGCGATAAAAGAAAGAAATATGATTTAATTGTCTCTCGTTATGGTGGCTTTTGGCGTTTTCCTGGCTTAATGGATTTTTGCTATCTTGTTAACCCATATTATCCTGATAGCACGCTTGTAGAAGAGTTGAAGTATAATTTTGACACTCTTCTAAGAAACTACCCTTCTGGCTTAAAAGTAAACTCTATGCTACTTGCAAAGTACTTTTCTCTTAGAGAAGAAATGGTTGTTCCTGGTAACGGTGCTGCTGAAACTATCAAATGCATTATTGAGAATAGAGAAGGAAAACTAGGCGTTATTTCCCCTTCTTTTGATGAATATAGAAATCGATTCGATAGCTCAAGACTTATCACTATGGAAACAAAATCATTGGGTTATAAGTACTCTGCTCAGGATGTCATTTCATTCTTTAGTGATAAGGAGATATCAACACTTGTAGTAATTAATCCTGATAATCCATCTGGGAACTTCATGTCTAGAGATGAAGTAATATCATTACTCAATTGGACGAAAAATAATGGCATTCTTCTTATTGTTGATGAATCATTTGTTGACTTTGCCGACAATAGTTTTACCCTCTTAAAAACATCCATACTTGATGAGTATAAGAATCTATGCGTTATAAAGAGCATATCTAAGTCATACGGAATACCTGGCTTAAGACTTGGTTTTCTTGCCTCTAGTAACCTCGATATCACAAACAAGCTCAAGAAAGATGTTTCCATATGGAATATAAACTCTTTCGCTGAGTATTACTTACAGATAGCAGAGAAATACAGAGGTGGCTACACTTCTGCTCTTGAGAGAATAAAAGAGACAAGATCATCTTTCTATGACAAACTCTCTTCAATAAAAGAGCTCTATACTCTTGCTTCTTCTGCAAATTACTTCATGTGCCGACTAAACAAAGGGAAAGCCATCGATTTAGCTACTTACCTTTTAGATAAGAACAATATCCTTATTAAAGTTCTTACTGGTAAAAGAGGAATAGATGGAGAATGGATACGCGTAGCTGTTAGAACAGAGGAAGAGAACAATCTTTTAGTTAATGCTATTACGCAGTATTACCAACAGATAGAATCTTAAAACTTTGTTGTCATTTCTATTCAAGTTAATTAACGCTATTACCTCTATGGAATATTATGAAGATGAACTTTTTATATCTAATTCATCTCTAAAGTGATACTTAGCTTTTCCTTTGCCTTCAACTGGAAGGATTATGTCTAATTCATCTTTTAGCTTGCTTATATACTTTGTTGCTGTTGTTTCAGAACAATTAAGTGTTTTAGCAATATCGCTATTACCAAAAGTTGAGTGCTCTAGTGTTCTATAAATAAGGAGTAAGTTTTCTTTTACCTTACTAGTATTTTTAGATTTCAAAACTCTGTTTTTGAACTCTTGTGATTGAGTTGTTGGGTTAAAATCTTCAGTGTTATTTAACCCATTTTTAATAGAGGCATATTCTTCATTTACTGGAATTACAACCGAAGTAACATTATCTGATTCAGAGAAAAGTTTGTAATATAATTTAGGAGAGCCATTATCCATCATGGCTTTCTTCGCTTCTCCTATTCCTGTTCCAAAAGATTCAATTATTCCAAGGCTTTTAAACATATCTCTTATTTCTGGATTTTCAGTATCCCTTTCATTAAAGACATTACGCTCATTTAAATCCTTTAAAGACAAAGGAGGTAATGGCCTATTGTAATTAACAATATTTATTTGTTTTTCTGGGCTCAAAATCATTTAAGGTGGTTTTAAGAAACTAGGAGCTGACCATTTTTGTCTCTCTCTATTAAGAAAATAGTTTGTTTAGAAGCATTCTTGTTGTTCTTTTTTGTTCGAGGTTTGTATATTTTCTTTATATAAGAAG
>JBNMJW010000100.1:0-7949 GCA_050874025.1 Candidatus Ornithospirochaeta sp.
GAGGTACTAGCCTCGCTTGCCTTTGTAGAAGCAGTAGTAGCGCTTGAGCTAGCTGTGTTCATGTATCCTTTGGCTTTCTCTGAATAATGGAGTGCGCTGTATTTTGAGTCAGATACAAGGGAATCCTCTGGATATGATGCCCACCTTTCGGCCATCAATGAAAAGCCTTTTGCTTCATCCCTATAAGACCATGCGTCAGTTCTGTAATTGCTGGCCTGCGTTGCACTGGTACTAGCACTTGTAGCTTTTTCTGAAGCTGTGGTTGCATATCCGCTTGCAAGGGAAGCGCTTGAAGCGGCTTCATTTGCCTTGGTGTTGCAGGTGGTTATGGCATTGTCTATTGCGCTTGTCTTGTTCTCAATGATGACTATTCTGGCATCCAAGTCGGTATAGGTATTCTGTCTCTGTGTGCGCTCTGTATCTATAAGCGCAATCACGTCAGTAAGGTCTATAGAAAGGCCATCAGCGCTTGCTTTGAGCCTTGTCTCACTTCCTTTCACATTCACTGAGAAAACGCTGTTATCAAGCTTTAATCCGTCTCCTGCTGTGTATGTATCAACCAGTGAAGACATATCGACTGAGACTGTGCTTTCTCCTTCCTTCGTAACGAATGTGAATATCAGCATGTTAGTAGAAGCGTCATAGCTTACGCTCTTGAGGAATCTGTCAGAAGGCACAGTGAAGGTTGCGACAGAATCACCATCGATATTGAAGTGATAGAGAAGCTCGTTCGCGCTGTCTATAGTATAGTGATGCGAGTCTTTAGGCTTTCGGTTGTTTGGTCTTCAGAGAGGTCAAGCACCTGCGAGAGCTTGGCATTGCCAGCATCTTTCGGGAAGCCAGCAGAGTCAAGGCCTTGATGTCCATATATTGTCGAGTCCTTGGTGAGTGTTATGCTCTTCTTGTATTCAATTGACATGAGTCCTCCTTGTGTGTTTTATATTCCTATTCCATTCCAGCAGGCTTTATATTATCCAAAGGCATCTGAATGGCATTTGCTATGATTTTGCCTATCGTCTCTTCTGCTGTGAGCTGTGCAGGAAAATTCCAATAGAATGTAGCAGGCATCAGCTCTTCTGAGTTCTTGTCTATGGTCAAGAACGGCACCATATCGGGCGACGATACGAAGATATTCAAGAAGGTGTAGTTTTCATCAAAGTTAGGTTCCCCTTTTGTATAGTCAGGATCTGGATTGCCCCATTCGCCATAGGAATTGAGATACTTGAAATATCTGCGTGATTCACCATCTGATGTCCTCCTGTTAAAAGTACCAGAAGGAAGGCATATTTCGTACTTATCTCCTTTCTCTCTTACAAGAAGATAGCGACAGTCAAGAATAGGGTAGATTGCACTAAGCGTAAGCTCTGTATCATCTATCTGCGTGATTGGCTTATCGGGAGCAAGCCTTGCATGGTTCAAAGGCGCCATAATCTGAGTCTCTATGTCATAAGAGTTATTCATCCATTTGCCGAAGGTTATCCAAGTACTAAAGTAATAAGTGGAATTGAAATAGTAAAACTTAATGAAACAATCATGTCTAGACATATTTATAGTATTCGAAAGCGCCATCCATTTTCCATCATCAAGGCAATCATTCAATGACATATTCGTAAACGTCTTCGGAGTCAGATTAAAGGATATGCCATTGCAGATTAGAGAGAAGGTCTGATTATCAATAAAAACTCTCTGTGTGCTTGAAGATATGAGGTTGAATGATGTCTGCTGTGGTACTCCATTGAGATACGTGTCATTGACCATTGTATCTATACCAAAAGAGAACTCCTTGAACTTGCCAGTGCTAGGATAGTAATAGAAAGGCACTGTCAGTTGCATAACGTCACCGCCTGTCATTGTAAGAAGCAATGCATTTTCTTTGTTGTCCCACGCAAGATTTGTAATTCTAAACATGATTAAGCATGTATTGAATCGACAACCTTGTTTATAATAAGACTCCAAAGGCTTTGTCTCATTTGGTGGTATATAGAGATTGCTACCTAGCGCATATTTGCCTTTCTTAAACATATCCATTCTGCTATAAATCTTCATGCTGCTTTCAATCTGGAATTCAATTGCTGAAGCCAGCTGTATGGTCAAATCTGTAAGAACATTAGTCTCTAGATCATACATAAAGAACATGGTATTGTATGAGCCATAAATCTTATTGTCTTTATATACTAGGTTTGTGCCCCAGTTCATTGAACTCATTACATTAGTTTGCACTTGATAAACATATGTCTCATTGATAAGGCTATGGGAAGTTGCTGTCATTTCATAAAATCCTGTTTCCCAGAAATAAAGAGGATTCGTTGTTGTTCCTTTTTTATATCTTTCAAAAGATTTGAGACCTATGCCGAAAGTCCTTGTGCCGACTCTTATAGCATCTGAATATAATACTACGTCATCATCTGATGTATAAACAGTCTGGACATTTGTCCAATGCTTCATATCAGTTGATTCAATAATGCATCTTTCAGCTTGACTCCCACTTCTTCCTATAATCATGGTCTGATACTTGCCATTAACTTTATGAAGGTATCCACATATGAACCAACCTTGCCCTATATAATTATGCTCAAAACCAGTTTCTATAAGGCCATCATATGTGACAGCTGTATCGCCTTTTGTGTAATGATAAGCATGTATCTGATAATTTTCTGTGCTTCCAGGGTCGTTATCTATGAGCATATAGAATGTCTCATTGTCATTATCATAATAAGGGAATATAGCAAACTCCATTATTTCCAGATTTGGAGCCCACATGAAATCACTGGATATTGCAGTCTGTTTCACCAAATAGGTATCTCTGAAAGTTACTGTATCGAATGTTGTGGTATTTCCATTGATCTCATCCTCTATTCCTTCGACATCGCTCTGATAGATCTCTTCAAGCTTCTCTTTTGTCAGCATATAGAAGCCATCATATTTGACATATTTCTTTGAAGCTGTGGTGTTCTCTGTATCATCTTGAGCAAGCAACAATAGGTATCTATCCATAGCGATAGGCCATGCACTCAAGATGTAGCCAAAGGAAGCCAATACAAGCTTATGAGCAACATTCTCAAATCTTTTGAAATAGAGATTCTCCACTACCTTTCTTGTAAGAAGAGGTACTGGAATTGTCGCATCGACTTTTTCTTCATCATAATCCATGCATACGAATGATGGTGGCTGGAAAGCTTCTTGGTCATTTACGTAATATGCGTTTCTTATCGGCTGATTATCATAATACCTATCAAGAAGCGTACCGCCCCTGTAGACACCAGGCACGACACCATTCTTCTTCATAATCTGCCATGCCTGCTTCTGCGTCATGTTCCTGCCAATCTTGAATTTGGTAGGTGGTACGAAAGAGAGTCCATTTGCGAAAGAACCTCGCCATGTGCCTGTAGAGAAGTTGGCATTGCCATCGGAGTCGATTCTGAAGCCCTCTGCGCCACCGCTTGTCTCATAATTACTGCTCTGTATAGAACCGCCATTGTTGAGCGTTATCTCCTCTGCGCCCAAGCTCTTTATGAAAGCTTTCTGTGCAGAGAGTGCCTGGAAGTAGCCATAGTAAGCGCTGGTGCTCAATAAAGCCCCGCCATAATTGTTTACATCGTCCATGGTAGCTGAAGCAATCTGCGACCACTGAGGATTGTCTGTTGTTACCAACTGCCATGAACCATCTTTGTATATGTATGGAAGCGGTGCGCCAGGCTCACTTGTATTGAGATAAAAATCGCCATCGTTGATATCAGAGCCATCGCTCTTCTTTGTTGGCGCTTCTGTGAAATGTCCCAAGTACTGGCCAGCCTTTCCGTCTTCCCCCTTTATGCCTGTTAGTCTTGTGTATTGCCATGGGTCTTCTTCGTTGGTCTTTGAACGTCTCCATAGATATTCGTTGGAAGAGATATCCGGCTGAACCTTTGACCAAGGAATAATCCATGCCATGGTTTCACCATTATAGATGAGTCCATCATCGTTGAATACAAATTGATACTCATCATCTGGGTAGATCTTGAAGCTTTTTGTCTTGGAGTATTCTATGACTTCAGCCTTCCCATCATAAGTCTTTGTGATTATGAGCGATGTAGAATCTGCTCCATATGAGATTGTGACAGTAAGATAACGGCCTATGACCATAGCTGGAGTTACTGTGAATTTCCCATCAGTCCAATTCTTCAGCTCTCCTCCAACAACGAGAGTTACCTTTCCTTTATCAGAAAGCCCTGTTGTGTAGTTGGTCAGAGTGATTGAGTCGGGAGATACTGCATTATCATTGTTATACACGAACTGAGAGCCACTGTTGCCAAGGGAAAGAACCAAAGGCCTTTTTACTTTTGGAATATTCACGACTGTTGAATATGATATGTATCTCTGAGCATAAGCTCTGATTGCGAGTCCTGCGTCAGCGTTGTCAAAAAGGCTTATAGGAATGGTTCCCTGTCCTTTATCGTCAAGTATTATTGCAGTCTCGCCAGCCTTCAACAGCGGTGCATAATAAAGTCCGCTGTAAGTCACTGTAGCTGTCATGTTGCCAGTGATTGCAACGTTGTCATAATAGTATTCAGCAACACCCTCTGATACTGTCAGCGAGATTGTTGCCTGCTCCATTCTCTTTGATACTGATACTGACTGGATCTCCTGCGCTATGCTTATCTCTGCATTTATCTTCGAGATTGCGCTTAGGTCACTTGCCTGTATTATGTATGTTGCGCTGTCTGTCAGCACTGATGTTGTGTAATCCTTCTCTATTCCGTTAATCTTGAGCGTAGGAAGCCTTGAGTAGCCAGTTTGGACAACTGATACAGTTGCGACTTCTGTTGCGTTTAAAGGCACGTTATCAGCGTAATAGCCTATCTCTGATTTGTCGCATGATATGCTGATTGATCCAGCGTCTGTCACCTTGGTCAGAGTCAGAAATGATGACTCATTGCCACATGTGACTTTCGCTGTTATCTCTCTCGTATCCTTAAAGAGAGACTGCGATACATCAAATGTATAATTGGCGCTGACCTCAGTTGTCTGAAGCTGTCCATTGAGATAGAGCTTAGGCGCAAGCTTGTAGTTCGTGCTTGTCACTGTAAGAGTGATCTTGTCATTAGCATCATGCGGTACATTGTCTGCATAGTAGGCGACAGAAGTCTTGTCAGCAGTTATGGAAAGGCTTCCTGTGAGAAGATTTTTCACGACGGAGAATGTCTGCTGTATTTTGCCATTGGAAGCTGTAGCAAGGATTGAGTTCTTGTTTGCAAATAGCACTGATGGTGTAGCTTCGTATGCCACTTCTGCTGCCCTGTTTGTGACAACCCTTCCATCTATGGCAATTGTTGTCTTCAAGTCTGATTTTGCCTTGAAGAGAATGGCTGTGTTATCGACAGGGTAGTTGTCTGCATAGTAGTCAATAATCGTTCTTGAAATATCAAAAGAGATATATGAGCCATCTGCTCCTGGTGCGCCAGGCTGTCCTGGCTGTCCATCCTCTCCCTTGCTTCCCGAAGGCGCTGGAGTAGAGTAGTAGTATGTGCCATCTATGTATCTTACGACTCTTCTCATCCATAATGTTTTACTAGGATCTATTGTAAGAGTTGTGCTCCATGTGCCTCCGACCAGCTCTGTGAAAGAGTCTGAATTGTAATACTCGTTGTATTCCTGGAAGATTGTCTTTCCACCTGTCGAATTCAATCTAACATCCTTAGCGTACTCATAGGAGCCAAAGTCAGAAAGTGCGACTGCTGTTACCTTATAACCTCTGACACCGCCACCAAGGCTGATATTATTGATCTGGACAACTACATGGGCCTGTGATACAGCAGAGTCCTTGTGTGATACTATGACCTTCTCTCCGAGTTCGCTTTCAAGGTTGACTTCTGTCCATGTAGATGTTGTTGTCGCAATGGTCTGCATATGGTAATACCATCTTGCGAACTCTGAAGCGTGAGTCTCGTCAAAGATGTAGCTTGCCTCATATTCCGCTGGGTCTGTTGCCTTTGCGGGGAGAGTTATGTTGTTTATCTTAGACTTGTAGACAACATCGCCCTCAATATTCATAAGCTCAAGATTGACTGTCTTGTCTGTCTTGTTCCTTAATAAAATCCAAGCCTTTCTTGGATACCATACAGGGTTAGAAGGCATATCGAGAGTCTGCAAAACAGGGAAGTCAAAGATTGAGTTGTCTTCGTTGCTTGGAAATATGTTGAGCTTTGCATTCTTGACATAGAGTATGTCCAGATCAGAGTTCTGAAGCCTTGATTCGCTGGTGTTGTAAGCTCTGTCTAAGAGATTCTTGTCATACTCCTGTAGCGTTGCCTGCACATCGCCATTTTCGGGATAGTAATGCTGTGCTGGTATTTCAGCGGGGCTTCCCTCGTTAACGCTATCTACATAGACTGGTCTGCCTTCTTTGACATCTACAGTAGGATATTTGATTCTGATTCCGTCTTTATCGAATATCTTTGTGTTGGTGACAAGCTTGTCAGAAAGCCTATAGCTTACAGTTCTCGTTGGCTCTGCTGTGCCTACAATCTGCCTTATCTCATATTTTCTTGTTGCTGGGTTTCTGTATAAAACAAAGCCAGGAATTTCAAAGAGAAGGGTGTCGATGACATCTCTGTATGTAGCATCATCATCGTCGGTAGTAACAAAATACTTGCAGGTCTTTCCGTTGAGTGCTCCTGAAGCATCTACAGTGCCAGTGTAGCCAGCTTCTTTTAGAAGGTTTGATACAATGAAAAAAATGCTCTTGTTCTCATAGACAAGGTTTAGATTAATCTTCTTGTCGAGAAGGGAAGCGATGTAGTCATTGCCACTGATTGAAGTCTTATCGGGCCTTTTTGTGCTTGTGACTGTAAGCTTTGAGTTATCGATATAGCCACCAAAGAGAACCACGTTATCAGAAAGCCTTGAGATCTCGATATCTATAGGAGTCTTTGTGTTCTTGGCCTGTAGGAGTTTCTCCTGTATCTGAGCGTAGAATAGTCCATTGCCTTCGGAAGGAATGAGAGTGAATGAGCATGTGTTTGTGACTGATTTGTATTCAGTCGTGCAAAGAGAGTTCTTGATCTCTGTGTCTGATGAATTGATGAGAGGGGAGACATCTATCCACTCAGTATCGAATCTCATTCTATATTTGAATATTCTCATGGTCACTCCTTTTTATCTTTCTTATGAATCCTTATGCAATTATGCATAAGTCTTAACCCTTACGCATAAGTCTTCTGTCCTGCTCTCTGCTTTTCCTCTAGCTTCTTCTGCACCTTTTCTGCAATCTGGTCTGCATTTAAGTTAGAGCCATCGATTCTGATTTCGATTCCACCATAATTGATATTGGTTGAGCCGCCCGAACCCTTGTAGTATTCAGAGCCTTGGTATGTATAAACATTGTCATAGTTCCTGCCATTGGCCTTAGAGACCAAAGCTGTATATTCGGAGAATGACAATATTCCTTTGCTGAACATCTCTTGATAAGCAGATATGTCTGGACTCTTGTCTGTGTTGTCTTTGATATCCATGGTCATTGCGTCAATTTCTTTAAGACTCTTCGTCATATCTGCAACATTTTTGTTCAAATTACCCATGACATCAGTTTTTGCCCATTTTTCTGCGTCTGATGTATCAACTTCTCCCATCCAGTTAAATGGTCGCCAGCCAAAGATGTTGATACTCTTTAATGTTCGAACAATTCCATTGTAAAGATTAAGAACAAATAGCTGGATGTTTCCGCAAATTACTTTAATTGTATCTCCTATGAAATCGAAAGCAATTTTAACAGCGTACATGACTGTTACAGAAATCCTTGCTATTACTTTCAGAATAGGAAAGAGTGGTATAAGCACTGTCTGTGTGATTGTCATTATCAAATCACCTAACACCTTTATCATAGGCAACAATGGCTCAAGGAAAGCATTGAGCACTGGAAGTATGCTATCTGTAAGAACAGGCATCAGCTCTTGATATGCTTCTGTCTGAGA
>JBNMJW010000101.1:0-7939 GCA_050874025.1 Candidatus Ornithospirochaeta sp.
GTGTTATCACTGGCAAGAAGGCTAAGGAAGCACGTGTTGGTGGCGAAGTGCTTTGCACAATCTGGTAATAGGAGGATAGAATGTCTAGAATCGGTAAATTACCAGTAGCTATCGCTCAGGGTGTTACAGTTACAGTTAACAATGGTCTTGTTACAGTTAAGGGACCAAAGGGAACTCTTTCTCAGGAAGTTAGACCACAGATTAGTGTTGAAGTAAAAGACAACGAAGTAGTCTTAACTAGATGTAATGATGACAAAGAGATTAGAGGTTATCATGGTCTATATCGCCAGTTAATCCATAACATGATTGTTGGTGTTAGCCAGGGATACACAAAGACTCTTGTTATTAATGGTGTAGGTTTTAAAGCTGAAATGGGTAAGGGCTTTGTTACCCTCAGCCTTGGCTACTCTACAATGATTGATTACATTATCCCTTCAGATGTCTCTATTACAGTTGAATCTCCAACTAAGCTTGTTATCACAGGTATTGATAAGGCAAGAGTTGGTCAGGTTGCTGCTGAAATTAGATCTCTTAGAGGTCCAGAGCCTTATAAGGGTAAGGGAATCAAGTATGAAACCGAGAATATCCGCCGTAAGGTTGGTAAGTCTGGTGGTAAGAAATAAGGTGGCTTAGTATGAACAGAATGATCGATAAAGCAAGAAAACATGCCAGAAGAAAGAATCATATCAGAAAGTCTATCTCTGGTACTGCTCTCAGACCGAGAATGACTGTATCAAGATCAAACCTACACATGTATGTTCAGGTTATTGATGACACAGTTGGTCATACATTGGCTTCCGCTTCTACTCTTGAGGCTGAATTCAAGAATCTCAGAAACACAGTAGCTGATGCTGAGAAGCTTGGTGAAGCTATTGGAAAGAGATGCATTGAAAAGGGTATCAAGACAGTTGTCTTTGATAGAAATGGCTATCTTTACCATGGCATCGTCAAGAGCATCGCAGACGGCGCTAGAAAAGCTGGTTTGGAGTTCTAAGGGGTTACGGTATGGAAAGATCAAGAGAAAGAGAAGTCAAGCAGGAAGGATACGTAGAAAAGCTTGTTAAACTTAACCGTGTAACAAAGGTTGTTAAGGGTGGAAAGAGATTTTCATTCGCAGCTCTCGTTGTTGTTGGTTATGGTGATGGCAGGGTAGGCTATGGCTTCGGCAAGGCAAACGATGTTACAGATGCTATTAGAAAAGCAACAGAAAAGGCTAAGGCATCTATTGTTACAGTTCCTGTAAAGGGAACAACTATTCCTCATGACGTAGTTGGTGAATTTAAGAGCGCTTCAGTTCTTCTTAAGCCAGCTGTTCCTGGTACAGGTGTCATTGCAGGAGGTGCTGTTCGTCTCGTTTGTGATGCTGCAGGTATTAAAGATATTATTTCTAAGTCTCTCGGCTCAAGAAATGGTATTAACACTGTAAAAGCTACCTTCGATGCTTTTGCGCACATCTACAATGCTGCAGATGTTGCTAAGAATAGAGGTAAAACTCTTAAGGAAATGTGGGGTTAATCATGGCAAAACAGATTAAGATTACACTTGTTAGAGGAGTTGCAGGAACTCTTCCAGTTCAGAGAAAGACTGTAAAGGCTTTAGGACTTGGAAAGATTAATAGCTCCGTAGTTCGTGAAGATAATCCTGTTAACCGTGGTATGGTCCGCACAGTTGAACACCTTGTTAAGGTTGAGGAGATTTAACTATGGCACAGATTATTAAGCCTTATGGCGCAACAAAGTCTAAGACCATCGTTGGTCGTGGTGCTTCTTCTAAGGGTAGAGCTTGTGGAAGAGGTCATGATGGCCAGAATAGCCGTTCAGGTGGTGGTGTAAGACCTGGTTTTGAAGGTGGTCAGATGCCTCTCTACAGACGTGTCGCAAGACGCGGATTCTCCAACTATCCATTCAAGGTTGAGAATCAGGCTGTATCTCTCGCTATATTAGATGCTGTCTTTGAAGATGGTGCTCTTGTAAGTGATGCAACTCTTCGCGAAGCTGGAGTTATTAAAGGTAAGAATACTACTGTTAAGATCCTTGCTTCAGGAGAAGTTACAAAGAAGTTAACAGTTGAGGGACTTAAACTCTCTCAGAAAGCGGCAGAGAAAATTCAGGCCGCTGGTGGTATCGTCAAATAAGAGGGATTCAAATGGCAAACACACTGGTAGATATGTTTAGAATGAAGGATATCAAGAAAAAGATCTTAATTACTTTTGGTCTTTTAATTGTAACAAGAATCGGAGCTTACCTTCCAATTCCTGGTGTAAACCCTGGGGTAGTTTATGACTACTACAGAATGTATTCATCCTCCATTACTGAATATTTAAACTTTTTCTCCGGTGGTGCTTTCTCCAATTTCTCAATTTTTATGTTGGGTGTAATGCCATACATCAGTACTGAAATTATCTTTCAGTTGCTGATGTTGGTTATCCCATCTTTAAAGAAGTTGGCTGAAGATCCACAGGGATCAAAGAAGATTCAGCAATATACTCGTTATGCAACTGTTCTGGTTTGTATAATCCAGTCTCTCGCTGCTTCTGTATATGCTCAGTCAATTCCTGGAGCTCTTTCTGTTCCAGTTGGAGTCTTCATCCCAGTTGCAATCCTAAGTTGTACTACAGGTTCAATGCTTTGTGTATGGCTTGGTGAAAAGATTACTCAGTTTGGAGTAGGTAATGGTATTTCATTGCTTATCTTTGCTGGTATCGTTGCAAGAATCCCAAATGCTTTCTACACGATGGTAACAGGTATTGCTAGTAAGACAATTAACCCAGTATCACTTGTTGTAGTTATCATAATGTTTTTCTTTGTTGTTGCTCTTGTTGTTTACGAAGAACAGGGCACAAGAAAGATACCTGTAACATATGCAAAACGTGTTGTAGGAAGAAAGATGTATGGCTCTCAGAGCACATATATTCCATTCAAGATTAACCCATCTGGTGTTATTCCTGTAATCTTCGCTTCGACACTATTGCAGATTCCACTCATGTTAGGCAACACAAATGTTGGCTGGATGGTGGCAGTAGCAAATTTCTTGAATCCGCAGAGGGCCCCATATCTAATAATCTACACCCTGCTGATTATAGGCTTTGCATTCTTCTATACCCAGATTAGTTTGAATCCAATCGAAATGGCTAAGAACATTAGAGACAATGGTGGTTCTGTTCCAGGAGTCAGAAATGAGAAGCTCGAAGAGTATCTCACAAAGGTTCTCAACAGAATAGTTCTTCCAGGTGCTATCTTCTTGGCATTTATCGCCTTGATTCCTACTCTGGTTCAGTTGATCTTTGATCTTCCTGCTTCAGTAGCAATGCTATTTGGTGGAACATCACTTATCATCTTAGTCGGTGTTGATCTTGATACAATGAGACAGCTCGACGGTATGATGAAGATGCATCACCATGATGGTTTTGTTGATTCAAAGAAGCGTAAGACAAAGAAAATCTAAAGGAGCTTTTTTACTATGAAAGTAAGAGCAAGTGTCAAACCAATTTGTGACAAGTGTAAAGTTATTAGACGTGCAGGTGTTGTTCGCATTGTTTGCGATAACCCAAAGCACAAGCAGAGACAGAAATAATTAGGAGGCCAATATGGCACGTATAGCAGGTGTTGACTTGCCAAACAAGGCTGTCAAGATCGCTCTGACATATATCTATGGTATTGGAAACAAGTCAGCTATGGACATTTGTCAGAAGACAAATATTAATCCAGACGTTAGAATCAATACACTCTCTCCAGACGAGATTGCTACTCTCAGAAACGTTCTTGAAGAAGAGTACAAAATTGAAGGACATCTAAGAACTGAGGTTGCCCTTAACATCAAGAGATTGATGGATATCGGTTGCTACAGAGGCCTTCGCCACAGAAAGAGTCTTCCAGTCAGAGGTCAAAGAACCAAGACTAATGCTCGTACAAGAAAGGGCAAGAAGAAGACTGTCGCTGGAAAGAAGAAATAAGGGGAAGTAAGGTAATATGGCTACTGCAAAGAAAAAAGTTAAGAAGACTGTCTTGGAAGGTAATGTATACATCCAGGCTACTTTCAACAATACAATCATTACTTTTACTGACCTTGCTGGAAATGCAATCAGCTGGGCTTCAGCAGGTGGACTAGGCTTCAGAGGAGCTAAAAAGTCAACTCCTTATGCTGCTCAGACAATTTGTGAAACAGCTGGTAAGAAGGCAATGGACTTCGGTCTTAGGGAAGTAAATGTTTTTGTTAAGGGACCAGGTGTTGGACGCGAAAGTGCAATTAGAACTCTTGGTGTTCTTGGACTGAAGGTTCGTTCTATCAGAGACGTTACCCCAATTCCACACAACGGTTGTCGTCCTCGTAAGACACGCCGTGTCTGAGAAATAATCATCTGCGGGGGATTTTTCCCTCGCAGTTATAGCTGATTATAAGCAAAATAATAGGAGTAACCATGGCTAGAAAAAATCTTCTTAAAGGTTTTAAGAGACCTTCAGGAATTACCTCTGAAAATACAGTAAGCACAAGCGATTATGGTCAGTTTGTTGCATATCCTTTTGAAAGAGGCTTTGGAACAACAGTTGGAAATACTCTAAGAAGAGTGCTTCTTTCATCAATCCAGGGTTATGCTGTTTCTGCAATTAGGTTTACTACATTTAAGGGAGATGGTAGTGGATTAAAGGTACCACATGTGGTAACTAGCGAATTTGAGCCACTTCCTGGTGTTAGTGAAGATATTTCAGATATTATTGCAGCAATCAAAAAGCTTCATATTGGTATGCCAGAGGAATGTGAAGGTACAATTCTTACAATTCAGTGTAAGGGTCCTGGTGTTATTACTGGTGCTGATTTCGAACGTGATCAGGTGACCGTAACTAACAAGGATTTGCACATCATGACAATGATGCCTGATTGTGACCTTGAAATGGAAGTTCAGATCGACCTAGGTCGTGGATATGTTCCTTCAGAGTTAAACGAAAAGTATTCTGAGGAGCCAGGTACTATTGCTATCGATGCATTCTATTCTCCAATTAAGAGAGTTAAGTATGCTATCGAACCATGCAGAGTAGGTGAAAGAATCGATTATGAGAAGCTCATTCTCGATGTCTACACCGATGGTACTATTACACCAGAGAATGCTTTAGGTGAAGCTGCAAAGATTATTAAGGAACACTTCACTATCTTTATTAACTTCGATGAAGACAAGATTTGCACAACAGAAGAGGTTGATGAAGAAGAAGAAAAGGTCAAGAAGCTTCTTGATACACCTGTTGAAGAGTTAGAGTTAACAGTACGTTCTTCTAACTGCTTAAAGAATGCGGGAATCAAGACTATTGGCGACCTTGCAAAGAAGACTGAAGAAGAAATAACCAAGACAAGAAACTTCGGAAAGAAGTCTCTCTCAGAAATTAAGGATAAACTTAAGGAATGGGGGCTTACCTTGGGAATGACAGATTTCAGTGTCTTAAAGAATTCAATTAAAGTCCCAGAGAACAAGGAAGTAGAAAATGAAGCATAGGATTGGTTTCAACGCGCTATCACGTAAGGGTTCAGAACGTAAAGCTCTTAAGCGCAACATGGTCACATCTCTCTTCAGATATGAGAGAATAGAGACCACAAAAGCAAAGGCCCTTGAAGTTAGAAAGATGGCTGAAAAGATGATCACTCGTGCTAAGACTGATACAGTCGCTAACCGCAGAGAGATTGCTAAGGACATCTACGACGAAGACGTCGTTTCTAAGCTTTTCAAGGACATCGCCCCAATGTTCAAAGAACGCAAGGGTGGTTACACAAGAATCCTCAAGACTGGTTACAGACAAGGGGATGCAGCTGAAATGGTAATCCTTGAATTAGTTGAAAAGACTAAGAAGGAAGAAAAGGCTGACAAGAAGGACGATAAGAAGGCTAAGAAGGCCGATAAGTAAGTCCTTGCGAGTTAAAGCTCGCTTAATTTACCTTTTAAAGGTACAAAAGGGGTTAACCCTGAGCCGTCACAATAGCGTGGCGGTTTTTTTTGTCTTCTTGACAATACCTTGTAAATTGTTTCATTATCGTAGATAACTGATAATGTTAAACAGGAGGTGAACAATATGTTAACAGTATTGTTATATCTCTTGGTTGGAATTGTAGGTATTGCTATCGGCTTTGGAGGCCGTTGCATATATGCGAAGTTGAAATTAACTTCCGCTGAACAAAAGGCAAAGGTCCTTGAAGAGAATGCTTCAAAGAATGCTGAAGCGAAGGCTAAGGAGATTATCATTGAAACACGAGATAAACTCCTTAAAGAGCAACAACAGCAGGAAAGTGAAGCTCGCGACAGAAGAGCTGAACTGCAGAAATCAGAGCGACGACTGCAGCAAAAGGAAGAAAATCTTGAGCGTAAGCAGCAGGAGAATGACTCCGTAACAAAACAACTAGGAGAGAAAGAAGCAGCATTAAAGGAACGAGAAGAGGCTGTTGAAAAAAGAGAGTCTGATTTAGATTTAGAGTATGAAAAGGTTGCTCAAATGTCTCGTGATGAGGCAAAAAGTATCCTTATAGAGCAAATGAAGCAAAAAGCTGAGCACGATGGACAGGTTTATGTAAATAAAATCGAACAAGAAGCACAGCTATTAGCTGATAAAAAAGCTAGGGATATTATAATTACCTCTATTCAAAGATTAGCAACAGAAGTATCTGGCGAAATTACAACTACTAGTGTTACTCTTCCTTCTGACGAAATGAAAGGAAGGATTATTGGACGAGAAGGAAGAAATATTCGAACTCTTGAAACACTTACAGGTGTTGATATCATCATTGATGATACTCCAGAGGCTGTCGTTATTTCTTGTTTTGATCCAGTAAGAAAAGAGATTGCTCGAGTTGCTCTTGAACGTCTTGTTCAGGACGGGCGCATACATCCAGCAAGAATCGAAGAGGTTGTTAACAAGGTAAGTAAAGAAATCGGAAGAATTATTGTTGATGAGGGAGAAAAGGTTGTTTTCGATCTTGGTATTCACAATATGGGAACCGAACTTATACGTGCTTTGGGAAGATTGCATTTCAGAACAAGTTATGGTCAAAATGTACTACTTCATTCAAAGGAAGTTGCAATTCTTGCGGGTATGATAGCTAGTGAAGTCGGTGCAGATAGTGATCTTGCTATGAGAGGTGGTCTTTTACACGATATTGGTAAGGGAGCAGAGACAGAGAGCGAAGCTAACCATGCAGAACTTGGCGGTGAACTTGTAAAACGTCTTGGCGAGGATAGTAAGGTTGTAAACTGCGTCCTTGCTCATCACAATGATGTTGAGCCAACTTCAATTGAAGCTATAATTGTTCAGATTGCAGATGCTATCTCTGCTGCTAGACCTGGTGCTAGAAGAGAAAGCTTGGACAATTACATTAAGAGACTTGAGTCCCTTGAAAATATTGCAAAAGGTTTTGAAGGCGTAGAGAATGCCTTTGCTATCCAAGCAGGAAGAGAACTACGAATTCTTGTTAATAGTGACACTGTTTCAGATGAAGGTGCAAAGAAGATTGCACAAGAAATTGCAGAAAGAATTGAAGCAGAGCTTAGATACCCTGGTAAGATTAAGGTTACTATTATTAGAGAAACTAGAATTGTGGAGTATGCTAAGTGACAGATAACGTTATTCGTGTCCTTATGTTAGGAGATGTATCTGGTAAAGCAGGATTGGGAGCCCTTTTTTTGGGGCTCTCTTGTGCTATTAAAGAGAACAAGATAGATTTTGTTATCTCTAATGGCGAGAATGCTGCAGATGGTTTTGGCATAACGATAGATGATTACAATAAGATGAAAACTAGTGGAGTTGATGTAATCACAAGTGGCAATCATATTTGGCAAAAGACAGAAATATTCTCTATTCTCGATTCTCAAGATGATATCTTACGCCCAGCTAATTACCCAGAGCCATGTGTTGGAAAAGGCATGACGATAAAGAATTGCGGAAAGTACAAGATAGGTGTTATCAAC